>JAJTGU010000033.1 GCA_021297985.1 Rubrivivax sp.
ACGACGGCGCTCGACGTCACGATCCAGGCCCAGGTGATGGCGCTGCTGCAACGCCTGCAGCGCGATCAGGGCATGGCACTGGTGCTGATCACGCACGACCTGGCGGTGGTGGCCCAGATGGCGCGCCAGGCCAGGCACCGGCTGGCGGTGATGTACGCCGGCCAGGTGGTCGAGCAGGGCACGCTGCCGGCGCTGTTCGACGCGCCGCGCCACCCCTACACCGAGGCGCTGCTGGCGGCCTTGCCCGAGCACAGCCGCGGCGCCACGCGCCTGAACGCGCTGCCCGGCATCGTGCCCGGCCGCCACGACCGTCCCACCGGCTGCCTGCTCGCGCCGCGTTGCCGCTACGTGCAGCCGCGCTGCGTCGGCGAGCGTCCGCCTTTGGCCCACGACGTGCGCTGCTTCTTCCCGCGGCCGAACACAAACAACGGGGCCCACGATGTCTGATCTCGCGGTCGTGATGCAGGCCCAGGGCCTGGCGCGGCACTACCGCGTGGGGGGCGGCGGCTTTGCCAAGGCCTCGACCGTGCGGGCGCTCGACGGCGTGTCGTTTTCACTGTCTGCCGGGCGCACGCTGGCCGTGGTCGGCGAATCGGGCTGCGGCAAGAGCACGCTGGCGCGCCAGCTGACCCTGATCGAGCCGCCCACGTCGGGTCGGCTGCTGATCGACGGCCAGGACGCCGCGGCCTCGCACCCGCCGCCGCTGGCGCTGCGGCGGCGCGTGCAGATGGTGTTCCAGAACCCCTATGCGTCGCTGAACCCGCGCAAGAGCATCGCCCAGGCCCTGGCCGAGCCGCTGGTCATCCACACCGCGCTGTCGACCGGCGAGCGGCAGGCCCGGGTCGCCGCGATGCTCGAGCGCGTCGGCCTGCGGCCCGAACATGCGCAGCGTTACCCGCACATGTTCAGCGGCGGCCAGCGCCAGCGTGTGGCCGTGGCGCGGGCGATGATGCTGGACCCGGCGATCGTCGTCGCCGACGAGCCGACCTCGGCGCTGGACCTGTCGATCCAGGCCCAGATCCTGAACCTGTTCATGGACCTGCAGGTGGCCACCGGCACGGCCTATGTCTTCATCTCGCACAACCTGTCGGTGGTGGAGCATGTCGCGCACGACGTGGCCGTGATGTACCTCGGCCGCATCGTCGAGCAGGGGCCCAAGGCGCAGGTCCTCGGCACGCCCCAGCATCCCTACACCCAGGCCCTGCTGTCGGCCGTGCCGACCTTGCGCGCGCAGGACGAGCGCCAGCGCATCCCGCTGGTCGGCGAGCCGCCAAGCCCGCTGAACCCGCCCGCCGGATGTGCCTTCCACACCCGCTGCCCGCGGGCCGTCGCGCGCTGCCGCAGCGAGGTGCCGGCGCTGCGCACGGTGGTCGGACGCGAGGTGGCCTGCCACCTGGCGGGCACGCCTTGAGGGCCCGCGGCGCACCATGATCCCGGACGACCCGGCCCTGGCCCACGCGCTGCGCGACGCCGTGCTCGCGCAGGACTTCGGCGCCACGCCCGATGCCTGGGCCGGCCAGAAGCCGGTGGCGCTGGCCAGTGGCTTCCCGAGCCTGGATCTGGCGCTCGTGGTGTTCCGCCCCGGCGGGCGTGGGCCGGTCGGTGCCAACGTCCTGTTCTCGCGCGAGCATCCGCAGGGTCACGTGGCGACGGTCGCGCCGGGCTTTGGCGGGCTGGTCGGCCTGCGGTTTGTCGCCGACCTGCGTGGCGGGCCGCAGAACGATTCGCTGGCCTGGATGCCGGGGGCGGACTGGGGGTCGCTGTCGCTGCGGCCGCTGTGGCCGATCGATGCCCATCCGGGAACGGCGGCCCTGCCCCGGTTCGTCGCACCGTACCCGGCCTCGCTGGTCAAGCTGGTGGTCGCGGTGGGTGTCGCGATGGCCGTCGATGCCGGGCTTTCGGCATGGCCGGCCGCGCTGGAACCGATGATCGTCGTCAGCAGCAACGAGGCGACCGACGAGTGTGTCGCGCTGCTGCACCGCGTCGGCCTGCTGCCCGCCGAGTTGAACCGGCGCCTGGACGCCCACGGCCTGCCGACCCTGCAACTCAACGACACCACGGCCGCAGGCGGCTGGCGCAATGCCGACGGCGCCGGCGTCGGCCATCTGCACATGACGGCCTGGGACACGGTGCGCCTGCTCTGGCTGCTCGATGCCGACGCGCCGCCCGCGCCCTGGCTCAGCCCCGGCGCACCGCCGCTGCTGAGCCCGTCCAGCCGCGATCGCCTGCGCCAGGTGCTGCAGGGCCAGCAACTCAACGAGATCCTCAGCGCCGGCTCGCTCCGTCGCCTGCCCGGTGCCGTGCCCGGTGGCCCGGACGCACCGGTCTTCGCGCACAAGACCGGCACCACCGACAACTACGCCAGCGACGCCGGCATCTGGCGCGACCCGTCCAGCGGCCTGCACGCCATCGTCGCGGTGCTGACGACCCTGGGCCGGCGCTACGCGTCGCATCCCGAGGCCGCAACGACCTGGCGGCTGCAGAGCCTGGGGGCGGCGGTGCATCAGGTGGCGCTGGCGGCGGCCAAAGCCTGATGCACCTCCGGGCTGACCGCACCTGGGTTGAAATGCGCTTGCTCAACGGGAGGTGAGGCATGTCGAGGGTCCTGCGTTCGTTTGCCGCTGTGCTGGCCCTGCTGGGCGCCGTCGCGCTGGGTGCCTGCGCCTCGTGGCCGGAGACACCCGCATTGCCCGAGGTGGCACAGCCGGTGCTGGCCAAGGCCAAGGCCGGCGATGCCGAGGCGATGGAGGCCATCGGTCAGCTGTACCACTACGGCGACGCTGGAACGCCTCGCAACCTGGCGGTCGCGTTCTCCTGGTACCTGCGGGCTGCCGAGCGGGGCCTGGGCTCGGCGCAGGATTACGTGGGCATGTTCCACGCCGGCGGTCTGGGTGGGGCCAAGGCGGACTGCGGCGATGCCATTCGCTGGTTCGAACGTGCGGTCGCCTCGGGTTGGGGCCATTCGCGCAACAACCTGGCCTGGATGCTCGCCACCTGCGACGACGCGCGCTGGCGCGACGGAGCCCGGGCCTTGTCCCTCGTCCAGGCCCTGATTGCGCAAGACGGCCCCGGCCCGGATTCGCTCAGCACCCTGGCTGCCGCGTTTGCCGAAATCAAGGACTACGAGCGTGCCGCCGCCGCGATGGCCGAATCGTTGCGGGCGATGGAGGCCGATGCCGGCGCCTCGCCGCAGGCCGTGCGCAATGCGCGCCAGCGACTCGAGGCCTACCGCGCCGGCAAACCCTGGCGAGGCATCGCGTTTGCCGAGCCGGAGGTCTATTCCGAGCCCACGAAGTGAGGCCGGTGGCATGAGCCGCGACCCGTGGTGGATTCCGCCACTGCCCCCCGGCAGCACCGTCGGCATCGTCGCGCCGGCCGGACCGGCGGATGCCGACGGGGTCGCGGCGTTGCCGGCGCTGTATGCGCGCCACGGCCTCAAGGCGAAGATCTTCCCCGGCTGTTCGGCGCGTTGGCCGGAGGTGGACTACCTGTCGGGCGACGACGCCACGCGACTGGCCGACCTCCATGCGGCGCTGGCCGATCCTGAAGTTGCAGTGCTGCATGCGCTGCGCGGGGGCTACGGCTGCATGCGGCTGCTCGACGCCGTCGATGCCGGACGGGTGCGCCGGGCCGGCAAGTGCCTGATCGGCTACAGCGACCTGACCGCTCTGCATGCCCTCTGGGCGCTCGAAGGGCTGGCCAGCCTGCATGCGCCGATGCCGGCTTCGGACCTGCTTTTGCCTGGCCACGAGGCCGATGCCGATGCGTTCTTTGCGGCGCTGGCGCGGGGTTGGCAGGCCGGCGATGTGCTGTCCCCAACGGCTGAACGGAGTGGCCAGGTCGACACCCAGCCCTTGCGTGTGCCGGGGATCTGCGAGGGTCGGCTGGTCGGTGGCAACCTGAGCCTGGTGGCGGCGCTGCTGGGCACGCCCTGGGCCTGGAGGACCGAAGGCGCGGTGCTGTTCCTCGAGGACGTGAGCGAGTCGCTGTACCGCGTCGACCGGCTGCTGACGCAGCTGCGTCTGGCCGGGGTGCTGGAGGCGGTGGCCGGCTTCGTGCTCGGAAGCTTCACCGAAAGCGACTCGCCGCTGGCCTTGCTGGAGCGCACGCTGCTGCCGCTGGGCAAACCGCTGCTCGGGGGCTGGCCCAGCGGACACGGGACGCCGAACCGGGCGCTGCCGATGAACCTGCGGGTGCGGCTGGACGCCAGCGCCGGCACGCTGAGCCTGCTTTGACGAGCCTTCGCTGCGGCGGGCGAAAATCGCGGCCATGACCGCCAGAACACTCGCCGAACTCGGCCCTGCCGTGGCCCGGACTGAACTGCACAGCCTGCCGCTGATCGCGCGGGGCAAGGTGCGCGACCTGTACGCCGTCGGTGCCGACCGGATGCTGATGATCGCGAGCGACCGCCTCTCGGCCTTCGACGTCGTGATGAAAGACCCGGTGCCCGGCAAGGGCCGGTTGCTGACCCAGACCGCGCTGTGGTGGTTCGAGCAGCTGCGCGACGGGGTGCCCAACCACCTGACCGGCGCGGCGCCCGAGAGCGTGGTGGCGCCCGACGAGGTGGCGCAGGTGCGCGGCCGCGGCATGCTGGTCAAGCGCCTGACGCCACTGCCCTGCGAGGCCGTGGTGCGCGCCTTTGTCGTCGGCTCCGGGCTGAAGGAATACCGCGCCAGCGGCACCGTCTGCGGCATCGCGCTGCCACCGGGCCTTCAGCCCACGGACCGCCTGCCCGAACTGATCTTCACCCCCGCGACCAAGGCCGCGGTGGGCGACCACGACGAGAACATTCCGTTCGAACGGCTGGCCGGGCTGATCGGCGTCGAGCGCGCGACCGAGGTGAGGGCGGTGTCGCTGCGGCTGTTCCAGGCCGCGTCGGACCTGGCAGCCGCACGCGGCATCGTGCTGGCGGACACCAAGTTCGAGTTCGGCTTGGACGAAGACGGACGCCTGACGCTCATGGACGAGATCCTGACACCGGACTCGTCGCGCCTGTGGCTGGCAGACGAGCTGGCCCAGGGCCGCATCGTCGCGCTCGACAAGCAGCCGCTGCGCGACTGGCTCGCAGGCACCGGCATCACCGGCGGCCTGGAGCAGGCGGCGCTGGATCTGCCGGAGCACGTGATCCTCGCGCTGCACGAGCGCTACGCACGGGCGCATCGGATGCTCACCGGGCAGGAGTTGGCCTGATGCTGGTCAGTCATCGAATCACCGGCTTCGGCCCCGGGCCACGCCTCGTCGTCACCGGCGCGGTGCACGGCAACGAGACGCACGGCACGCTGGGCATCCGGCGCGTGCTGGGCGAGATCGAACGCGGCGAGCTCGTCATCGCCCGCGGGCTCGTGACCTTCGTGCCCGTGGCCAACCCCAAGGCCTTCGCCCTGGGCCAGCGCAACGGTGACCGCAACCTCAACCGCCGCCTGCGTCCCACTGCCGAGCCGCAGGACAACGAGGACCGCATCGCCAACGTGCTGTGCCCGCTGCTCGCCGACCACGACGTGCTGCTCGACCTGCACAGCTTCCGCAGCCCCGGCCGGCCCTTCGTGATGCGCGGTCCGGTCGACAACGATGGCCCGCTGGAACCCTTTGGCCATGCCGCAGCCGAGGCCCGGCTGGCGGCGCATGTCGGCGTCGACCGGGTTGTCGAGGGCTGGCTGGCGGCCTATGCCGATGGCGTGCAGCGCCGCCGCGCGATGGCCCTGACCCCGGGCGCGGTGCATGAGGACCCGGCCTACGGCGTCGGCACGACCGAGTACATGCGTTCGGTCGGCGGCTATGGCGTGACGCTCGAGTGTGGCCAGCACGACGACCCGGCCGGCCCCGAGGTGGCCTACCGCGCGATCCGCCAGACGCTGGCCCTGCTCGGCCTGGTCGACGCGCCGCTGGAGCCGCCGCCGCCGCGCTTTGACTGTCTGACCCTGGCCCGGGTCGTCGACCGCCATGCCGAAGGCGACCGCTTCGTGCGTGCCTGGACGAGCTTCGATGCGCTGGCCGCCGGCGAGCTCATCGCCGTGCGCGCCGACGGCTCCGAGCTGCGCGCCGAGGCGCCCGGGCACATCGTCTTCCCCGACCCCAGTGCGCTGCCCGGCCACGAGTGGTTCTACCTCGCCGAGCGCAGCCGAAGACCATTGGTGTGAGTGCCGGGCCGGCCCCGGTTGCGCACCGGTGACACGAAGCAACTTGATCGCTGGCACGTAACGCCAGCGACGCGCGTCCCCTGTCCAGGCGACGTTTTCCCCTCCGCAGAGGGGTTGAAGGCCTGGACCGCGAAAAACATCATGTCGCCCTGGCTGTGGCGCTTTGTGACGCTTGCAGGGCACGCTCCGAAGTGAAGGCGACAAGAACATGAAATTCCAGGAAGCACGCGAAGGCGACTACCGCATCTTCGTCGGCGCACTCGAGGCGCCCAAGGGCGATGGCTACATTGCCGCGCTGGTCGTCAAGCGCCAGTCCGAAGGCGGTGTCGAGACGATGACCCAGCGCGAGGCCTTCCGCGACGACGCATTGGCCTGCGGCTACCGATGGCCGAGCGCCGAGGCTGCGGTGCGCTATGCGATGCAGCGCGCCCGCGAGATGGTGCGCTCACGCAGCCCGATGCTCGCCTGCTGAAGCCAGCATCGCCGCCACCGGTGCGGCGGCGTTCAGCGGCACCAGGTCCAGCGCCGGTTGTTCGCGCCGGATGACGCGGAACAGCTCGTCGGCGAAGGCGTGGCCGACATGGGGCACGCCGGCAAAGTCCAGTTCGGCGCGTGCAAACTCTGCCAGCCGTGCCGCTGCACGCCGGGCATCGGCGCGCGAGGTCAGGCCGACCCCGGGGCCGGTCAGCAAGGCCAGCGGGACCCGCGTGCGGTCGAATGCCAGACCCGAATCGCCGATGCTGTGCGCGGCCAGCACCGCATCGAGCCGGCGCGGACTGTCCAGGGCGATCGAGAAGTAGACCGACGTCCCGGGCCGCGACGCCTGCGGCAGCGCCCGTGTCGGCGACCAGGGCTGGTCCTTCCAGGGCAGGCACTGGAAGGCACTGGTGTTGGCGTGGACCTGGAACACGTCGGCCAGCTGCGACGCAAAGAACAGGCCGCGGCCGCAGTGCCGGTCCGGCGCGCTGGTGAGCTTGCCCTTGGCGAGCTCGAGCATCGCGACGGCCGGTTCGTCAAGGAGCGGAAAGTCGCGCGCGATGCGGTCGAACAGGCCGCAGCCGTTGTCCGAGACGAGCAGCTGGGCGTGCATCGCGGTCTGGCGCAGCGACACCGTGACCTGGGTTCCGTGACTGTGCTCGGAGGCGTTGTTGACGAGTTCGGTGAACGCGTGCTGCACGATGCGTGCCGTTTCCGGAGGCAGTGCAAAGTGGGGTGCGAAGTCGCGGCGCCAGGCCCGCGCTTCGTCCAGGCCCGGCAGGCCGTAGCTCATCACGACCTGGCGCAAGGCGCCGGGCGCGAAGCGCATCTTGGGGCCCCGCCCTTCGATCGTCAGCCACTGAGCCGCGGCCAGTTGTCGCAGCCAGTGCAGGGCGCTGCGCCGGCTGACGCCCAGGTGCGCCGCCAGCGCTTGCGGCAGTGCGTTGCCGTGCTGGGCGATGGCCGGCGTGATCCATTGCGTCAGGCTGGCCAGGGGCGTGCGGCGGGAGGCGTTCATGGCTCGGGTGGTGAAGGAGACAGTCGAGTCATCAGTCTGACGTGACTTCATTCCAGGCTTGAGCCGGAAAAGACCGCAAAAGACCTGCCAAACTAGAATTTCGTCCGGTTTCATCCCCCCGCCCGCAGGAGTCCCCCATGCCCTTGGTTTCGATGCGCCAGTTGCTCGATCACGCTGCCGAGAACGGCTACGGAATTCCGGCCTACAACGTCAACAACCTCGAGCAGGTCCAGGCGGTGATGCAGGCGGCCAACGAGGTCGGCGCGCCGGTGATCCTGCAGGCCAGCGCCGGTGCCCGCAAGTACGCCGGCGAGAGCTTCATCAAGCACCTGATCCAGGCCGCCACCGAGGCCTGGCCGCACATCCCGCTGGTGATGCACCAGGACCACGGCACCAGCCCCAAGATCTGCCAGGGCGCCATCGGTCTGGGCTTCGGCAGCGTGATGATGGACGGCTCGCTGATGGAGGACGGCAAGACGCCGGCCTCGTTCGACTACAACATGCAGGTCACGCGCAAGGTCGTCGACATGGCCCATGCGGTCGGCGTCACGGTCGAGGGCGAACTCGGCTGCCTGGGCAACCTGGAGACCGGTGATGCCGGCGAGGAGGACGGTGTCGGCGCCGAAGGCAAGCTCGACCACAGCCAGATGCTGACCGATCCCGAGGAAGCCGCCGTCTTCGTCAAGGCGACGCAGCTCGACGCGCTGGCCATCGCCATCGGCACCAGCCACGGGGCCTACAAGTTCAGCCGCAAGCCGACCGGGGACATCCTGGCCATCGGCCGCGTCAAGGAGATCCACAAGCGCATCCCCAACACCCACCTGGTGATGCATGGCTCGTCCAGCGTGCCGCCGGAGCTGCTGGCGATCATCAACCAGTACGGCGGCAAGATGAAGGAGACCTTCGGCGTGCCTGTCGAAGAGATCCAGGAAGCGATCAAGCACGGCGTGCGCAAGATCAACATCGACACCGACATCCGGCTGGCGATGACGGGCGCGGTGCGCAAGTTCATGGCCGAGAACCCCGACAAGTTCGACGCCCGCGAATGGCTCAAGCCCGCGCGCGAGGCGGCCTACCAGGTCTGCAAGCAGCGCTACCTGCAGTTCGGCTGCGAAGGCCAGGCGGCCAAGATCAAGCCGCTGACGCTGGAGCAGGTGGCCGTGCGCTACGCCAGCGGGGAGCTGGCGCAGACGGTGAACTGAATCCGGATTGCGGCGCGTCCAAGGCGCGTCCAGGGCGCACCGTGGTTCAAGGCCAGGCGGGCAGCAAGGCCGCCAGTTCACGGCTGGTGATCGCACCGGCCAGGGCCGTGGCCACGTCGCCTTGGGCCAGGGCTTGTGCCGAGTCGCGCAAGGCGCGCAGACTTTGCCGGTACAGCGCGCCGCCCAGGCTCAGCCGGCGCACGCCCACCTGTTCGAGCGTCGCTGCCGACACCGGACCGCTGGCCGGGCCGACGACCACGTTCACCGGCCTGGGGGCGACCGCCTTCACGACGGCGCGGATCGCGTCCAGGTCCGGCAGCCCGGGCGCGAACAACACGTCGGCACCCGCTTCGGCAAAGGCACTCAGGCGGCGGATCGTGTCGTCCAGGTCGTAGGGACCGGGCTTCAGGTAGTTGTCGGTGCGGGCGGTCAGCACGATGCGGCCACGCGCCACCTGCGCCGCGCGTCGCACGCGTGCCACGGCCAGGTCGAAGTCGTGGATCGGCCGCGCCGGGTCGGCCGTCGTGTCCTCGATGCCCAGGCCGGCCAGGCCGGCGGCGATCGCGGCCTCCACCGTGAGTGCGCAGTCTTCGGGGTCGGGGCCGAAGCCGTCTTCCAGGTCGCCATTGACGGGCAGCCCGCTGATGTCCGACAGCAATGCCGCGTTGGCCACCGCCGCCTCGCGGCTGACGGCATGGACGCCGTCGGGCCGCCCGAGCGCAAAGGCGATCGCGATCGAGCTTGAACCCAGGGCCTGGAAGCCGGCCTCGCGCAGCAGCAGCGCGGACATGCCGTCCCAGGCGTTGGGCATGGTCAACAGGCCCGGACCCTGGTGCAGGGCCAGGAAGCGTTCGTAGCGTTCAGTGGGGTGCATGACGGGCTCCTGAAGATGGCGCACTGTAGACCCGGCCTTGCGGCACAGTCGGCGTCCTGTTGCAGAGACTTTGGCCATGACAACCCCCCAAACCTTGACCTTGGGCGTGCTCGGCTGTGCCGACATCGCGCGTGGATTCGTGCCCGGCGTGCAGCCAAGCGCGTCGGTGCGGGTCACGCACGTCGCCAGCCGCGACGCACACAAGGCGCGGGCCTTTGCCGCCGAGTTCGGCGTGCCGCAGTGGCACGGCAGCTACGAGGCGCTGATCGACGACCCGACGGTCGATGCGCTGTACGTGCCGCTGCCCAACCATCTGCATGCCCCCTGGGTGCTGCGGGCGCTGGCCGCAGGCAAGCACGTGCTGTGCGAAAAGCCGCTCGCCTTGAACGAGGCCGAAGCGCAGGCGATGTTCGACACCGCAGCGCGCCATGGCCGCGTGTTGCTCGAGGCCTTCCCGTTCGTGTTCCAGCCGCAGACGCAGCGCCTGCATGCCCTGCTGCGCGAAGGCCGGCTGGGCGAGCTGCGCGCGATCCAGGCGAGCTTTGGTTTCCCGCTCGCGCGGCCGGGCAACTACCGCCACGATCCGGCACAAGGCGGCGGCGCCTTGCTGGACGTCGGCTGCTACCCGGTGTGTCTGGCGCGGCTGCTGTTCGGCACCCGCCCGCTGGCGGCCAGCGCGGTGGCGCATTGGGGTCCTGCGGGCGAAGACCGGCGCCTGGCCGCGACGCTGCACTTCGCGGGTGGGGCTTCGGCGCAGATCCTGTGCGCTTTCGACACCGCCGTGCACCGCCATGCGATGGTCGTCGGCAGCGCCGGCGTGGCCTTCACCGACTACCAGAACCACATCGCCCCGGATCGACCCGGCCTGCTGCGTGTGCGCAGTTCACCGGGCTGGGACGTGCCGCTGCAGGACGAGCCCTGCGAGCCGGCCAACGGCTTCAGGCGCGAGGCCGAGGCCTTTGCAGCCCAGGTGCGCGGCGCCGGCCAGGACCTGGCGATGCAGTCGCTGAGCCTGGACGTGGCGGCGACGATGGACGCGCTGCGGCTGAGCGCGCAGCGCGGCACGCCGGTGGAGCTGCCGGTGCCTAGAACCGACCTTCGATGACCACCTGCGGGCCGTTGAAGCGGGTGTGGAACTCGCTCGTCACCGGCACCGCGAAGATGAAGCCGATCAGCCGCGGCTCGGCGCGCAGGTTCAGGACGCGCCAGCCCAGGCCCAGGCTCAGCTGGTCGGCAAACTGCCAGACCGCCATCGCCGACACGTCGTTGACGGCGCCGTTGCCGTCGCTGTTGTCGATGCTGCCGACGTAGGCGCGGCCGGTGAGGCGCCACTTCGGGGCGATTTTCAGGTGGCCGTACAGGCCGGCCAGCGGCATCACGACGCCGTCGCTGCGCACCCGCTCGGTGGTTCCGGCATTGGCGTTGGCCGGCCGGCCACGGACCGTCAGTCGCTGGTCGACCGACGCGCCACCGAAGGCAATACCGAACTCGCCTGCCTCGCTGCGCACGAGCGAGAAGCCGGCATTGACGCGGGTGTAGGTGAGACGGCTTTCGCTCGTCATCGCGGCGCCCTGCGCGAAGTCGACGCCGTCGAAGCGGATGGCCCGAGGCAACGCCGCGCTGCCGCCGCGGCGCAGCTGCAGGTACTCGAGCTCCAGCCGCCAGCGCTCGCCCAGACGCACGCCGAAGGCAAGGTTGCCGACCAGCTTGCGGTCGTCCTGGTTCAGGTCGCGCTCGAGGTCGATCGTCGTGCCACGTGGGCCGTTGAACGACTCGTCGATGCGCGCCGTCGATTCGATCTTCGCGGCGTGGCCGATGGCCTGCAGCCAGACCCGGGCGCCCGGGTCGGTGCTCTGGGCCAGTACGGGTGCGCCCACCATGGCCACCAAGGCGGCAGCCACGGCCGCCATCCGGCATTCATGTCTTGTGTGCATGTCAGGTGTCCTCCACAGGCCGCACCGAGGTGGCGCGGCCGATGGCCGGTTTTACACCCGCGCACCTGCGACCCGCCTCAGGCCGCCGCGGGAGCCCGACGCCGCCGCTGCATCGCGGCGACACCGGCCAGGCCCCCCAGCATCAGCGCCCAGGTGGTGGGCTCGGGCACCGGCGCGAGCGCGAAGTTCGTTGCGCTGAAGTCGTCAAGCTGGCCGATCGCGTCGGCGCCGCTGGGGTTCAGCACGCGGGCCAGGATCGACAGGTCGCCGGTGGCGCTGTTGAGGTTGCTCGACCAGACCAGCCGGTTTACGCGCAGGCCGCTGTTGTGATAGATGAAGAAGCCCGGGCCGTCGGTCTGCACCTGGCCGGCGATCAGGTTGGCCGCACTGCCGGCATTGAAGGGTGTGGCCGGGTTGCCGTCGTTGTCGGTGCTCTGCAGGACGATGACGTTGAAGCCGCTGGCCGGGATGCCGGCAGCCGCCGCGCTGATGAAGCTCAGCGGCCCACCGGCACCAAAGGCCGGGTGGGTGAAGACGAACCGGTCCTGGGCCAGATCGAAGGCCGGCAGCTGCTGCTCCAGGCCGCCGAAGACGGTGCGAACGCCGTCGTTGGGGTCGGCGACCGAGCCCTGGAACGGCGCGGTGGCAAACAGAACGTCGGCGGCTTGTGCCGGTGCCAGCGCAGCGAGGCTGGCGACGAGCGCGGTGCCGAGGGTCAAGGCAAGGCGGGGGGTCGGGTTCATGCGGTTCATGGGAAAGTCACTCCTGGTGGGTTCTCGAGTTCGAACAGTGGGGTCTTGATGCCGGCACGGCGCTGAGCGGCACTGAAGGTCGCTCGTTTCTGCCAGCCGCGACCACTTACGAGGGCTGGCGCGAATCCGGACGCAAAACCCGCTCAAAGCCGACGCCACGCGGTGGTTGAAGCGCTGGCGCGGCGGGTCGCGGCCTAGACTCGCGGCCACCATGACCCGTGACCAACCCGCCGATCCCCAGCGCGACAGCGTGGCCGCGCCGGCCGATCTGGCCGGCCTGATCGCGCGGGTGGCGCTGCGCGACGCGCGGGCCTTCGAGGCGCTGTACCGCGCCACCTCGGCGCACTTGCTGGGCATCGCCTGGGGTGTGATGCAGCAGCGCGAGCGTGCCGAAGACGTGCTGCAGGAGGCGTTTCTCAACGTCTGGCATTCGGCGGGCAGCTACAACGCCGGCCTGGCGACGCCGATGACCTGGCTGATCAACATCGTGCGCCACAAGGCGATCGACCGGCTGCGGGTCGGCGTGGCGCTGCGCCAGGCCACCGTCGCGCTCGAGGACGGCCAGGCCGAGGCCCTGCCCGACTCGGCCGAGCGCCAGCCCGAGCAGCTGGTGCACCAGGCCTTCGTGCGGGCGCGCATCGACCGCTGCATGGACGACCTGGCCGCCGGCCAGCGACAGGCGCTGGCGCTGGCCTACTTCCGCGGCCTCGTCCACAGCGAGATCGCCGAGACCCTGGGCGCGCCGCTGGGCACCGTCAAGGCCTGGGTGCGCCGCGGCAGCGACCGGCTGCGCGAATGCCTGCAAGCTGCCGGCCTGGGCGGGGGTGCAGCATGAATCTGCTGATCCCGACCCGGCTCGACGCGCTGGCCCGCGACTACGCGCTCGGCACGCTGACCGGCGGCGCGCGTCGTCGCTTCGAGCGCCTGCTGCACGAAAGCGCCGCCGCCCGTGCCGCCGTCGCGCGTTGGCAGGCAGAGTTGGCGACGCTGGCTGCCGCAGTGCCGCCCCTTCAGCCGCGCGAGAGTGTCTGGCAGGGGCTGGAGCAGCGCCTGGGCCTGACGCCTGCGGCGCCACAGGCGACCCCGCAATCCGCTGGAACGAGGGCCGCCGCTCGCGCCGAATCGTGGTGGCAGCGCTGGTGGGGCGGCGCGGCGTCGGGCCTGGCGGCCGGGGCGCTGGCGGCGGTCGTGGCCAGCGTGGCATTGCTGCAGGCCAATCCGGGCTGGATCGGCCACGAGCCGCTGCGCGAGGAGCTGCCGGCCAGCTACGTCGGCCTGTTGTCCGACCCTGCCGGCCAGCCGGTGCTGCTGCTCAGCTCACGCCGCCATGGCCAGGTGCTGACGGCCAAGTTGCTGCGCCCGTTGGTGCCTCCGGCGGGCCGCACCGGGGTGCTGTGGGCCTATCCGAATGACGGCTCGGCGCCGTTTGCCGTCGGCAGCCTGCCCGCGACCGGCACCGGGCGCATCGCGTTGCCGCAGACCTCGGAGAAGCTGTTCTTCAAGGTCGCGCGGCTGGGCGTGAGCTTCGAGCCGCTGGCCGCCGGCGCCGCACTGCCGGCCGCGCCCAGCGGCGAGCTGGCGATCCAGGGCCCCTGCGTCAAGCTGTGGTGAGCGTGCCAGCGTCCAGCGTGTGGTTCTGCGGCCCGCGGCTGGCGATCTTGATGGCGCCCAGCCGGTTGGCCAGCACGACGCAGCGCTCCAGCGTCCAGCCGCGCTCCAGGCCGTAGAGCAGGCCCGATCGGAAGGCGTCGCCGCAGCCGGTCGGGTCGACCACGCCCTGGGCCACGACACCCGGCACGTGGCTGCGTTCGCCCTGCTGCCACAGCTCGCAGCCCTCTGCGCCCAGGGTCACGATGACGCCGGCGATGTTCTCGCGGCGGGACATCTCGGCCAGTGTCAGGCCGGTGCGGTCGGCCAGCATCTTGGCCTCGTAGTCGTTGACGGCGACCCAGCGCGCCATGCCGAGCATCTCGCGGTGCTGGTCGCCGTCGAACTGCGGCAACTGCTGGCCCGGGTCGAAGATGAACGGAATGCCCGCGGCGTGCATCTGGTGGGCGTGCTGCCACATCGCCTCGCCACCGTCGGGCGCGATGATGCCGATCGCCAGGTCGGGCCGCTCGGTCTTGCCCGGCACCGCGATCATGTGGGCGTGGCTCATCGCGCCGGGGTGGAACGCGGTGATCTGGTTGTTGTCGCGGTCGGTCGTGATGTGGCACTGCGCGGTGTGCAGTTCCGGGTCGCGCCAGATCAGCGAGGTGTCGGCACCCCAGGACGCGATGCGTTGCTGGTACTCGCCCCCGTCGACGCCGAGCGCGGCCAGGATCACCGGTGCGCCGCCCAGCAGTTGCAGCGAGTAGGCGATGTTGCCGGCGCAGCCGCCCCATTCGCGGCGCAGCGTCGGCACCAGGAAGCTGACGTTCAGGATGTGCACCTGCTCGGGCAGGATCTGCTCGGCAAAGCGCCCCGGGAAGGTGGTGATGGTGTCGAAGGCGAGCGAGCCACAGATCAGCGCGGGCATGGAGGGTCCAGTTCGGGGCAGAGGGTCAGGGGTAGAACAGTTCGACGGTGTAGCCGCTCACCGCCGGGGCCTCGCGTCCGAGTTGCAGCACGGCCTGGATCGGCAGGTCCTGTCCGGCGGCGATGGTGGCAGCGGCGAGTCCGAGTTCGGTGGGCGACAACACACGCCGTGCGACGAGCCGGCCTTCGCCGTCGGTCAGGCTCAGGTCCAGCGCCGGCAAGGCCAGGGCGATGTCGGCACGGTTGCGCAGGGTCAGCGAAAGCTTGTAAAGGCTTGATTTTTCCACGCGCAGCAGGCCGCTGGCCTCGACGCCGAGGTCGGCGATGCGGCGAGCCGGTCCGATCGTGCACTGCAGCACGCCGCAGGCGGCCAGAAGCGCCGGCTTCAGCGCCGGAGCCCGGGCGGCGATCGTGTCGCGCCAGGTGTAGACGGCCTGGGCGCCGAGCAGCGCTGCAAGCAGCACGCTCAGTGCGGTGACGGTCAGGCGCAGCGGCCGGCTGCGCCAGCGCGCCGCACGGTCGGCCTGCCGCACGAAGCGTGGCAGCGGCGCGGTACGGGCATCGGCCTCGGCGCGTGGCTCGTTGTCGGATGCACGGACCGCTGATTCGGCCGGCACCGCGGGCGGCCGAGCGATCTCGCCAAAGGGCGCCTCGGCCTGCTCATCCTCGAAGCGGTCGAAGGCCGTTTGCGCAGGCTTCAGGATCGGCGCAGGGTCGTGGTCGGGTTCGGGCGCGGGCTCGACACGAGGCGTGGCGGCCAGAGGTTCCAGCGGCGACGCTGGCGGTGGCGTGGGGGTCGCGGCCGGGCTCGCCGGCGACCGGGCGTCGAGGTCGACGAAGTTCTCGACCGCATTGAACACCGCGGTGCAGCGGCCGCAGCGCACCCAGCCGTCCGAGACCTTGAGCTGGTCCGGCACGACGCGGAACACGGTGCCGCATTCGGGGCAGCGGGTGGCCAGCGAACTCATCGTGCCGGGGCCTGCGTCGTCAGGCGGTCAGGCGGCCGCGCGGCCATCGGCACGGTGTGTGCCCATCAGGATCCAGCCGTCTTCCCGGTCGAGCACGGCCAGGCGCTGCCAGGGGGCATACGCGGCTGCGATGTCCTCGGCCTGGCGCTCGAGCAGTCCCGCCAGCAGCAGCCGGCCGCCCGGGGCGAGGTGGCCGCACAGCAGCGGCGCCAGCAGCTTCAGTGGCATTGCCAGGATGTTGGCGACGACGAGCCCATAACGCCCGGCCGGGGCACCGATGGCCTCGGGCAGGCCGACGGTCGCCAGCGCAGCGGCATTGGCCGCCGCGTTGTCGCGCGTCGCGGTCACCGCCGCCGGGTCGATGTCGACCGCGTCCACCGGCGTGGCGCCGAACTTGGCCGCCGCAATGGCCAGGATGCCCGAGCCGCAGCCGTAGTCCAGCACCGGGCAGGGCAGGGCGGCGGCTTGGGTGGCCAGCCAGCGCAGGCACATGCGCGTGGTCGGATGGGTGCCGGTGCCGAAGGCCAGCCCCGGGTCGAGGCGGATCGACACCTCGGCGGCATCGGGCACCGCATGCCAGCTCGGCACGATCCAGAAGCGCGGCGTCACCGGCACCGGCTCGAACTGCGATTGCGTGATGCGCACCCAGTCCTGCTCGGGCACCTCGGCCAGGGCCTGGATCGCGAGTCCGCTGTCGGCGTGGTGGGCCAGCAGCCAGGTGGCGGCGGTCTCGGCGGCTTCGGCGTCGTCGAACAGCGCCTTCAAGCGGCTGCGCTGCCAGCCGGCGGCCGGGGGTGGCATGTCGGGCTCGCCGAACAGGGCGCTCTCGGCCTCGGTGCCGGCGTCGGCGTCCTCGACCGACACGGCCAGTGCCTCCAGCGTCTCGACGAGGTCGTCCGACACCGCCTCCACCGCGGCCTGCGGAAGCGTCAGCAGCAACTCGACCAGGGCCATCGCGCGGTCAGCGCCGGTGCTGGCCGAGCCAGCCTTCGAGGTAGTGGATGCTGGTTCCGCCCTCGATGAACTTGCTGTCCACCATCAGCTCGCGGTGCAGCGGGATGTTGGTCTGGATGCCTTCGACCACCGTCTCGGACAAGGCGATCCGCATGCGCGCCAGCGCCTGGTCGCGGGTGTCGCCATGGCAGATGATCTTGCCGATCATCGAGTCGTAGTTCGGGGGCACGAAATAGTTGGTGTAGACATGGCTGTCCACCCGCACGCCAGGGCCGCCCGGGGCGTGCCACAGCGTCACCCGGCCCGGGCTGGGCACGAACTTGTAGGGATCCTCGGCGTTGATGCGGCACTCGATGGCGTGGCCGCGCATCTGGATCGAGCGCTGCGAAAACGGCAGCCTCTCGCCGGCCGCGATGCGGATCTGCATCTGCACGATGTCGATCCCGGTGACGAGCTCGGTCACCGGATGTTCGACCTGCACCCGGGTGTTCATCTCGATGAAATAGAACTCGCCGTTCTCGAACAGGAACTCGAAGGTGCCGGCGCCGCGGTAGCCGAACTTCTTGCACGCCGCGGCGCAGCGGTCGCCGATGCGCTCGATGACCCGCCGCGGGATGCCGGGTGCGGGTGCCTCCTCGATGATCTTCTGGTGGCGGCGCTGCATCGAGCAGTCGCGCTCGCCCAGCCAGACCGCGTTCTTGAAGCTGTCGGCCAGGACCTGGATCTCGATGTGGCGCGGGTTCTCGAGGAACTTCTCCATGTAGACGGCCGGGTTGCCAAAGGCGGCGCCGGCTTCGGCCCGCGTGGTCTGCACCGCGTGGATCAGCGCCGCCTCGGTGTGCACGACGCGCATGCCACGCCCGCCGCCACCGCCGGCGGCCTTGATGATCACCGGGTATCCGATCGCTCGCGCCTGGCGAATGATCTCCTTCGGGTCCTCGGGCAGGGCGCCTTCGCTGCCCGGGACGCAGGGCACGCCAGACTTGATCATGGCCTGCTTGGCCGCGACCTTGTCGCCCATGGTCCGGATCGCATCGGGCGTCGGCCCGATGAACACGAAGCCGCTGCGCTCGACACGTTCGGCGAAGTCGGCGTTTTCCGACAGGAAGCCGTAGCCGGGGTGGATGGCCTCGGCGTCGGTGACCTCGGCCGTGGCGATGATCGCCGGCATGTTGAGGTAGCTCTGGGCCGACGGCGCCGGGCCGATGCAGACCGCCTCGTCGGCGAGCTTGACGTACTTGGCCTCGCGGTCGGCCTCGGAATAGACGACGACGGCCTTGATGCCCATCTCGCGACAGGCCCGCTGGATCCGCAGGGCGATTTCCCCACGATTTGCGATCAGGATCTTCTTGAACACGGTGCGGGAGCCGGCGGCTTATTCGAGCACGAACAGCGGCTGGCCGAACTCGACCGCCTGTCCGTTTTCGCACAGCACCCGCAGCACCTTGCCGTCGAGGTCGGACTCGATCTCGTTCATGATCTTCATCGCTTCGATGATGCACACCGCCTGGCCCGCCTTGATGCTGTCGCCGACATCGGCAAACGCCTTGGCCCCCGGGCTCGCGGCGCGGTAGAAGGTGCCGACCATCGGCGACTTGACCAGCTTCTGCTCGGCCACCGGTGCCGGCTCGGCCGCCGGGGCTGCTGCCGCCACTGGAGCCGCAGGTGCGGCCATGACCGGCGCCGGCGCCAGGGCAGGGGCGGCCGCGGCGTAGGCCAGCGGCGCAGCGCCGCCGGACTTGACGATCCGGACCTTGCCTTCGGCCTCGGTGATCTCGAGTTCGGAGATGTTGGATTCGCTGACCAGGTCGATCAGCGTCTTGAGTTTTCTGAGGTCCATGGCGGGTGCTGGGTCAAGCGCGGCTGCCGAGGCAGGCCGCTGGTGGGGAAGACGCGGCGCGTGTCTCAGGCGTCGCGGGCCGGGCGCAGGGCGCGCAAGGCGTGGTCCAGCGCCAGCCGGTATCCGGCCGGGCCGAGGCCGCAGATCACGCCGACGGCCGGGTCGGAAAAGTACGAGTGCTTGCGGAAGGGCTCTCGTTTGTGGACGTTGGACAGGTGGACTTCGATGAACGGGATCGCCACCGCCAGCAAGGCGTCGCGCAGGGCCACGCTGGTGTGGGTGAGGCCGCCCGGGTTGATCACGATGTAGGCGGTGCCGTCCAGCCGGGCGGCCTGGACCCGGTCGATCAGCGCCCCTTCATGGTTGCTCTGGAAATGCGCCAGCTTCACGCCAGCATCGGCCGCGATCTTGACGAGTTCTGCGTCGATCTCGGCAAGCGTGGTCCGGCCGTAAACCTCGGGTTCGCGGCTGCCGAGCAGGTTCAGGTTGGGTCCGTGGAGGACCAGGACAGTCATCGGCTTGTGTTTCCAGTCGTTGCGGCATGGGCCGCCAGGGCGCGAAATGTACGCTGATCGTCGCCGGATTTGATGGAAATGCGCTCAGATAGCGGCAAACCCTAGTTTCTGGGGCTCGACGATGCGCAGCACCGGGTAGCGACGCCAAGCGGGCTCGGCCCAGCGCCGGCAGTGCTGGTGGATGAAGCCCAGCGAGGCCTCGGCGTCGTCCAGCCGGAGTGGATCCTCGGCGATCCAGGCGGCAAAAGCGGCGGCGAGTTCGGGCTCGGCCTGCAGCAATCGCTCGGCCTCGTCTTCAAAGACGTAGTCGCTGAAACCCTCCTTGCGGTCGAGCACGGCGTCGAAGAAGCCCCAGCGGAAGTAGCTGTCGGCACCTTCGGGCTCCAGGGTCTCGAAGATCAACCGGTCGCGCCCGGTGCCCAGCGGGATCCACCAGTCGCCGGCCCGCGCGACCCCGCTCAGCGGCTCGATGCGGAGTCGCAGATCGGTGTGCAGGTGCTGGCCTTCAAACGGCAACGGCCGCTTGGCAAACGACTCGATGCGCCAGGCCTCGGCCCGCAGTGGGCAGTCGGCCGGCAACGCCTGCATCGCCACGCCCTGCTCGCGCAGGCGCTCGGCCACTTCGGGCCAGGCCTGTGGCAGCAGATAGCCCCGTGGCAGCGTCGCCTGGGCCACCGGGCGCAGGCGGTCGAACCAGCGGATCTCGCGCTGCCAGGGGGCGCTGCGGTCATAACGCAGTCGCTGCCAGCGTCCGATGCGGCTGGGCTGCCATTCGGCGCGGTAGCCGCTGAACAGGAACATCGTGTGCCGGGTTTCGTCCAGCGCCCAGCTCAGCGGCGCGCGGGTGGCGGCTGAAAACGCGGCACGGTCGGCGGCGCGGAGCGTCCGGATCTGCGCCCCGCACTCGGCGACGATGTCGATGCTGGCGTCGATCAGCGCCCGCATGCTGGCCAGCCGCTCGGCAAAGGGCTTGAGCATGTGCGTCTCGGGCATGAAGCCGATCGTGTGGTGCAGGGCTGCCCAGCCGGTCGAGAACCGCGGCGTGTCGGGGAAGTCGGCGATGCCGTCGTCGGGGATCGTCGCCACCGGGTTGACATAGGGGCACATCGGGAAGCCCCGCCCGGCCATCGCGGCGTACAGCCGGGGCAGCATCGTGTCGCGCAACCACGCCCCGCACGCGCCGCCCAGCTTGTCGGGCTGGGTCGCGATCAGCGTCATCGTGTGCGGGTAGTCGGCGCCGTTGGAGGTGTGGGTGTCGATGAAGACGTCCGGGTCCCAGGCCACGAACCAGCGCCAGAAGGCGCGAGTGTTGCGACTGGCGCCCTTGACGAAGTCCCGGTTCAGGTCGAGGTGGCGCGCGTTGCCGCGAAAGCCGTAGGCCTCGGGGCCGAGCTGGTTGACGCGGCTGGCGTCGCCCCGTTCGCGCAGGCCGTCGACGTTGTAGGCCGGGATGCAGACCAGCACCGTGCGGCCCAGGGCCTGCCGCACGGCGGCATCCCGGCACAGGTCGCGCAGCAGCGCCATCGTCGCGTCGATGCCCTCGGGCTCGCCGGGGTGGATGCCGTTGTCGATGAACAGCACCGCGCGGCCGGTCGCCCGCGCCGCGGCGGGCTCGAAGACGCCGTCGCTGCTGAACACGCCGCCGTGCAGCGGAGCGCCGGCGTCGCTGCGGCCGATCTCGGCCAGCCGGTAGTGCTGCGGAAAGGCCTCCGCCAACCGGGCATGGAAGGCGATGCAGGCCTCCCAGGTGGTGGTCTGGTTGCCGTTGCCCTGCTCGAACGGCGTTGCCCAGTCGGAGGTCTCGACGTCAGGATTCATGGGTCAGGACGTGCCGATTCGTTGGGCCCAGGCCGCCAGCTCGCCGAAGTGGGTTTCGCCCATCTTGGTCTCGACGATGTCGCCGCTGGCGCCGAAAACGACCGTGAACGGCAGGCCGCCCTGGGTGTTGCCCAGGGCGCGCGCCAGTTCGCTTCCGGCAAACCCGGCCATGCCGATGGGGTAGGACACGGGCGTGCGCTGCAGGAACTCGCGCACCGCCTTGGCGTTGTCGATGGCCAGTCCGACCACCGACCAGCCCCGGGGGCCGAACTCGCGGGCAAAGCGGTCGAGCTCGGGCATTTCCTTGACACAAGGCGGGCACCAGGTGCCCCAGAAGTTCAGCACCAGCGGTCGGCCGCGCAGCGAGGGCATCGCCAGCTCGCTTCCGGTGGGGGTCTCGAAGCGGCTCAGCCAGAGGTTGCCGGTTCTCTCGTGCAGCTGCTGCTCGGTCGCGGTGCGCCACCACAGGCCGGCCCCACCCGCTGCCGCGCCGACACCCGCAGCTGCGGCCAGGCGCAGCCAACGCCGGCGTGGGCTGGCCATCATGGAGCGACCTCGACTTGCAGCAGGCGGTCCAGCGCCGCCAGGTCGCCGCGCCAGCTGCGCCCGCGGGAGTCGGTCTTCAGCGCGCCGCGCAGGCCGTCGTAGTCGTGCACGTGCAGGTGCACGGTGACGGTGTCGCCGAGCTCGCGGCTCGGGGTGGCGACGGTGAGCACGACGATGTCGTCGCGGCTCCCCGGTGGTGGAGGCAGGCTGCCGGTGTCGAAGTCCAGGCCGGTGTCGATCAGCGCGATCTCGGCCGCCTTGGGGTCGTCGGCATACAGGTCGATGTGGACCGCGCTGCGCACGGTGGCGGTGCCGCGCCAGACCGCGCCGGCCAGATGCGGACGAAAGGCCGCCATCCGCTGCATCCAGCGCCGCGCCACGGCGCGAAGCGCGGCCAGCTCGGCCGGCTGCTCGTCGGCATGGAACAGCGCAATGTGCTCGCGCACCGCGTCTTCGATCGCCTCGTGGTCGGGCAGCAGGTGGGACTTCAGCGCGATGCCTTCGCGCCGAGCGAGTTCACGCCCGGCCCTTTGCCGCGCGCCAGCGTAGTCCAGACCTTCGTCGACCACCAGGGCGGCGGCGGTGGCGGCGATCTGCGCCGTGATGTCGGATTCAGCCATGTCCGGATCTCACTGCGGGACCTCGACCGCGCCCATCCGCGCGGCGATGGTCGCGGCGCGGCCGAGCACATAGGCCGAAGCCGGGTTCTTCTCGAAGCGCTTGGGCGCCGGCAGCATCACCGCCAGGCGCGCCGCCTGCTCGGCCGACAGCCGCGCCGCGTCGACGCGGAAGTAGTGGCGTGCCGCGGCCTGGGCGCCGAACAGGCCCTCGCCCCACTCGACGTTGTTGAGGTAGATCTCGAGGATCCGCGGCTTGTCCAGCAGGGCTTCGATCAGCAGCGTCAGCACCGCCTCCTGGGCCTTTCGCGGCAGCGTGCGTTCGCCCGACAGCAGCAGGTTCTTGGCGAGCTGCTGCGTGATCGTCGAGCCGCCGACGACCTTGGCCTTGACCGGCCGGTTGGGGTTGCGCTGCTGCGCCCGTTCGGCGCGGGCTTCGGCGCGCTGGTTCTTCTGCCAGGCTTCTTCAAGCGACTCCCAGTCGATGCCGCCGTGCTCGACGAAGCCGGCGTCCTCGCTGGCGATCACCGCGCGCGGCATCTGGCGGCCGAGTTCGCCGGCATCGCGCCAATCCTGTGCCCAGGCGATCTGGCCGTGGCTCACGAGCAGCCGCCAGGCTTCGCTGCGCTGGAAGCTCGTCGATTGCGGATCGATCCAGGCCATGCTCAGGATGCGCAGGGCAAAGAACAGCTGCAGCGCGACGAGCGACAGTCCCAGCAGGGCCAACAGGCGCAAGGCGTGGAGTTTCATGGTGTCGTGCGGGTGGATGCGTCGCGCAGTGCCGCGAGCACGGGCGCGGTCTGCGGCCGCTGGCCACGCCAGATGCAGAACGCCTCGGCCGCTTGTTCGACCAGCATGCCCAGGCCGTCGCGCGGGGTTGCGCCATGGGCCTGCGCCCAGGCCATGAAGGGTTCGGCGGCCGCGCCGTACATCAGGTCCAGCGCCAGCGTTCCCGGGCGCAGCACCGATGCCGCGACCGGGCTGGGCTCGTTTCCGGCCAGGCTGCTGGCGCTGGCGTTGAGCACGAGGTCGAAACCGTGGGTCGCAGCGTCGGCACCGGCCGCGTCGAGCCCCCCGGTCGCGAGCGCCACGCCGCAAGCGTCGGCCAGCGCGGCATGCCTGCGGGCCAGCTCGACCGCCTTCGATGCCGTGCGGTTGACGAGCAGCAGCGACGCCGGCCGCGCCTGGATCAGCGGCCCCAGCACGCCGGCCGCCGCGCCACCGGCGCCGATCAGCAGCACCCGCGTGCCGGCAACGGCCACACCGGCATTGGCCTCGATGTCCCGCACCAGGCCGATGCCGTCGCTGTTGTCGGCCCGCCAGTCGCGCGGATCGGGGCCGTCGAAGCTCAGCACGTTGGCGGCGCCGGCCAACCGGGCGCGGTCGCTGGCGCTCCCGGCCAGGGCCAGTGCCTCGAACTTGAACGGCACCGTGACGTTGCAGCCCCGCGCGCCGGAGGCGGCAAACGCGCGCACCGCGTCGCCAAAACCGGCCAGCGGACACTCGATGCGTTCGTACGTCAGCCAGGCGCCGGTCTGGGCGGCAAACGCGGCGTGGATCGCCGGGCTCTTGCTGTGCGCCACCGGGTGGCCGAGCACGGCGTAGCGGTCGGCGGGCCGGGGCGGGGTTGCGGACATCCTGGGCTCCGTTCTCAGCGCCCGCTCAGCGTCGTCTCGAAGCCATCCTCGCGCGTGAAGCGGAAACGCGAGGTGACGACGATCTGGTCGGCCTGGGCCCGCATCGTCGCGTCGAAGGGACCGAAGGGCGCCGCGGCGCGCACGATGGCCACCGCCTTGGCGTCGAGCAGACGCGAGCGGGAAGCGCGCACGATCTCGGCATCGACGACGCTGCCGGAGGCGTCGACGGTCACGTTCATCGTCAGTTCGCCGTACAGCTTGCGGCCCTGGTGCTCGGGGAAGTTCCGCGTGCCGCGTTCCTCGATGCGGCGACGCAGCGCGTCGTAGTACATCGCATAGACCGCCTCGCGCGTGGCCGGGCTGACGTAACGCTTCTTGGGCCGCGCGTTCTGGTCGTTGACGCGCTTTTCGATCTCGGCCAGCAGGCGCAGCAGCTGGCGCCGCCGGTCCTCGGTGTCCCGCGCTTCGCGGGTGCCCCCTTCGCGCTGCGGATCGGGCGGCGGCAGCGCCGCGATCTCGCGCCGGATCTGCGCCAGCAACTGCTGCTGTTCGTCCTGAAGGCGGTCGATGCGCCGGCGTGCGTCGTCGGCCGACTCGCCCAGCCGGACCTCGGCGGCAGCCGGCAGCGGCGACGTCGCGCGGCCCTTTTCGGCCTCGCCGCCGCCCGCCAGGTTGACCTGGGCGATGGCCTGGGCCTGGGCCGGTGCCTCGTTGCCCTTGGCGTTGACGAGGATGACCTCCAGCGGCGTGTCCTTGAACACGCGGTTGAAGGCCTCCGGGTCGACGATGCGCACCGTCAGCAGCGCCCCATGCACGGCGGCCGAAAACAGCAGCGCCCAGTGCAGGGTGCCGAGTCGGCGCCAGTCCAGCCTCGGCACGGTCAGCCCGCGTCGGTCCCGGCCGGCACCACGTCTGATGCGACCTGCGGCGCGGCTTCCGGCGCGCCGGCATCTTCGACGTCGATCGCCAGCGCCAGCACGCCGGGCGCGGCTTGTTCGTCGTCGTCTTCTTCTCCTGCGTCGCCGGCATCGGCCGCGGCCTCGTCCAGGCGCGCCAGCAGTGTGGCGTGCAGGTCCAGCGTCAACAGGTCGACGCCGGCGACCCGGCAGCGCACGTGCACGCCGCGTGGCAGGCCCTCGGTGCCCGGCACGCGGAACACCAGCGGCAGCGTCTCGGCGCGCACCAGGCCGTCCTTCATCGTCGCCGCGACGAGTTCGGTGGTGCCGCTCTGCTCCAGCCAGCGCAGCGTCCAGAAGCGCTCGATCGCGTTCTGGAAGTCGTTGTAGGCCGAGTAGGCGCCATCAAAGGCCGAGATCAGCGAGAACAGCATCGCGTCGCGCGGCTTGAACGGTGCCGCCAGCGCCGCCGTGCGGCCGTGGCGGGCGCAGGCCACGATCTGCCACTGGTTCACCAGGTCGACGTAGCGGCGCAGCGGGCTCGTCGCCCAGGTGTACTGGGCCACCCCCATGCCGGCATGCGGCTGGGGCTTGACGCCCATGCGCACCTTGATGCCCGGCGCCAGGCTGGCCTGGCTGCGGTAGATGCCGGGCACGCCGAACTGCGCCAGCCAGCCACCCCAGGTGCTGTTGGCGAGGATCATCGCTTCGGCAACGATCAGGTCCAGCGGTGCGCCGCGTCGTCGCGTCGAGATCGTCACCGTTTCGCTGCCGTCGGGCTCGGCCACGGGCGGGAGGCCGTCGGCCCCGGCAAGCCGGAAGTTGTAGTCCGGCCGGTTGAAGGTCTCGGGCTTGCCCCGCACCACCTCGCGCCGCGCCTTGCAGGCCAGCGCCAGGCGGTGGCAGAAGGCCAGCTCGGCGGCGAACGCGTAGTCGGCTGGCGCCTCGCCCTTGAGACTGGCTTCGGTGACGACGGCGTCGAGCTTGTCGTGGCGCAGGTTGGCGGCAATCCGCACCCGCTCGAGCACCGTCGTGTGGCCGGTCACTTCCAGCGTGTGCTCGTCGATCGTGAGGTACAGGCTCACCGCCGGGCAGTCGCGGCCTTCGGTCAGCGTGTAGGCCTGGACGACGGCGTCGGGCAGCATCGTGAGCTTGCCACCCGGCATGTAGACGGTGGACAGGCGTTCGCGCGCGATCCTGTCCAGCGGCGAGTCCGGCGCAAAGGCCAGGCCCGGCGCCGCGATGTGCACACCAAAGCTCACGCTGCCGCTGCCCAGCCCGCGCACCGACAGCGCGTCGTCGATCTCGGTCGTCGCCGAGTCGTCGATCGAGAAGGCGGCCACACCCTCGGCGAGCGCAAGCCCGTCGTCGACCGGCGGTGCAACGAGCCCGGCCGGAAAGCCCGTGCCCTTGGGAAACACCTCGAACAGGAAGCGCCGCCAGTGGAACTGGTACGGGCTCTCGATCGCGCCAGCGCGCTTGAGCAGGTCCAGCGGCGCGCGGTGGCTGCGCCTGGCGGCCTCGACCACGGCCTTGTACTCGGGCGCGTTCTTGTCGGGCTTGAACAGGATGCGGTAGAGCTGATCGCGCACCGGCGGCGGGCAGGTGCCGGCGACCAGCTCGACGGCCCAGGCGTCGATCTGCGCGGCGATCAGCTTCTTCTTCTCGATGCCGGCGAGCGCGGCCTGGACCAGGTCCTCGGGCGCCTTGCGGAACTGCCCCTTGCCCAGCCGGCGGAAGTAGTGCGGCGCTTCGAACAGCCGCAGCAAGGCCCCGGCCTGCTGCTCGGGCCCGGCGTTGGCGCTGAAGTACTCGCGCGCCAGGTCGGCGAAGCCGAAGTCGGCGTCGGGCGCAAACTGCCAGGCGAGGTCGAGGTCGATCTCGGCGGCGACGGCCTGGGCCTGCTTCATCAGCTCGGCCGGCGCGGGCTTGGCAAAGCGCAGCATCACGTTGCCGGCCTTGACCTTGACGCGCTTGCCCGAATCGAGCTCCACCTGGAGCGACGCCTCGGCTTCGGCGATCACGCGACCGGCGAGGAACTTGCCGGCGTCGTCGAACAGGGCGTACATGAAGACCTTGCGTGCAAAGCGCGGGATTCTAGGGAGCGGGGGTCAGGGTCGATGCAAGCCGATGAAGTCCAGCACCACGGGAAGGTGCTGCTCGAAGTCCGACAGTGCATGGTCGCTGCCGTGCACGACATGCTGCCGGGCCCCGGCGTAGCGCTCGGCCATCTCGGCAAACGACAGCACCTCGTCGCCGGTCGCCAGCACCGCCAGCACCCGGGCCGGGTCGCGCAGGCCGGGCTGGGTCATGGACTGCAGTTCGGCCACGTACTCGGGGCGGAAGAAGAACCGGTCCTCGGGTCGATGCCAGGTCTGCTGCTCGCCGATGTGCGCCGCCAGGTCGCGGGCCGGGGCCACGGCCGGGTTGATCAGCACCGCCGGCAGGCCGTGTCGCTGGTGCAGCACGGTGGCGTAGAAGCCACCCAGCGAGCTGCCCAGCACCGCCCAGGTGTCGATGGGCGCCTCCGCCAGCAGACCCTCGCACAGCGCAATGGCCTCGCGAGGGGACGGAGGCAGCTGCGGGCAGGCCCAGTGCAGGTCGGGGCGGTTCTCGCGGCACCAGGCCGCCAGTCGCTGCGCCTTGAACGACAGCGGTGAAGATCGAAAGCCGTGCAAGTACAAAAGCCGACGCGGGCGGGCCGCGTCGGCTTCGGTGGCGATGCCGGCGACGGGGTTCAGACGCCCTGCTTGACCAGCGGCGCCTTCAAGGCCTCGGCCAGGATGGCCTGGCTCTCGGACAGATGGGCACGCGTGATGGCATTCAGGCCGGTCGCGGCCATGGCCTTCTTGAGGTCGGCCTCGAGCTCGATCGCGACCATGCGGTGCACCGACCGCACATCGGCGGCGGCCATGCTGCCGGCCCGCACCAGGCTGCCGGCCAGCCGGCGCAGGTGCTCGCGCTGCAGGTTGCGCCGCAGCGTGTCGATGTTGCGCTGCGCGCCGCTGGCCTTCAGCTCGGACCAGACGGCCTTGCCGACACGGTCCTGCACCTCGGCGTAGCTCATCAGCGTGCTGCTGTCGGCGACCTTGGTCTCGGCGTCGGCCAGGCGTTGCGCGACACCGTCGGACATCAGACCGTCGAGCGCGCTGCGCTGGATCGCGAGCACCGCCCCCGGCAGGCTGAAGTCGCTGCCCGGACGTCCACCGCTGAAGGCCGTGAACGTGCGCTCGGGCTGGTCGACGCCAAGCCGGCTCATGAACTTCGGGTCGAAGCGGAAGCTCTTGCTCGCAAACACCTCGGCCAGCAGCAGATCGAGTGCCGCGCGCTGCTTGGCCGCCGGCACCGGCGTCAGCAGGTCCTGGTTGCTGCCGGCCAGTGCACGCGTGGTGTAGATGCCCCCGACGTACTTGCCCAGCAGCGGCACCGTCTGGCCGACACGCGACAGACCGCGCTCGAGGTTGCGCCGGTACATCGTGAAGTCGTCATCGGCCGCCAGCGGCCGGGCCTGGGTGCGGTCCAGCAGCTCGCGGGCGAGCTTCAGGTTGCGCTCGGCATAGGCCAGCGGGTCGTCGCCGAGGTCGCGCTGGTTGACCAGCGGGTCGGCCGCAGCGATGACGTCCTCGTCGGTCGCGTAGGCGAGGTTCTTGTCGGTCGCGGCCTGGCCGGCCAGGCGGGCGAGTGCCGCCTTTTCCTGGTCGGCGGGGAACTGCCGGTAGCCGTACTCGATGGCCCAGTGGTCGTAGGCGCCCAGCGTGGTCATGTGATAACTCGTCACGGCTTCGCCGGGCAGCGGGGTGTTCAGCGCGTTGTAGTCCATGATCGAGTTGGACACCCCCCGGGTGGCGACGAAGTTCTTGTCGCGCAACTCCGCGGCCGTGACACCGACCGACGCGCGGAAGTTGTGGCGCAGACCCAGCGCGTGGCCGATCTCGTGCATCGTCACGTCCTTCAGGCTGTCGCGGATGAACTGCTCGGCCTCCGGGCCGTTGGGGTCGATGTCGCCACGCGCCTGCAGCAGCTCGAGCCCGAACTCGGTTTCGGCGAGCATGGAATCGCTGGCCTGGCAGTACGCAAACCGGCCGGCAAAGTCGCCCGGCAGCGCTGCGGCCATCGCCGGATGGGCGACCGCGTCGGTCCATTCATTGGCGATGCTGCCGCCGCTCAGGCGCGGGACCGTTTCGCTCACGCTGTTGCGGAACAGTCGGGCCCAGTTCTCCGGCATGATGGCCGCGCCGCGCAGGATCTCGCCGGTGCGCGGGTCGCTCTGCGACGGACCGACGGCGACGCCGCCCGGGCCTTCGTGCGCGAACCAGCGCACGGCCAGGATGCCGGTGCCCTCGAACGCCGTCCAGTCGGCGTCGGCGGGCTGTTGCTCGACGACGATGGCGTTGCGGAATCCCGCCCGCTCGAAGGACTTGTTCCATTCCAGCGCAGCGTCGCGCAGGGCCGGCCGCCACTTCTCGGGGATGTTGCGGTCCATCACGACGCGGATCGGCTTGACCGGCTCGGAGATCTCGGCTGCCGGGTCCTTCTTCTCGAGCCGCCAGCGGTTGATCAGGTGGGTGCGGTTGTCGCCGCCGTTGTCGTTGCCGAAGTCCAGGTGCGGGTCGGTGAAATAGCCCACCCGCGGGTCCGCACGGCGGGTTGCCATCGGCACCGCGGGCAGCGGCGCCAGCGTGTAGGCCAGCGACATGAAGAAGCTGCGCGAATCGGGCAGCCGGCGCGGCGGGCTGGGCATCGCGGCCGGGTTCGGTGGCGGCGCGCCAGGGGCGGCCACTGGCGGCACCGGCATCTTGGGAATGGCGTAGTGCTGGCGGATCGTCACCGCGGTGAACTCGGGCGTCGTGCGCGAGCGGTCGATCGTGGTGTTGGCGCGGTCCAGCGCGTAGGGCAGGCGGAAGGCGGCTTCGATGTTGGTCTGCAGGCCCTGCATGTCGCCACCGAGCAGGGCGTTGGCGTCGACCAGGATGCTCTTGCGCTCCGGGTGCGGTGCGGCGGCCAGTGGCACGCTGGCGAGCAGGCTGTCCGAATAGCTCTCGGCGACGGCGCGGGCCAGCGGCGTGCCTTCCGGCGCGCGGGCGTGCAGGTTGCGCGCGACCATCTGCAGCGTGTTGCCGAAGCGCTTGAACACGACCACGTGTTCCCGGCCCATCAGCCCCGGGAACCAGATCGGCTGGCCCAGGCCGCTGGCCATGCTGTTGGCCAGCAGCAATGGCTGGTCGAGCCTGTCGGCCGGGATCTCGAGCCAGACCCGCTCATCCTTGGTCCAGATCGGGATGAAGCCGTCGCTGCGCTTGGCCTCGCGCGTGACCTCGGCAAACGGCGGTGGCGCGCCTGGCGTCGGCGGTGGGCCACCGGGGCGGGCGCCGGCCGGCGGGGTGGCGGCGGCACTGGCCGGTGCAGCGCCCGGGGTGCCCGGGGCCGTCTGCGCCGGCGGGGCGGCATTCGCCGCAGCCGGGCTTGCCGGTGTCGCGGCCATGGCAGGGGCGCCCGGCGTTGCCGCGGTCGGGCCGCCGACCGTGGTGGCGCAGCCGGCGGTGGCCAGTGCAATGGCGGTCAGGACACCGGGGGTCGCAAAGCGAATCTTGGACATGGGCAGGGTTTCCGTGGTCGGAAGTCGAAGAAAGTCGGATTGGCGCGGCTCGCCTTCGGCTTGTCGCGGCAAGTGAAGCCGCAAGCCTAGTGCGACAGCGGGGTGCCGTTGCGGACGGCGCGACCAAACCTCAAGAGTGCGGGACAGGTGGCGGATTGTTGGGACCGAACGGCGGAAGGTTCCGCGGCCGCGGGTTCAACCCGATCCGTGGAAACCCGAGCTTCAGGACGAGGCCAGCGCCGCGAGCAGCTTGGCGTGCACGCCACCGAAGCCGCCGTTGCTCATCACGAGAACATGGTCGCCCGGCCTCGCGGCCTTGGCGACCTGCGCCACCAGGGCATCGACACCGTCGGCCACGCTGGCCAGCGGCCCCAGCGGCGCGAGCGCGTCGCGCGTGTTCCAGCCGTAGTGGCCCTGCAGGCAGAAGCTCAGGTCGGCTTCTTCCAGTGCCCAGGGCAGCAAGGCCTTCATCGTGCCGAGCTTCATCGTGTTCGAGCGCGGCTCGAAGACCGCCAGGATGCGCTCGTCCCGGCTGGCCGGGCTGCGTTCGAGCTTGCGCTTCAGGCCGCCGACCGTGCTGCGCATCGCCGTCGGGTGGTGGGCAAAGTCGTCGTAGACCTTGATGCCGCGCACCTCGCCCAGCAGCTCCATGCGCCGCTTGGCGTTCTTGAACTGCGCCAGCGCAGCACATGATGCTGCCGGGTCGATGCCGACATGTTCAGCCGCGCCGATGGCGGCCAGCGCGTTGAGCTGGTTGTGCTCGCCGATCAGCGTCCATTCGACACGGCCGAGCTTCAGGCTGCCGCGCAACACGTCGAAGGCATGCGGCTCGCCACGTGCGGTCAGGCCGCCGGGTTCCTCGCGCCGGGTGCCGAAGCGCTGCACCTCGCTCCAGCAGCCGCGTTGCAGGACGCGCTGCAGGGCCTCGTCGCGGGCGTTGACGACCAGCCGGCCACTTGCCGGCACCGTGCGCACGAGGTGATGGAACTGGGTCTCGATCGCCGCCAGGTCCGGAAAGATGTCGGCATGGTCATGCTCGAGGTTGTTCAGGATCGCGGTGCGCGGCCGGTAGTGCACGAACTTGCTGCGCTTGTCGAAGAGCGCGGTGTCGTATTCGTCGGCCTCGATCACGAAGTGGCGCCCCGACCCCAGCCGCGCCGAGACCTCGAAGTTCAGCGGCACGCCGCCGACCAGGAAGCCCGGCTGCAGGCCCGCGTGTTCGAGGATCCAGGCCAGCATCGAGGTCGTGCCGGTCTTGCCGTGGGTGCCGGCGACGGCCAGCACATGGCGCTGGTGCAGCACCTGCTCGGCCAGCCACTGCGGCCCGCTGGTGTAGGCCGCACCGGCGTCAAGGATGGCCTCCATCAGTGCATTGCCGCGGCTGACGACGTTGCCGACCACGAACACGTCGGGCACCAGCTTCATCTGTTCGGCGCCGAAGCCTTCGATCAACTCGATGTCCAGCGCGCGCAGCTGGTCGCTCATCGGCGGGTAGACGTTGGCGTCGCAGCCGGTGACGCGGTGGCCCGCTTCGCGTGCGATGGCCGCGATGCCACCCATGAAGGTGCCGCAGATGCCCAGGATGTGAAGATGCATCATCGAATTTTAGGAGTCGCCCTTGACCCTACCGCTGGCCACCGCCGCCGCGCCGCGCGCCTGGAACCCCTTCGACTGGATCGTCACCCACCCGTTTGCCTACCCGGCGCTGGAGGCGGTGCACATCGTCGGCATCGCGCTGCTGCTCGGCAGTCTGGTGCTGCTGGAGCTGCGGGTCTGGGGCGCCGCACCCGAGCTGCCGCTGCGTGCGCTGGCGCGGCTGGCGATGACGATTTCGTTGGCGGGATTTGCCATCGCCGCCGGATCGGGGCTGTTGATGTTCGCGAGCCAGCCGCTGGAGCTGATCGGCAACCGCAGCTTCCTCGTCAAGATGGGACTGCTGACGCTGGCCGGCACCAACGCGGCGATCTTCCACAGCCGCGACGGGCTGGTCCGCTTGGACCGCATCGCCCGCGCCCAGACCCTGCTGTCGCTGGGCCTGTGGATCGCCGTCATCATCGCGGGACGCTGGATCGCCTACGTTTGATCCGCGGCACGAAAGGCCCGACCATGTTGCATCGCCGTTCGCTCGTCCTCGTCCTGCCCGCCGCGTGGATCGCGACCGGCGCGCAGGCCCACCACGGCTGGAGCAGTTTCGACCTCGCCCGGCCGATCTACCTGGAGGGTCGCGCCGCCAAGGTGGCCTGGCGCAACCCGCATGCGGAACTGGAGCTGGAACTGCGCACGAGCCTGACGCTGCCGGCCGACCTGGCGAGCCGCCGCGTGCCGGCACAAGCCGCCAACGTCGACGGCGCGGCGCTGCTGAAGGCTGCCGTGCTGCCGACCCGGACCGATCGCCGCTGGCAGGTCGAGCTCGCGCCGCTGACGCGCATGGACGCCTGGAAGGTGCCGCCGATCAAGGACGGCGACACCCTGGCCGTGCTCGGCTTCACCTTTGCCGGCGAAAAGGGCGACGCGATCCTGCGGGTCGAGTACCTGTTCGTCGGCGGCCAGGTCTACGGCCTGCGCTCGGCGCCGGCCTGACGACGCTTCAGCGCGGCAGGGCGGCCAGCACCTCGCGCGCCGCGGCCACGGTGGCCGAGATGTCGTCAGCGGTGTGCGCGCTGCTGACGAAGCCGGCTTCGTACAGCGCCGGCGCGAGGTAGACACCACGGTCGAGCATGCCGTGGAAGAAGGCGTTGAAGCGCGCCTTGTCGGTCGCCATCACGACGCCGTAGTTCTGCGGCAGCGCATCGGCAAAGAAGAAGCCGAACATGCCGCCTTCGCTGTCGCCGACCATCGGGATGCCGGCCTCGCGCGCGGCGCTGACCAGGCCGTCGACCAATGAACGGGTCTTGGTGGCCAGGGCCTCGAAGTAGCCCGGCTGGCAGATCTGGTTCAGCGTCGCGAGCCCGCAGGCGGTGGCGACCGGGTTGCCGCTCAGCGTGCCGGCCTGGTAGACCGGGCCCAGCGGTGCGAGTTGCGCCATGACCTCGCGCGAGCCGCCAAACGCCGCGAGCGGCATGCCGCCGCCGATGACCTTGCCGAAGACAAAGACGTCGGGCCGGAAGCCGGGCAGGGCCTTGGCGTAGACGCTCGCGGCGCCACCGAGCGCGACGCGAAAACCCGTCATCACCTCGTCGAAGACCAGCAAGGCGCCGTTCTCGGTGCAGAGCCGGCGCATCGCGCTCATGAACGACAGCGACGCGCGCACGAAGTTCATGTTGCCGGCGATCGGCTCGACCATCACGCAGGCGATCTCGCGGCCATGGGCGGCAAAGGCGGCTTCGAGTGCTGCCACGTCGTTGTAGGGCAGGACCAGGGTGTGCTGCACGACTTCGGCCGGCACGCCGGCGCTGGTCGGGTGGCCGAAGGTCGCCAGGCCCGAACCGGCCTTGACCAGCAAGGCGTCGGCATGGCCGTGGTAGCAGCCCTCGAACTTGATGAACTTGCTGCGGCCGGTGAAGCCGCGTGCCAGTCGCAGCGCGCTCATGCCGGCCTCGGTGCCGCTGGACACCAGCCGCACCTGCTCGACGCCGGGCACCTGGGCGATGATGGCTTCGGCGAGTTCGATCTCGCGCTCGGTCGGGGCACCGAAGCTGAAGCCGTCGGCCGCCGCCTTCAGCACCGCGTCGAGCACGGCCGGGTGCCCGTGGCCGAGGATCATCGGGCCCCAGGAGCCGATGTAGTCGATGTAGCGCTTGTCGTTGGCGTCCCAGAGGTATGCCCCCTGCGCGCGGCGGATGAAGCGTGGCGTGCCGCCGACGGCCCGGAAGGCGCGCACTGGCGAGTTGACGCCGCCGGGGATGGCGGCCTGGGCGCGCTCGAACAGCGCGAGGTTGCGATCGGTCATGAAGGACAGTGTGGAGGACAGGGATCAGTGCACGCGACGGGGGACGCCCTTGCGGTCGTCGCCGTTGGCCGGGCCGGGCCCGGAACCGCCGCCGGGTTCGCCGCCGAACGGGCCGCCGTCATCAGGCTCGGCTTCCCCGCCTTCTTCGGCCGGAGGAAGGGCCCAGAAGAACCGGTCCGGCACGACATTGCCCATGCCGGGACGGAAGCCCGCGTCCAGGCTCTGGTCCAGGAAGGCCAGCGCTTCGGCGACCGCCGCCTGGAGCTCGCTGCCGACCGCCAGCAGCGCCGCGAGCGCTGCCGACAGCGTGTCGCCGGCGCCCACGAAGCTGGTGTCGAACATCTCGAACTTCTCGCCGCTGATCGCCCCTTGAGCGGAGGCCAGAACGTTGTCGATGTACTGCTCCTTGCCCTTGCTGGGCAACAGGATGCCGGTGACGAGCACGTAGCGTGTGCCGTGTTCGGCTGCCGCCGAGGCGAGTTCCCGGGCCGAGGGCGGACGCTCGTTGTCCCAGTCGGGCAGAAGAAAGTCCTGCAGCGTCTTGTGCGAGCCGACCAGGACCTCGGTCGCCGGCAGGATCAGCTCGCGGAAGGCTTCCAGGTAGGGCTGGGCCTGGTCGTCGTCGAGCCAGGCCAGGCTGGGCACGTGGGTCACGACGGGCAATTCGGTGTAGTCGGACAGCACCTCGGCGACGCAGGCGACGTTTTCGGCGTTGCCCAGGAAGCCGACCTTGAAACCCGCTGCGGTGACGTCTTCAAGGATGCTGCGGGCCTGCTCGGCGATGACCTCGTCGTCCAGCGTGTGCTGGTCGAAGATGTCGGCGGTGTCTCGCATCAGGATGCCGCAGACCACCGGCAGCGCGTGCGCGCCCATGGCGGCAACGGTGGCGATGTCGCACGACAGACCCCCGGCGCCACTGGGGTCGCTGGCGTTGAAGCACATCACGCAGGCGGGCGGCGCCGGCTCGGTGCCCGCCTCCGGGGCAGTGGGGTCGGGGGCGGATTCGGAAGTCATGGGGGGTTTCCCGTGGGGGGTGGCGAAGGGCTCGTCTCCCCGGAGGGCGTGTCTACAATCGTCGCTCATTGTATGGACCGAGTAGACCCGACGTGGCCGAACCTTCGACCTGGATGTGCCTGATCTGCGGCTGGATCTACAGCGAGGCCGATGGCGACCCCGAACACGACATCGCACCAGGCACGCGCTGGGCCGATGTCTCGATGAACTGGACCTGTCCCGAGTGCGGCGCACGCAAGGAAGATTTCGAGATGGTCCAGATCTGAGCGCAGAGCCGGGGTCGGGTTGTGTCCCGATTCCGACATCCTCGGCCCCGCCGAGCAAGACCGGAGGACGCGAGTGAATTCACCCCCGGGCACCATGCCCAGCGGTCCTGCCGGGCCGACTGCCAGCAATGGCTCCAGCGCGAAGGTGCTGGTGATCGACGACAGCAATACGATTCGGCGCAGTGCCGAGATCTTCCTGCGCCAGGGTGGCCACGAGGTGGTGCTCGCGGAGGACGGCTTTGACGCGCTGGCCAAGGTCAACGACCACGATCCGGAGCTGATCTTCTGCGACATCCTGATGCCGAGGCTCGACGGCTATCAGACTTGCGCCATCATCAAGCGCAATCCGAGGTTCGCCCACGTCCCCGTGATCATGCTGTCGTCCAAGGACGGGCTGTTCGACAAGGCCCGCGGCCGCATGGTCGGCTCCGAGGAGTACCTGACCAAGCCCTTCACGAAGGAACAACTGCTGCGCGCGGTGGAATCGTTCCGCCGCGCACCGGTCTAGACCGCCAATCACCCCGCCCTGAAGCGCGAGGCCCTGCCATGCCGATCCAGAAGATCCTCATCGTCGACGACAGCAAGACCGAACTGCACCACCTGTCGGACGTGCTGGGCAAGCGCGGCTACGCCGTGCGCACGGCTGAAAACGGCGAAGAAGCCATGCGCAGGCTCGCCGAGGAAACGCCAGACCTGATCCTGATGGACGTGGTCATGCCCGGCCAGAACGGGTTTCAGCTCACGCGCTCGATCACCCGCGACTCCCGGTACGCCAGCGTGCCGGTGATCATGTGCACCAGCAAGGGTCAGGAGACCGACAAGGTCTGGGGCATGCGCCAGGGTGCTCGCGACTACATCGTCAAGCCCGTCAACAGCGACGAGTTGATCGCCAAGATCAAGGCCTTCGACTGACCATGCGGCCCATGAGTTCACGGCTTTCGCAGCTCCCGGAGGGGGCGCCCGCTCCCTTCGGAACCGCCAGGCGGGACTGATATGGCGAATCGAGAGGCCCTGCGCGAACTGCAAGCCCGGCTGGCCGAGCGGCTGCAGGGTGCGCGCAACGACACCCGACAGGCGGGCTGGCTGGCACTCGAGGCCGCCGGTGCGTCGTTGCTGGTGAGCCTGCCGAGCGCAGGCGAGATCTTTCCGCTGAGCCCGCTGCTGCCGGTGCCGCACACCCAGCCGTGGTTCCTCGGCGTGGCCAACCTCCGAGGCGGCCTGCATGGGGTCGTTGATCTGGGGGCCTTCCTGGGCCTTCGCCCGCCGATGGCCCGCGACGCCCATCGCGAGCACGCCCGGCTGCTGGCCTTGAATCCCAGCCTGGGTGCGCATTGCGCAGTGCTGGTGGATCGGCTGTCCGGTCTGCGAGGCGTCCACCAGCTCGAGCGCGACACCGCTGTGGCCGACGGCCCGCGGCCGCGTTTTGCCGGCACCACCTGGCGCGATGCCGCAGGGCGGGCCTGGCAGGAGATCGACCTCGCGGCGCTGGCGCGCCACGAGCAGTTCCTGGGCATCGCAGCGTGATGCGGGCGGTGCGACTTTCCCCTCCCCGAGGACTGGCCGTTGTGCGCTTGGTCGCTGCGATGGCCTGGACATTCCAGAGCGTTTGAAGAGGACTCCATGAGCTTGCTCGACAGGATCCGCGGCAGCAACGGCCGCCCCGGCGAACCCGGACGCTTGGATGCCGGCGGCGACAGCCGCGAGGCCGGCGACTCCAGCACATTCGACGACATCGCCCATCCGCCAAATCCGGCCGAGTCCACAGCACGCCTGGGTGGCGCAAGCCTGAGTCCGCGCCTGCAGGGAAGCGACCTCGGACAGTCGATCATCTCGGAGGCCACGCCGTCGGAACTCGCCCCCGAGTTTGCCGACAGCCGCGCCCCCGGCAGCCCGGAGTCCGTGGCCGCCGTCGCCGGTTCGGGGCTGCCACTGATCGGCCACCTGCCGCTGGCGCAGCAGCAGCGCCTGTTGCTGATCCTGTTCGGCGCCGGACTCGCTGGCCTGATCGTGGCTGCGGTGCTGGCCATCAACGCCGGCAACCGAAGTGCGGCCCAGGTCGGCGCCACGGGCCAGGCCCAGATGCAGTCGCAGCGGCTGGCCAAGTCGGTGTCGCAGGCGATCATCGGCAACCCGGGCTCGTTTGCCGAGGTCCGCGAGGCCATTGGGGTCCTGACCGGCAATGTGCGCAGCCTGAAGACAGGTGAGGGTACGGTCGCTGCAGCACCGGGTGAAGCCGGTGCGCTGATCGAGCCTTTGCTGCCGCTGGTCGACCGGGCCGAGAAAAACGCGAAGACCGTCCTTGACCAGGAAAAGACGCTGACCCAGGTGGGTCAGGCGCTGCGCACGATCAACCGGCAGTCGGCCGATCTGCTGGAGACGGCGGAGACGGTGTCGTCGCTGAAGCTGCAAAGCGGCGCCTCGGCCGCCGAGCTCTCGGCCGTCGGCCAGCTCGTGATGCTGACCCAGCGCATCGGCAAGAGCGCCAACGAGTTCCTGACCACCGAAGGGGTCAGTGCCGAGGCGGTGTTCCTGCTGGGCAAGGACCTGAATTCGTTCAAGGAGATCGCGCAGGGTGTGATCGACGGCAATGCCGACCTGCGCCTGCCCGGCACCCGGGATCCGCAGGCCAAGGAGCAGTTGCAGCGGCTGCTCAAGCAGTACGAGGACACCCGCACCCAGGCTGGCGCGATCCTGGGCAATCTGCAGGGGCTGGTGTCGGCGCGAGATGCGCAGACCGCCATCGTGGCCGACTCCGAGCCGATCCGCCGCGGCCTGGGCGAACTCAACACCTACCTCGCTGGCCAGGGCGGCTTGAGCGGCTGGCGCCCGGTCTTGGGCGCGTTGGCGCTGCTCGCGCTGGCATTCGGAGCTTATGGCCTGCTGAGGATGTTCGTTGCCGACCAGTCCAGCCGTGCCAGCGTCGCCGAGTCGCAGCGCCTGGAAGCCGAGCGCCAGGAGCAGGAGGCCAAGCGCGTCAACGATGCCAACCAGGCGGCCATTCTTCGCCTGATGAACGAGTTGCAGACGGTGGCCGAAGGCGACCTGACCCAGCAGGCCACGGTGACGGAGGACATCACCGGGGCGATCGCCGACTCGGTGAACTTCACCGTTGAAGAGCTTCGCGGGCTGGTCTCCCAGGTGCAGAGCACGGTGGGCCGCGTGACCGACACCACGCAGCAGGTTGAACAGACCTCGGTCGAGCTGCTGGCGGCGTCGACCGAGCAGTTGCGCGAGATCCGCGAGACCGGTGATTCGGTGCTCCAGATGGCCGGTCGAATCAACGAGGTCTCGGGCAACGCCCAACGCACCGCCGACGTGGCGCGCCAGTCGCTGCAGGCGGCGGGCACCGGCCTGAAGGCGGTGCAGGACACGATCGGCGGCATGAACTCGATCCGCGACCAGATCCAGGAGACCTCAAAGCGCATCAAGCGGCTTGGCGAGAGCTCGCAGGAGATCGGCGAGATCACCGAACTGATCGGCGACATCACCGAACAGACCAACGTTCTGGCATTGAACGCGGCCATCCAGGCCGCCAGCGCGGGCGAAGCCGGCCGCGGTTTCTCGGTCGTGGCCGAAGAAGTGCAGCGTCTGGCCGAACGGTCGGGCGACGCGACGCGACAGATCGCGGCCATCGTGCGCACCATCCAGACCGACACCCAGGACGCTGTTGCGGCCATGGAGCGCAGCACGCAGGGCGTGGTCGAGGGGGCGCGATTGTCCGACGCGGCCGGCGCGGCGCTCGGCGACATCGACCGCGTGACCCGCGAACTGTCCGATCTGATCGAGCGGATCTCTGAAGAAGCGCTGCGCGAGGCCGAATCGGCCAACGTCGTGGCCAGCAATATCCAGCACATCTTTGCGGTCACCGAGCAGACCTCCGAAGGCACGCGCTCGACGGCACAGATCGTGCGCGAGCTTTCGCGTACGGCCGAAGATCTTCGCGCCTCGGTGTCGCGCTTCAAGGTCGCCTGATTCACGGCCCGGACCGCGGCACCCGCATCGCAGCCCCGACATGGACACCGCCACCGCCTTGGAAGCCAACGATCTGAGTGCCCTGGCCTGGGTCCAGGGGGAACTTCGCAGATCGCTCGAAACGGCGGTCAAGGCCCTGCGTCGGACGCTCAAGGAAGCCGAGGCTGCGGCCAGCTCCGACCTCGACAGCATCGACCCGGCGGTGCTGCGCACGGCGCGGACCCAGCTTCATCAGGGGGTCGGTGCGCTTGAGCTCGTCGGGCTGCCCGAGGCGGCATCGGTCCTCCGCGCGGCCGAGACCGCGGTCCAGCGGATGCTGGCCAAGCCGGCCCTGGTGACGCCGACGGCTGTGGAGGCGATCGAGAAGTTGTCGTTTGCGCTGCTCGACTACCTGGCGCGGCAGCTGGCCGGCAAGCCGGTGTCGCCGGTGATGCTGTTCCCGCAGTACCGCGCCGCGCAGCAGCTGGTGGGTGCCGAGCGCATCCACCCTGCGGATCTCTGGCCAATGACGATGCAGTGGCACGAGCTGCCGCCCGATCCGACGGCCGTGGCACGACCGGCGGACGACAGCGCGCGGGCCGACTTCGAGACCCTGACCCTGATGCTGATGCGCGGGGGTGACCGCGGCGCCGTCGGCCACCTGAGCCGGCTGTGCGCTGACCTGGCGGCCGGCCAGCGGGAACTGGCGCGCAACCCGCGCCAGGCCACGCTGTGGCAGCTGGCTGCGGCGATGTTCGAGGCCGAAGCCCAAGGTCTGCTCTTCAACGACGTCTACAGCAAGCGCATGGCGGCGCGGCTGATGTCGCAGGTGCGCGCTGTCGCCAAGGGCGAGGTCGAGGTGCCTGAGCGCCTGGCCCTGGACCTGCTCTTCTTCTGCGCGCACGCACGCGTGCCACCGCCCGGGCAGCCGGCACCACGCCTGGCCGCGGTCCGCGCAGCCTGGACGCTGGAGCGCTGGCCCACGGCCGATTACGACACCGCCCGCCTGGGCCGCCACGACCCGGCCCAGCTCACGCTGGCGCGCAAGCGGGTGGCCGGCGCCAAGGACGCCTGGTCGGCGGTGGCCGGTGGCGAGTTGCACCGGCTGCCCGGCCTGACCGAGCAGTTTGCGCTGGTGTCCGATTCGATGCAGCGCCTGCTGCCGGGCGGCGAGATGCTCGCCACGTCACTTCAAGACGCGGTGGCGCAGGTCGTCGCGGCCGGGAACAACCCGCCGCCGACGCTGGCCATGGAGGTCGCGACGTCGATGCTGTATGTCGACGCGACGCTCGAGGACGGCGAACTCGACCACCCGGCGCTCGCCGACCGCGTGCAGCGCCTGGCTGAACGCATCTCCGATGTCCGACGCGGCGGCGAGCCGCAGCCGCTGGACATCTGGATGGAGGAGCTGTATCGCCGGGTCAGCGACCGCCAGACCATGGGCAGTGTGGTGCAGGAACTGCGCACCTCCCTGTCCGAGATCGAAAAGCAGATCGACCACTACTTCCGCCATCCGGCCGAGCGCCAGGTGCTGATCCCGGTGCCGGCGCAGCTTTCTTCGATGCGGGGCGTGTTGTCGGTGCTGGGCATGGACCAGGCGAGCCAGGCGGTCCTGTTCATGCGGGACGACGTCGACGCGCTGGCCCAGACCGAGGTGGACCCCCAGCAAGCGATCCAGGCGGGTACCTTCGATCGGCTCGCCGACAACCTTGGCGCCTTGAGCTTCCTGATCGACATGATCAGTGTCCAGCCTCAGATGGCGAAGTCCTTGTTCCGGTTCGATGCCGAAGCCGGTGTGCTGAGCGCCGTGATGGGCCAGAGCGAGCGGCCTTCGGCTTTTGCTGCGCTTGAAGGCGAACCTGCCCTGGCGGAACCGCCGACCGGATCGCCGCCGCGGCTCGATGACCCGCTGGCGTTCCACTTCGACGAGGCAACGCCCGAGGATCCTGCCTCGCAGCGCACGATGCCGATGCCGATGGCCGACGTGCCAGCGGGGTCGCTCGGCGGCGAGCCTGATGCGCTGCCGTTGCCGCAGTTCGACGTCCAGGCACCCGCACCGCTACCGGTCCCGCCTTCCCCTGCACCTGCGCCGGTGCTCACCAGCGGCCTCGAAGACGACGCAGAGATGCGCGAGATCTTCATCGAGGAGGCGCGCGAAGTTGTCGCCGATGCCGGCGCCGCGCTGGAGCGGCTCGCCGACGACCCCGACAACGCCGGCGAGATGACCGCCGTGCGGCGTGCCTTCCACACCTTGAAGGGCAGCTCGCGCATGGTCGGCCTGCGCGACTTCGGCGAAGCCGCCTGGTCCTGCGAGCAGCTTTACAACGCCCGGCTGGCCAGCGCGCCGCACATGGATCCGGTGCTGCGCCAGTTCAGCCAGGAGGCCGTGGCCTACCTGGCCGGCTGGGTCGAGGCGATCGCGGAAGGTCGCGCGCCCGGGCATCACCCGTCCGCCGTGGCCAAGGCTGCGGACAGTCTGCGCCTGGAAGGCGTGCGTCTGGCCATCGAGGCCCTGCCCGGATCGGCGTCCCCGGACACCAAGACCGCTGCCCCCGAGGGGGTCGAGGTCGTCGGACAGGTTGAACCGGCCGAACCGGCCGAAACCCTGACGACCGCCGAGAGCACCGGCATTGTCGAAGGCGTTGAAGTCGTCGAAACCGCCCCCGAGCCCGAAGTCATCGAGCTTGCGGATGCCCCGGAGTTCGACGATCTGCCGGTCATGGCGCAGGAAGTCGACGCCATGGAGGCCGCTGGCGCGCAGGCGGTGGAGTTGCCGGTGGTGCACGACGTTGTCGTGCCCGACATGGCGCCCGTGCCCGACATGACGCTCGCGCCCGATGCCCCGCAAGAGCCTGAGCCGGAACCCAGTGATGCCGAAGTCACGGTGCCGATCCCGGAACTGATCGAGCTGCCGCTGGACGCACCGCTGCCCGCTGCGACCGAGGGGGCCACCGAAGCGTCTGCCCCGCTGGCGCCGGCGGAGCTTGCCGACGAGGCCTTCGAACTCGATCTCTCCGCCTCCGACGGCCTGCCGACGTCGCCGACGGCTCCGCCGCAGATCGAGGCCGCCGAGACCGCCGCCTTGCCGTCGGTCGACCCCGATTTCGACCTCGACTTCGGAGTCGATCTCGATCCTGCACCGGCCAAGGCGCCGACTGCGCTGCTGGAGCAGGTGCCCGATCTGCCAACCGCCGACGACCTCGACTTGTCCTGGCTGGAGCCATCGGCAGACTCGGTCGAGCCGGTGCCCGAGGCAGCGTCCGAGGTCGTGGCGATGGCCGATGCGCTGCCCGACTTCCAGCTCGACCTGGCAGCGCTGGACGGTGCAGGCGAGGCCCCCGGGAAGGAGCCCGAGGCCGACGGATTCGCCGAGGTTTCTGACGATGAGCAGGTCAAGGTCATCGGACCGCTGCGAATTGGCATCCCGCTGTTCAACATCTATCTCAACGAGGCCGATGAGCAGTCTCGCCGGCTGGTCACCAGCCTGTCGGAGTGGTCGATCGAGCACGAGCGCCACCCGGTGCCCGCCGAGGCGGTTGCGCTGGCGCATTCGCTGGCAGGCAACTCCGGCACGGTTGGTTTCGCCGATCTGTCCGCGCTGGCGCGAGCGCTCGAACATGCACTGATGCGGTCGCATTCGGCGGGCATCGCCATGGACGACGAGCCCCAGTTGTTTGCCGATGCGGCCGACGAGATCCGGCGACTTCTGCATCAGTTTGCAGCCGGCTTCCTGCAGCCGGTGGTGCCAGGGCTGCTGGAGCGGCTTGCCGAGCACGAGCGACTGGCGGCCGAATCCGCGCCGCTGGCCCTGTCGGTGGAGGACGTGATCGAGGACGATGACGACGAGTTGCCGACCTCGTTCGACGATCTGCCCCCGGAAGAAGACGAAGTGCCGGTCGTCCAGCAGGCAACGGCAGACGCGGTCGAAGACTCCGCCCCAGCCCCTGAAATGGCGGCTGAGTCGCCGGAACCGGTTTCTGAGCCCGAGCCCTTGGCTCAGGCCCCGTGGCTGGCCGCGGCCTCGGCCGCCGCCGTTGCAGCGGGCACGGCAGCGTTCAGCTCCGAGCTGGGCTCGGCCGTTGGCGATGCCACGCCGCGTCTGGGCGCGCGGGCCGATGCGTTCGACGACGACGACGACCTCGATGTCGAGGACGCGCTGGATCCCGAGCTGTTCCCCATCTTTGAAGAAGAAGCCGACGAGCTGCTGCCGCAGCTCCAGCAGCGTTTGCGTGAATGGGTTGACCGTCCGGCCGATGCGGCGGCTCCGGCGGCCTGCATGCGCACGTTGCATACCTTCAAAGGGGGTGCTCGGCTGGCCGGCGCCATGCGCCTGGGCGAACTGGCGCACCGCCTGGAGACCGCAGTCGAACACCTGGGCCAGCGCGAGGACGCCCTCACCTCGGCCGAGATCGAGCCGCTGCTGAACCGGGCCGACCGCATGGTGACGGTCTACGAGGCGCTCAAGCAAGGCGAGCCCTCTGGCCCGTCGGGTGTCCTGGATCACGAGTCGATCGCCGAGCCGAGCGTCCCACCTGCCGCCGAGCCCGCCTTCCAGTCGGTCTCCGGGCTCAGTCCCGAGCCGCTGTCCGAGGCGCCGCTGACGCCCGCGGAAATCACCTCGACTCTGGCGCCGGAGCTCCTGCCCGACGCCATGGCGGGGTCAGTCGACCTGCCATCGACGGTCGGAGCGCCGGAGACCGGTACACCGGGCCGGGCGGAATCAGCCGTCCCGCTGGAGCTCCCGGGTATCGATTGGGCGCGCTTCATGGCCGGTGACGTGCAGCCGCCAGCGGCGCCCGAGCGCGTCGCGGCCAGTGCCGCCGCGGTTCGGGTGCGCGCCGCGCTGCTCGACCGCATGGTCAACCAGGCGGGTGAGGTGAGCATCACCCGGGCCCGCATCGACGCCGACATTCGCAGCATGGATGGATCGCTGGGCGAACTGACCGACAGCCTGGATCGACTGCGCAAGCAGTTGCGTGACATCGAACTGCAGGCCGAGACGCAGATGGCCTCGCGGCTTGAGGCCGCCAAGGCGATGTCGTTGTCGTTCGATCCGCTGGAAATGGACCGCTTCACCCGGTTCCAGGAGCTGACGCGGTTCATGGCCGAGTCGGTCAACGACGTCGCGACCTTGCAGCGCAGCCTGCAGCGCACGCTGCAGTCGGCCGAGGACCAACTTGCCGCCCAGGCCCGCCTGACGCGCGACCTTCAGGATGACCTGCTTCGCACCCGCATGGTCGAATTCGAGAGCCTGTCGGACCGGCTGTACCGGACGGTGCGCCAGGCGGCCAAGGAGATGGCCAAGCCGGTGCGTCTGGACATCGTCGGGGGTGCGATCGAAATCGACCGCGGCGTGCTGGAGCGCATGACCGGCCCGTTCGAACACCTGTTGCGCAACAGCGTCGTGCACGGCATCGAATCCACCGAGCAACGGCGGTCGGTCGGCAAGGACGAGACCGGCCGGATAACGATTTCGGTGGCCCAGGCCGGCAACGAAGTGGCGGTCGAGTTCAGCGATGACGGCTCCGGCCTGGATCTGGCGCGCATCCGCGAGCGGGGCCTTGAAAGGGGCCTGCTCGCGCCTGACCGCGAGGCGACCGACGCCGACCTTGCGCAGTTGATCTTTGCCCCGGGCTTCTCGACGGCCGACACGGTGACCGAACTCGCCGGGCGTGGTGTCGGCATGGACGTGGTGCGCTCCGAGGTTGTCGCGATGGGGGGTCGGGTCGAGACCGCCACGGCGGCCGGCCAGGGCACGCGCTTCCGGCTCCTGCTGCCGCTGACGACCGCGGTCACGCAGGTCGTGATGCTGCGATGCGGTCCGATCGAGGTTGCAGTCCCGTCCACGCTGGTTGAACTGGTGCGCCGGATGCCGGTCGACGAGATCGAGTCGGGCTACGCCACCGGTGCGATCCGCTACGGTGGACAGGATCTGCCGTTCTTCTGGCTTGCCGCCCTGCTGGGCGAAGGCGCGCCACGCGGCGAAGGCGCCGGCGGCACCAGCCGGACACAGACCGTGGTCGTCATCCGTTCGGCCGCGCAGCGGGTTGCGGTGCATGTCGACGAGGTGATCGGCAACCAGGAAGTGGTGGTCAAGAACGTTGGCGCCCAGCTCTCGCGCCTGCCGGGCCTGGCGGGCGTGACCTTGCTGCCCTCGGGCGCCGTGGCCCTGATCTACAACCCGGTGGCGCTGGCGACCTTGTATGCCGAGCCCGCGAGGGCCCGGATGGCCACCGCGTCCCGCATGCCGCAGGCAGACGGGGGCGCGCCGATGCCGGTCCTGCCGGCGGCCGCGGTGGTGCCCAAGGCGCCGCTGGTGATGGTCGTCGACGACTCGCTGACGGTCCGTCGCGTCACCCAGAGACTTCTGCTGCGCGAGGGCTACCGCGTCACGCTGGCCAAGGATGGCCTCGAGGCGCTGGAGCGCCTGGCCGAGGAGCGCCCGGTGGTCGTGTTGTCGGACATCGAGATGCCGCGCATGGACGGCTTTGACCTGTTGCGCAACATCCGCGCCGAACAGCGCCTGGCGGGCATGCCCGTGGTGATGATCACGTCGCGGACGGCGGCCAAGCACCGCGACTATGCGGTTCAGCTCGGCTGTGATGCCTATCTCGGCAAGCCCTACTCCGAAGACGAGCTGCTGAGCCTGGTGGCGGGCTACGCCGCCAACGCTGCCCTTGAGCCGCTGCGGCAAGCGACCGCCGACATCGAGCTCTAGGCCGGGGCTCAGGTCCCGGAAACGCGCACGCCCACCATGTCCCAGGCCGTCGAACACCTTGCCGAACTGACCGGGCTGCGCGACCGCGACGTGCTCGACGTCACGCTGGCCCAGGTGCTGCTGTCATTGGTGCGTGCTCAATCGGTGGCGGTGCGCCGGGTCGTCGGTCCGGCCGAGGACAGTCGATGGCTCACCCGGGCCGAGCTCGCTGCCGGCGAGGCCACGCCAAGAGCGGACTCGATGTGGTCCGAACTCGCGATGCTCGAGCCACTGGCCTCACGGCGGCCGGCGCATGCCTGCCTGCATGCCCAGCAGGTGGTGCACCACGCCGGCGACCCAAGGCTGACCTGTTTCCCGCTCGGCAGCGAGAGGGGCGCCGTCGGCGTCGTCGAGATGACGTCCCATGATGCGCTCGACGGCGAACAGCTTCGCCTGGTCGAAGGGCTGTTGCGCGTCTACCGCAATTTCCAGGGCCTGCTCGACAGCAGCGAGCGCGACAGCCTCACGGGTTTGCTCAACCGCAGCACCTTCGATGGCTCGTTCCTGCGACTGGCCGGTGAGCTGTCGACCGGCGGGCCGGCTGCCGTGCACAGCGGGGGCGACGAGGCACGGATGGTGAATCCGGCGGTGGCGTGCCTGGGTGTGATCGACATCGATCACTTCAAACGCGTCAACGACAACTTCGGCCATCTGATCGGCGACGAGGTGCTGCTGCTCGTTGCCCGGCTGATGCGTGCGACCTTCCGGTTCCACGACCTCCTGTTCCGCTTCGGCGGCGAGGAGTTCGTGGTCCTGATGCGATGCCACAGCCTGACCGATGCACAGGGCGCGTTCGAGCGCTTCCGACGCGAGGTCGAGCGCTATGCGTTCCCGCAGGTCGGACGCATTGCCGTCAGCGTCGGGCTGACGGCGATGCTGGCGCACGACTCGCCGCAGGCCGCCTTCGAACGGGCCGACAAGGCCGTCTACTGGGTCAAGCAGAACGGCCGAAACCAGGTGGCCGAGCACACGGATCTGGTCGCGCGCGGTCTGCTTGAGGCGGCGGACCGCAGCAGCGACATGGAGCTGTTCTGACCCTCAGGCGGGCGTGCCCGGGGCCGCCTTGTCCCCACGTCCAGCGACAAGGACCCGGTGTGATTCCGCGCGCTTTGGCCGATGCTCGCGCATGGATCCGACCCCCACCATGACCGGCAACCCAACGCCTTGGCGCACCGCCCTCGTCGAAGACGACGCGGCGTTCCGTGCCTCGCTGGCGTCGGCGGCGATGCGCGAGCCCATGTTCGAACTCGTTGGCGCTGCAGCCGACCTGCCCGAGGGTCTGGCCTTGCTGCGAGAGTGCCGCCCCGAACTGTTGCTGGTCGACCTGCAACTGCCCAGCGGCAGCGGCCTGGCGCTGATCGAAGCGGCGACCCACGAGCTGCCGGAATGCGAGGTGGTCGTGATCAGCACGCTGGCCGACGACGACAGCGTCGTCGCGGCGCTGGCCGCCGGGGCCGTGGGTTACCTGCTCAAGACAGCCCACGTTGCAGCCCTGGTCGAGCAACTCGCCAGCCTGCGAGACGGTGGCAGCCCGATGAGCCCGGTCATCGCGCGCAAGCTTCTTCGCCTGCTGGCGCCAGGCCGCGGGGTCCCTGGCGGACCGGGAACAGCCGGCGGGGGTGCGACCGGTGGCGAGACACCGCGCCTTTCAGAGCGCGAGTTGGCGGTGCTGCAGGACACCGCGCTGGGCTACCGTTTCGACGAGATCGCCCAGCGCCAGGGCGTCAGCGTGCACACCATCGCCACCTACGCCAAACGCTGCTACCGCAAGCTGCAGGCCCACTCCAAGACCCAGGCCGTGGCGCGCGCGCGGCAGTTCGGCCTCATCGGCTGACCGTCTCCAGCGGCAGGCGGATCTCGATCGCGGTGCCGACGCCGACCTCGAGCCATCGCCGCGGGGCCGGGCTGTGCCAGGCGATGGCCGCGCCCAGGCGCTCGGCGCGTGTCGCGAGGCCCTTGCGGCCGATGCCGGGTCGCGCCTGGCTCGGGAGGCCGATGCCGTTGTCGACCAGCCAGAGCACGACCTCGTGGTCGGCGAGTTCGGTCGCGACGACGAAGCGGCTCGCCTGCGCGTGGCGAATGGTGTTGGCCAGGGCCTCCTGCAAGGCGCGCACCATCTCCAGTGCACCGGCCCCTTGCAGCGTGGGCAGCGGTGGCGTGGCCTGCACGCGCCAGTCGAAGTGCAGACCGGCGGCGTGCAGCATCGGCTCGACGCGCTGGCGCCAGCCGCCCAGCAGCACGCCGAGATCCCCCTCGCTCTCGGCCAGGGCATCGACCGACAGGCGCATCTCCAGCAGGCAGGCGTCGAGGGCTTGCGCCAGCTCGTCCGGGGTCAGATCGGCCGCGCGCAGACGCACGTTCAGCAGTTGGGCGCCAAGCCCGTCGTGCAGGTCCTGCAGCAGCCGATGGCGCTGCTCGCTGGCGGCGCGTTCGCGTTCGGCCTCGGCCCGTGCAGCGTAGGCCGTCTGCATCGCCCGGCTCCGGTCGGCGAGTTCATCGGTGAGCTGAACCCGCAAGGCTCGCTCGCGACGCGCCACGTCCGTGAAGTGGGCGAGCAGCAGCGCGGCGACCCAGGCGACCCAGCCGGCGTGGGCCAGGGCGTTGGAATCGACCACCGGCCGCTGGACGATCAGCGCACCGGTGCCGATCCAGGCCCAGGTCGCGGCCGAGAAGCCGACCAGCAGCGCCGTGCCCCAGGCGGCGGCGCCGGCGCCCGGGCGCGCCAGCGCGCGCAGTGCGTAGCCCCAGGCCAGCGCCAGCAGCAGCGCCCGGCTGGCCAGCGCCCACCAGGGCCAAGGGTGACCGAAGTCCGACCAGGCCAGGCCCGCCCAGGCGGCCAGTGAATCGACCGGTGCGCCGATGGCGCACAGCCCGATCAGGCCCAGCCGCAAGCGCGGGGTCCACAGGCCTGCCAGGCGTGCTGCGATGGCCACCAGCAAGGCCTTGGCGGCGAGGTCGATCAAGTCGAGCACCATGCGCCAGTACGGAGACGGCAAGGGCTGCTCGGCCAGCACATACGGGCTGAGCAGCGCCGCCAACAGCGCAACATGGGCGGCGCTGAGCGGATACAGGGGTTCGTCACGCCGAACCACGGCCACCAGCGCCAGGAAGACACCGACCAGCAGGCCGCCGATCATGGTCATCGTGCGCAGCGCCTGCCAGCGCTGGCGGCCCTCGTCCTGCGCCATCACGGCCGCGCGTGGGCCGAGCAGCGGTGCGTCCAGACGTGCCCCCGTGGGCCCGGGCGCACCCACGTGGAGTTGCAGGCGCTGCATCGCCCCGGCGCGGCGCAGCGCGGGTGGAATGTCGACCGCCAGGTGACGGCTGCCCAGCACGAAGCGATCACGGTCGTACCCGGATCGGGCGAGCAGCACACCGTCCAGATACACCGAGATTGCGGGCTGGTAGGCCAGCGCCAGCAGTTGCGGCTCGGCCAGCGCGATGGCGTCGGGCGGAGGCAGGTCGAACTCCAGCCAGTAGCCGCCAGCGTCCGGATCGGCACTTCGGCGCAGCGGCAAGCGCGCCTCAGAGGCGGTGGCCAGCGCGGCAGGTGGCGCGCCAGCGCCAGCGCCGAGGGCGGTGTCGGACATGCCTCGCGCCTGCGTGAGCCGAAGGACATCGCCTGGCGGCCCCGGTGCCAGCGCCAGGGTCTGCACGGCCCAGATGGCGAGCCAAGGCAGTGCCAGGGCCAAGGCCAGGCGCCAGAACCGACGGCCTCCCGGCGTCGGCGCTGGCGGCAAGGGCATGGGCGTTTCTGCGGGCATCGGTTCGATCATGCGGCGCTTCGCCCGTGGCGACCATGGGCCCGATAAAGGGTTAACCATGATGCCCTTCCGGGTTTCAAACAAACGTTTGATTGGCGCTAGACTTCGCCGCCATGAACGCCAAAGCCATCTCCAGCCCATCATCCACAGTCCCGGGCACCGTGGCCGAGGACACACGACAGCGACTTCTGAATGCCGCCCTGCGGCTGTTCGCCGAGCAAGGTTTTGCCAAGACCTCGACCCGCGAGCTGGCCGAAGCCGCTCAGGTCAACATTGCCGCCATCAGCTACCACTTTGGCGACAAGGCCGGGCTCTACCGCGCGGTCTACTTCGAGCCGATGGGCTCGCCCGAGGCCGACATCACCTTGTTCCGCGAGGCCGCGCACTCCCTTGAATCGGCCTTGACGGCGCTGTACGCCAGCTTCCTCGAGCCGCTGCGGCAGGGCGACGCCTCGCGTCTGTGCATGAAGCTGCACTTCCGCGAATGGATCGAGCCCACGGGCCTCTGGGACGAGGAGCTGCGCACCTCGATCCAGCCCATGCACGACGTCCTGGTCGGCGTGCTGGTCCGCAGCTTCGGGCTGCCGGCGCCCGACGACGATGTGCAGCGCCTGGCGGTGCTGCTGGTCGCGCCGGGCGTGCACCTGCACATCGGCCGCGACGTGACCGACCTCGTCGCACCGGGCCTGTACGACGGGCCCGACGCGATCAACCTGTGGTGCGAGCGCATGCTCACTTTCGGCATGGCGATGGTGCACGCCGAGGCCCGGCGCCGCGGCGTCGCGCTGCGCGACGACGGCTGAAGGCAAGCCCGACGACCCCCCGAATCCTGCGCCAACACGATCCATTTCCTCCCGCATGACCATGTCCAGATCGACCTTGCTTCCGACCCTCACCGCCCTGGCGCTGTGTGCCACGCTGGCCGGCTGTGCCCAGATCGGGCCCAGGCCCGTCACGGCCAGCACGGCGCTGGCCGGCGTCCAGCCCGTGGACACCCGCTGGCAGGCCGCGCGCCCGTCGGCACCTGCCGCCAACGAATCGACATCCGCGCGGCCAGCCGATCCTCTGGCGTGGTGGCAGCGCTTCGACGACCCCGAAGTGGCCGCCCTGGTTCTCGCTGCCACCGACGGCGGCCCGACGCTGGCCGCAGCGCAGGCCCGGCTTGATCGTGCCCGGGCCACGCAAACAGCCGCTGCTTCAACGCTCGGTCCGCAACTCACCGCATCGGCGTCGGCCAGCCAGGGCCGAAGCGTTCCGCGGGCGGCAACGGCGACCACGACGGGCGGCAGCCTGCAGGCGTCCTGGGAGCTTGACCTGTTCGGCGCCAATCGAGCCGCCGCTTCGGCAGCCGCCGAGCGCACGTCGGCCAGTGCCGCCGATCTGCACGCGACCCGAACCACTCTGGCGGCCGAGACGGGTGCCGCGGTGATCGCCCTGCGCGCCTGCCAGGCCCAGGCCGAGCAAAGCCGGCTGGACGCCCAGTCGCGGTCGACCACGGCCCGCCTGACCGAGCAAAGCGCGGGTGCCGGCTTCGCCGCCCCGGCCGACGCCGCCCTGGCCCGCGCGGGTGCGGCGAGTGCACGCAACGCGGCCGTGGCCCAGCAGGCGCAGTGCGACACCCTCATCAAGACCCTGGTCGAGCTGACCGCGTTGCCTGAAGCCACGCTGCGCGAGCGCCTGAAGGCCCGCAGCGGCCAGGTGCCGCAGCTCGCCGGTGCCGGGCTCGCGGTGCCGGAACTGCCCGCGTCCCTGCTCGCCCAGAGGCCGGATGTCTTTCAGGCCGCCCGCCTGCTGGTCGCCGCCGCGGCCGACCAGAGCGCAGCGGCTGCTCGCCAGTGGCCGCAGATCTCGCTGGCCGGGACATTGGGCGCGTTGAGTCTGCGCAGCCAGGGCGAAACCACCCGAGGCACGGTCTGGACCCTTGGCCCGTTGTCCATCTCGCTGCCGCTCTTCGACGGTGGCGCGCGGGCCGCCGCCAATGCGCAGGCGCGAGCCGACTACGACGAGGCGCTGGCGCTGTACCAGTCCCATGTGCGACGCGCCGTGCGTGAAGTCGAGTCGGCGCTTGTGGCGCTCGACGCCGCCGGCTCGCGCCAGGCCGACGCCGAAGGTGCCGCGCGCGACTTCGAGATTTCGCTCCGGGCCACCGAGGCTCGCTGGCGCGCCGGCCTGGCCAGCCAGTTCGAGCTTGAAGACGCGCGCCGCAACGCCCTTGCGGCGCAGAACGTGCTCATCGACCTCCGTCGCGAACGCAGCTCGGCCTGGGTCACGCTGTGGCGCAGCCTGGGCGGCGGCTTCGTCGCCGACATGCCCTCGAATCTCACTTGATCCGTCAGTCCCGACCATGAATCCGACCCTTCGCTCCATTGCTCAACATCGCGCTCTGCCGTGGTCCCTGGCCGCTGTGGCCACCATCGCCACCCTGGGTGCCCTGACCCTTGCGGTCCGCGCGCAGGCCCAGGCCAGCAGCGCGCCTGCATCACCCGAAGCCAAGTCCGCGGCCGCGGCGGCAGCGGCCAAGCCTGCGCTGAGTGTCAGCGTCGTGTCGCCGCAGGCCACGCCGCTGACATTGAATCTCGGGGCCAACGGCAGCATTGCCGCCTGGCAGGAAGCCAGCATCGGCTCCGAAACCAACGGCTGGCGCCTGGCCGAGGTCAAGGTCAACGTCGGCGACCGGGTCCAACGAGGCCAGGTGCTGGCGAGTTTTGCCAACGAGATGGCACAGGCTGAACTGGCCCAGAGCAAGGCCGCGGTCGCCGAAGCCGAGGCCACACTGGCCGAAGCCGCTGCCAACGCCCAGCGCGCCCGCGAGCTGCAGGCCACCGGCGCGCTGAGTGCCGAGCGCATCGCTCAGCTGCTGACCGCCGAACGCACCGCCCAGGCGCGGCTCGAGGCGATCAAGGCGAGCACGAACATGGTCCAGATCCGGCTCACCCAGACCCGCGTGCTGGCGCCCGACAGCGGCGTGATCAGTGCCCGCAGCGCCACCGTCGGCGCCGTCGTGCCCGCTGGCCAGGAACTGTTCCGCCTGATCCGTGGCGGTCGCCTCGAATGGCGCGCCGAGGTTCCGGCCAGCGACCTGGCCCGTGTCCAGCCCGGTCAGGTGGTGAGCGTGGTCCCTGCCGGGGGCGGCAGCATCGCCGGGCGGGTGCGCATGGTGGCGCCGACGGTGGATGCCGCAACCCGCAATGGTCTGGTCTATGTCGATCTGCCGCAGCCTGGCACCGCCAAGGCCGGCATGTTCGCCCGCGGCGAGTTCGCGATCGGCTCCGGCAGCGGACAGACGCTGCCGCAGGCCGCGGTCCTGTTCCGTGACGGCTTCAGCTACGTCTTCAAGCTCGACCCCGACAACCGGGTGCGCCAGATCAAGGTCACGACGGGCCGTCGGGTCGGCGACCGGATCGAGATCGTGTCGCCCATCGAAGCCAACACCCGGCTGGTTGCTGCGGGGGTGGGCTTCCTGGCCGACGGCGACCGGGTGCGGGTGGTCGGCAACGCGCCGGCCTCGGCCTCTGCCGCACCGGCCACAGCCAAACCGGCCGCCAAGAGCTGAGCCCGGTCCCGAGAACACGCAAGGTCACGACCGCCATGAACGTTTCCGCCTGGTGCATCCGCAACCCGATTCCGTCGGTGCTGTTTTTTGTCATGCTGACGCTGGCCGGTCTGCTGGGCTTCCAGCAGATGAAGATCCAGAACTTTCCCGACATCGACCTGCCGACGATCACCGTCTCGGCCAGCCTGCCCGGCGCGAGCCCGGCGCAGATGGAGACCGAAGTCGCGCGCAAGATCGAAAACGCCGTCGCCACGCTGACCGGCATCAAGAACATCTACACGAACGTGCGCGACGGCAGCGCCACGGTGACGGTGGAATTCCGGCTCGAGAAGCCGACCCAGGAAGCGCTGGACGACGTGCGCGATGCAGTGGCGCGCACCCGCAGCGACCTGCCGGCCGACCTGCGCGATCCGGTGGTCAGCAAGGTCAACCTCGCCGGCACGCCCATCCTGACCTACACGGTGGCCTCGACCCGCATGGACGAGGAGGCGCTGTCCTGGTTCGTCGACAACGACGCCACGCGCGCGCTTCTGGCGGTGCGTGGCGTCGGCTCGGTGGCGCGCATCGGCGGCGTGCAGCGTGAGGTGCGGGTCGAGCTCGACCCGGCCAAGCTGCTCGCGCTCAACGCGACCGCCGCCGATGTCTCGCGCCAGCTGCGATCGGTGCAGCAGGAGGCTTCGGGCGGGCGCGTCGACCTCGGCGGCCAGGAGCAGGCCGTGCGCACGATCGCCACCGTGCAATCGGCCGCGGAGCTGGGGCGCATGGAGATCGCACTTGCCGACGGCCGTCGCATCCGCCTGGCGCAGATCGCGACGGTGGAGGACACCGTCGCCGAGCCGCGCAGCGCGGCGCTGCTGAACGGCAAGCCGGTGGTGGGCTTCGAGATCGTGCGCTCGCTGAAGTCGGGCGAGGTCGAGGTTGCCCAAGGGGTGCGTGCCAAGCTCGAAGAGCTGAAGGCCGCACACCCCGACATCGTCGTCGTCGAGGCCTTCAACTTCGTCGACCCGGTCGAAGAGAACTACCACGGCAGCCTGTACCTGCTGTACGAGGGCGCCCTGCTCGCGGTGCTGGTGGTGTGGCTGTTCCTGCGCGACTGGCGCGCGACGCTGGTCACCGCGACGGCGCTGCCGTTGTCGGTGATCCCCACTTTCGCCGTGATGCACTACGTATTCGGCTTCACGGTCAATGTCGTCACGCTGCTCAGCATCTCGCTGGTGGTCGGTGTGCTGGTCGATGACGCGATCGTCGAGATCGAGAACATCATGCGCCATCTGCGCATGGGCAAGACGCCGATGCAGGCCGCGATGGAGGCGGCCGATGAGATCGGCCTGGCGGTCATCGCGACCACCTTCACGCTGATCGCGGTGTTCCTGCCGACGGCCTTCATGAGCGGCGTGCCGGGCAAGTTCTTTGTCCAGTTCGGCTGGACGGCGGCGATCGCGGTGTTCTTCAGCCTGGTCGTCGCCCGCATGCTGACGCCGATGATGGCCGCCTATGTCCTGAAGCCGCCCAAGAAGGAGCCTCCCGAGCCGCGCTGGATGAAGGTCTACATGGGCTGGGCCGCCTGGTGCCTGAAGCACCGCTGGTGGACGATGCTCGCGACGGCGGTGTTCTTTGCCGGCAGCTTCTCGTTGATCAAGTACCTGCCGACCGGATTCATCCCGCCCGACGACCTGAGCCAGACCCAGGTGACCGTGTCGATGCCGCCGGGCAGCAACTTCGCGCAGACCCTGGCCGCGGCCGAGCAGGCCCGTGTGCTGGTCCAGAAGAACCCGCACGTCAAGCTCGTCTACACCGCCGTCGGTGCCGGCAACACCGGGTCCGACCCGTTTGCCGGCGGGGGAGGCGCGACCTCCACGACCGCGACGCTGACGATCAACATGACGCCACGCGGCGAGCGGGGCGGCGTCTCCAAACAGGATGTCGAGAACCAGCTCCGCGACCTGCTGGTCGACCTGCCCGGGGCGCGGGTCAAGGTCGGTTTCGGCGGCTCTTCCGAGAAGTTCATCCTCGTGCTCGCCGGTGAGGACGGACGCACGCTGGTCGAGCACGCCGGAGTCGTCGAACGCGAGCTGCGTGGCCTGCCGGGCATCGGCAACGTCACGTCGAGTTCCAGCCTGGTGCGGCCGGAGCTGGTGGTTCGACCCGACTTCGACCGCATGGCCGATCTGGGTGTCAATTCGGCGGCCATTGCCGACACGCTGCGCATCGCGACCGCGGGCGACTTCGATCAGTCGCTGGCCAAGCTCAACCTGAGCCAGCGCCAGATTCCGGTCGTGGTCCGGCTGCCGGCGTCGGCGCGCAGCGATATCGAGCTGCTGCAGCGCCTGCCGGTTCCGGGTGCCCGCGGGCCGGTGCCACTGGGCAACGTCGCCACGCTCTCCATCGAAGGCGGACCGGCCCAGATCGACCGGCTGAATCGCCAGCGCAACGTCAACATCGAGGTCGAGCTGAACGGTCAGCCGCTGGGTGCCGTGGAGGCCGCCGCGATGGCGCTGCCCTCGGTGGCCAACCTGCCGCCGGGCATCCGCCAGACGGTCACGGGCGACGCCGAAGCGATGAACGACCTGTTCGCGAGCTTCGGCCTGGCCATGTTGACCGGCGTGCTGTGCATTTACATCGTGCTCGTGCTGCTGTTCAAGGACTTCGTGCAGCCGGTGACGATCCTGGGGGCGCTGGTGCTGTCGGTGCCGGGGGCCTTCCTGGCGCTGTTCATCACCCACACCGCGCTGTCGATGCCGAGCATGATCGGACTGATCATGCTGATGGGCATCGCGACGAAGAACTCGATCCTGCTCGTGGACTACGTGATCATCGCCCGCCGCGACCACGGACTGGACCGCTGGCACGCGCTGCTCGACGCCTGCCAAAAGCGGGCACGACCGATCGTGATGACGACCATCGCGATGGGCGCCGGCATGATGCCGATCGCGCTGGGTTGGGGAACCGATCCGAGCTTCCGCGCTCCGATGGCGATCGTCGTGATCGGCGGCCTGATCACGTCCACCTTCCTGAGCCTGCTGGTGATCCCGGTGCTGTTCACCTTCGTCGATGATCTTGTCAACACGCTGCGGGGCCGCCGCCGGGTCCCGCCGGCGTCGGTCGATGTCACCGCACCCGCAGGCGATGCCTTGAGAAGCTGATGTCCAACCTTCGTTCAGACAATTTGCCCGTGGCGCCCACGCGCCGCCGTCTCATCGCCCTGGCCGCGCTGGGTCTGGCCGGTGGCGTCGCCGGACTGCTGTGCAGCCCCCGCCGCGCGCAGGCCGAGCAGCCGGTGCAGGCGCTCGATCTCGAATGGGCCGACGCCACGCGCCAGCGCCCGCTGCCGGTGCGGCTGTACCTGCCGGCGGGCGGGACCGGTGCCGCCGTGCCGCTGGTGGTGTTCTCGCACGGCATCGGCGGCTCGCGGCTCGGTTATCGCTACCTGGGCGCGCACTGGGCGGCCCAGGGCTACGCCAGCCTGCATCTGCAACACGCCGGCAGCGACCGCAGTCTTTGGGGCGGCAATGTCTTCGAGATCATGGGCCGCCTGCGCGACGCGGCACAGGAAAAGGAAGCCCTGGCGCGGGTGCAGGACCTGAGCTTCGCCCTGGACACGCTGCTCGCCGACCCTGACCTCGCACCGCGCATCGACGCCGACCGCATCGTCGCCGCCGGCCACAGCTATGGCGCCAACACCTCGCTGCTGGCCGCCGGCGCGCGGGTCGAGCGCCAGGGCAAGGCGATGGCGTTGCGCGACAGCCGCATCCGCGCCGCCATCGCGATCTCGGCACCGCCGTTCTATGGCGAAGGCGACATGGCCCAGATCCTGGGTGCGGTGGCCGTGCCGACGCTGCACATCACCAGCACCGACGACGTGATCCGCATCCCGGGTTACTTCAGCGGCCCGGACGACCGCGAAGCCGTCTACCAGGCCATCGGCAGCCCGGCCAAGTGGTTTGCGATGTTCAACACCGGCAACCACAGCAGCTTCGTCGGCCGCCGCGGCACCGGCGTGCCGATGCTGGCCGCGACCCAGCAGCTCACGGCGGCGTTCCTGAGCAAGGTGTTCGACGGCGACGGCAGCACGCTCGCCGCCTGGCCCCAGCAACACCGCGAGCTGATTGCCAAGTTCCAGGCCCCCAGCGCCTGAGCCTGGGGGCTTGGAGATCGAGGCCGGATGGGCCTCGATCCCGGTCGCGGCTGCAACGCGGCCGTCAGCGGCAGACTTGGAGCACCGGCGCGATGAGACCCTGGGTCGAGGCGCTGCAGGAGCCGCCCAGCCCGGCACGGACGCGGATGAGCTGGCTGGCGGTGATGGAACCGGGCGAGTTGGTGACCGACACGCTGCCCATGGCGCCGCTTTCGATCACGACTTCGGGCAGGCCGTACATCAGTGCGTTCTCGACCTTCACTTCGCCCTTTTCGCCCATTGCCGTCAGCGAGATGCGGCGGCTGCTGGTCTGCGAACGCACCTGCATCCAGCCCAGCTTGGACTCGGCTCCGTTGAGCGCCACCGTCACCGCCTGAGTAGCTTCTATCAGGTTGACGTTGATCATCTCGAAGCCCACCTTCGGCGCTGTGCCGGTGACCGTGAACGGGCCGGTGATGTAGGGCGCGCCGTTCGATGCGCCCGAGGTCAGCAGCAGATCGCTGCCTTCGATCTTCAAGCCCGAGTCGGCGCCGTTGAAGGCGAAGGAGATGCCTGTCGTTCCTTGCAGGCCGGACTGGATGATCGAGCCCGTGAACGACGCGCCGGCGGCGATGCTCAGACGCCCACGCGCCGTCAGGCGCGGTTGGTACCAGCGGCCGGAGTCCTTGATCTCCATGAAGCCCTTTTCGCCGAACTGGATGGCCACGTCGCCGGTCGTCGCCGCCAGGCGGGCAGTGTTCATCTGGAACTTGCCTTCAAAGCCGGTGAGGTTCAGCGCCACCGATGTCGCGCGCAGCGTCGCCTTGTCCAGCACGACACCGCTGCTGCCGCTGGCCTGGACGACAAACGGCCCGCCGAACTGCATCGTGATCGTGTCCAGGTCGAAGCTCGCACCCGGGGCCAGCACCACCGTGCAGCCGGTCGGCGTCTGGAACGTGGTGCCCTCGAACGAGGTCTGGAACTTGGTCTGCTCCCGCAGCACCACGGTGTTGGCCGGCGACGTGCGGCAGGCCTCGACGAACTGGGCCGGTGACATCGACTGCGCGTGCGTCAGGCCGACGCCGGACAGCAGGGCGGCGGACAAGGGGGCCAGTCGCAGCAGGCGCTTGGAGATGAGGAAGGTTTGCATGCGGACAGTGCTTCGTGGGTGGGTTTTGGGGTGCAACGCTCGGAACGCCCGGATCGCAAAGATCCGCATGCGCGTTCAGACCCCCCACAGAGCGCGGCGACGGGCCGCCGATACAAACATCTGTCGGCGACGTGGCTACCCCGACCGGGCTATCTGGCCTTGACGACGGCGTAGCGCTGCAGCGTGCGTTCGCGCGCTGCGGCGTGGTCCACGATGGGCAGCGGGTAGTCCCGACCGAGCCTCACGCCAGCCGCCGCCAGATCGACCGGCCGCGCCAGCCAGGGTGCGTGAATGGCAGCGGCAGGCAGCTCGGCGAGCGCCGGCACGTAACGCCGGATGAACTTGCCGTCCGGATCGAACCGTTCGCTCTGGCTCACCGGGTTGAAGATGCGGAAGTAGGGCTGCGCGTCGCAGCCCGTCGACGCTGCCCATTGCCAGCCGCCGTTGTTGGCCGCAAGGTCGAAGTCGTTGAGCTTCTCTGCAAAGTAGGCC
>JAJTGU010000246.1 GCA_021297985.1 Rubrivivax sp.
ACTGAGCGGCGGCACGAGCCGCCGCCTCGAGGAACCGCGATGAAGGCTCGCCGTTTGCGCACCCAGTTGACGCTGGGCATGCTGATCTTCTTCGTCGGCGCATTTGGCTTCATCTATGGCGGCGCCCGCATGCTGGACGCGTGGCTGCTCTCCCGCTATCTGGACAGCCTACCGGCCGCGGCCCAGCGGGCCGGGCGCGATCTCGAGGCGATGCGGGTGCCCGATCTGGCGGATCTTCGGGTGCTCAAGGAGGCTGCGGAGGCCGGCAACGCACAAGCGCAGTTCTACGGCGACATCGGCCTGGCCGTGCTGACGGTCTTGGCTGCCTGCGTGGCGCTCTGGCTGGCCATGGGTGTGGGTCAGCGGCTGGCGCGTCCGATCGAACGCGTGGCGCAGGCAGCGCGGCGCGTCGCGCAGGGCGACCTGGACGCCCGGGCCGAGCCGGGACGCGACAGCAGCCTGGAACTGCGGCAACTGGTGGATGACTTCAACCGCATGGCGGACAGCCTTGCGGCATCGCGGCGTGAGCTGAAGGAGTCGACCGCCGCGATTGCGCACGAGTTGCGCACACCGCTCACCATCCTGCGCGGGAGGCTGCAAGGAATCCACGACGGCGTGTTCGCCAGCGGCCCGGCCGAGATCACAGCACTCATCCAGCAGGTCGATTCGCTCAGCCGCGTGGTGGATGACCTGCGCGTGGTCAGCCTGGCCGGCGCAAACAGCCTGGCGCTGCAGTGCCGCCCGATGGAACTGGCCACGGAAGTGGAGAGCCTGCTGCCGGTGATCGAGCCCGACCTGCATGCGCTGGGCATGCGGCTGGAACTGGACCTGCGCCCGGCGCCTGTCCACGCCGATCCACAGCGCTTGCGCCAGATGCTGATCTGCCTGCTGGACAACGCGCGCCGCTACGCCAGCGAAGGTGGCGTGGTGCGGATCGAGACCCACGCATCAGGCAGCGCGGGCGTGCTGCGTGTGCTCGATCGTGGCGCCGGCTTTCCGCCAGGCGGCGCCGAGAGGGCGTTCGAGCGCTTCTGGCGCAGCGAGGCGTCGCGCTCGCGTCAGACCGGGGGCAGCGGCCTGGGGCTGAGCGTGGTCCGCGCCATCGCCGACGCCCACGGCGGACAGGCCCACGCGGCCAATCGGCCCGATGGGGGCGCGGTACTGGAAATCCGGCTGCCCGCATCGCCCTGAAGCTACTTTGCGCCCAGCCTTCAGCGTCTCCACAGAGTCTCCATGCAGGGTGCACCGGATTTGCATCGGCCGTTTCTAAAGTGACGTCAGGTGTTGCCAAGACCGGCATCCGCCGCGTCCGGGCACAGCGACTCACAAGGAAGACCGATGACACCGACCCACTCCGACGCCCCTGCACGACTCAATCGCCGCCAGTTGCTCGCGCTGGCAATCAGCAGCGCGGCGCTGACCGCTTGCGGCGGCGGCACATCTGAAATCAAAGACGCCGCCAACTTGGCCCGGCGCAAGAACCTGCTCGAGCAAACGGCCAGCAAGGCGGTGGCCGCCGGTCTGGTGTCGGCCAGCCTCCACTACGCCGATCGGCAATCCAGCGCCACGGCCACCGCCGGCCTTCGGCAGCAGGGCGCGCCGGCTGCCATGGCCATCGGCGACTGGCTGCAAATCGGCTCGGTCTCCAAGGCGATGACGGCCTGCATGGCCGCCAAGCTGATTGACCGTGGGCAACTGAGCTGGACGCTCAGCCTGGCGGATGCTCTGCCGGACTTGGCTGCCGGCATGCTTCCGGCGTTTCGCAGCGTGACGGTCGAGCAACTGCTCGCGCATCGCGGCGGCTTGATCGCGATGAACAACGAGGCCGATACTGGCCTGTTCCTGGAGTTCCTTGCCGCGCAGACCGAGCCCTTGCCCGAGACTTTCGCGGGCCGTCGCCGCTTCGCGGCTGCTTGGGCGCTGCAACAGGCCCAGCCGGGCGTGACGCCGGGCCAGGACTTTCTGTATTCCAACGTCGACTACATGCTGGTTGGCATGATTCTGGAAGCCCGCAGTGGCAAGAGCTTCACCGCCTTGTTCGACGAACTGATCGTCCCCCTGCTTGGCATGCCTGGCGGACCTGGCGTGAGCCTGGGTCTGCCAACCAGGGCAGGCTTGGCTGTGCAGCGCGGGCATGTTGGCACCCTGGGCGCAGTGCAGGTCTTCGACGGGTACCCGCCCGGGTTGCAGGTTTGGCTGGACGTGCTGAGTCAGGCCGCAGGCGGTGTGTTCGCCACGGTGACCGGCTACGCCAAGTGGCAGCAGTTGCACCAGCAGGCCCTGAGTGGTGAGCCCACCCCACTGCCGGCCGCTTATGTGCAGCGTCTTCGCACAGCCGTCGGCGACTATGTCTTGGGCTGGGAAGTGGGCCCGCTGCCAGACGCATTCAAGCAAAAGGTCTGTCTCTACCATGGAGGCGAGGCCGATGGCTTCACTGCCTACAGCGTGATCGCGCTGGATGGCCAGTTCGCCATCAGCGCTTTCACGAACACGGAAGGGCAAGAAGGCAGTCAAGACCCCGGCTGGGTGGTGAAGCTGCTCACCAAGGCGATCCTCGACCTGCAGGCGGGCTGGGCCTGATGGGTGACGGTGCGCCACCGGCATGCCCGGCCACCACGGCGGCCTGGGCACGCAGCACCAGAACATGCCGCACGACATGCCTCACCGTCGCACCGTCACACCGGCATCGACAAGCTGCCGATCATGACCCAGCCGGCC
>JAJTGU010000097.1 GCA_021297985.1 Rubrivivax sp.
ACGATGCTCGACGCAGGCGACCCGGCTGGCGCCGCCATCGAACTGTCCAAGGCCCGCGACCAGAAGCATCCCGACGAAGAGGTGCTGCCACCGCTGACCCGTGCCCTGTTCCTGCTCGGCGACTACCGCCGGCTGGCCACCTTGTATGGCGACATCGAACTCAAGGACAAGAAGGCCCAGGCCGCGGTCAAGGCCAGTGTCGCGGCCGGCTGGGCCGCGCAAGGCGACCGGCCGCGGACCGAGGCGGCACTGAAGGCCGCGCTCGAGGCCGACCCCCAGAACACGGCGGCCAATGTGCTGCAGGCACGCATGCTGGCCGGCGGCGGCAAGCTGGCCGAAGGCATGGAACTGGCCCAGGCCACGATCAACCGCGATCCTGCGGCCTACGAGGCCTGGCACCTGCTGGGGGAGTTGCGGCAGTTCACGCAGCGCGATCCCAAACCCGCAGAAGAGGCGTTTCGCAAGTCGCTCGCCATCGAACCTGCCAATGTCCAGGCCCACCTGGCCCTGCTGTCGATGCGAATCCGCGCCCGCGACGTCGCAGGCGCGCGGGCGCAGGCCGAAGAGCTGCGCAAGGTGCTGCCACGGCACCCGCAGATGGTCTTCGTCGATGCCCAGTTGGCATTCCACGATGGCAACTATCAGCGCGCACGCGAGCTGTCGCAGGCGCTTCTGAAGGTCGCTCCCAACCACACCGGGGTGCTGCAACTCGCTGGCGCCACCGAAGGCGAGTTGCGCTCGCTGGTCCTGGCCCAGACCCACTTCGCCAAGGCGCTGCAGCTCAACCCGGATCTGCCGTTGGCGCGTCGCAATCTGGCCCAGTCGCACCTGCGCATGGGCCAGCCCGCACGCGCCTTCGAGACCCTGAAGCCCCTGCTGGACCCCACGATCCCCGATGGCCAGGCACGAGCCCTGGCGGCCGAAGCGCTGCTGAGCCTGGGTGACGCCTCCGGTGCCGAACAGTTGTTTGCCCAGGCGGCTCGCCTGAACCCGGACGACGACCGCATCCGCACGGCACTGGCGCTGACCAACCTTGCGCGCGGCGACGCCGAGCAGGCGTTTGTCGATCTCGACAAGGTGGCGCGCAGTTCGACTTCGACCTACGCCGACCTGGCGATCATCAGCGCACGGATCAAGCGCCGCGAGTACGAGCAGGCGCTGACCGCGATTGCCGCCATGGAGAAGAAGGGCGGCACCGACAAGACCGCGGCACCCAACCTGCGCGGCCGGGTCCATGTGCTGCGCGGCGACGTGGCGGCGGCCCGGGCGGCGTTCGAGCAGGCGCTGGTCGCCGAGCCCAGCTTCTTCGCGGCGACGTCCAACCTGGCGGCACTCGACCTGCGCGAGGGCAAGGTCGAGGCTGCGACCGCACGCTTCGACGCCGCGATCAAGGCCGATCCCCGCAACTACGGCGCCTACATCGGAAAGGCGGAGATCATGATCCGCCAGAAGCTGCCGTTTGCCGATGTGCAGCGTGTCCTGGTCGAAGCGATCCAGGCAGCGCCCTCCGAGATGGACCCGCGGCTGCAGCTCATCGAGTACGGGATCCGGCAGCGCCAGTTCAAGGACGTCCTGGTGATTGCGCAACAAGCCGACGCCGCGTTGCCCAACCAGCCCAAGGTGCTCGATGCTCTCGGGCGGGTGCAGGCGCAGACCGGTGACGCGTTGCAGGCCGTCAGCACCTTCCAGCGGGCCGCCAACCTGGACCCCGGTTCCGTGCTGCCGCACATGAGGCTCGCTGACCTCTACAAGGCCGACGGCAAGCGCAGTGCGGCCATCGCATCGCTGCGCCGCGCAATGGAGATCGACCCCACACTGGGCGAGGCCCAGGTGGCCCTGGTGGACATGCTGGTCGCCGACAAGCGCGTCGACGAGGCCCTCGTGATCGCCCGCAACCTGCAGAAGAACCGCGACGTGATGGCCGGCTACCTGCTGGAGGCCGGCATCCACATGCGCGGCAAGGCGTTTGACAAGGCCCAGGAAGTCCTGCGCGCCGGCTTGAAGGCGCATCCCACCAGCAGCGACCTGGCGGTGCGACTGCACCAGGTCCTGGGAGCCAGCGGCAGTGCCGCCGAGGCCCGGGCGTTTGCCAGCCAGTGGATCCGCGAACAGCCGCAGGACTCGGCTTTCGCCTATGAACTGGCCACTGCCGCGATCACACGCGGCGATCTGGCCGATGCCGAGACGCGGTTTCGTGATCTGGTGACGCGCCACCCGAACCACCCGCTGGCTCTGAACAACCTGGCCTGGATCCTGACGACCACCGGCAAACCTGGCGCCGTCGAGTTTGCCGAGCGCGCCGTGAAGCGTCTGCCCAATCACGCCGGCGTTCAGGACACGCTGGCGATGGCGCTTGCCGCCGAAGGCCAGGCTGCGCGCGGGCTCGAGTTGCAGAAGAAGGCCGTCGCGATGCAGCCCGACGACGACGGACTGCGTCTGAATCTGGCCAAGATCGCGCAGAAGGCAGGCGATTCGGCTCTGGCACGAACCGAGCTCGAACGCCTGATCGCCAAGGGACCGCTCGGCCCGTTCCACGCCGAGGCCAGCCGGCTCCTGAAGACGCTCTAGCCCCCGAATGAACAGGAGACCGCGCCCATGAACCGCACCACCCGAATCCTCAGCCGTCGCCATGGCGCGGCGCTGGCACTGGTCGCGGCGCTGTTGGCCGGCGCTTGCAGCCAGGGCAGTTCCGAAAAGGACCTTCTCGCCTCGGCGCGTTCCTACTTCGACAAGAAGGACTACGCGGCGGCCACGATCCAGCTCAAGGGCGCGCTGCAGAAGAACGAGAACTCCGCCGAGGCCCGGCTACTGCTCGGACAGACCTTGCTCGAGCAGGGCGACCCGCGCACGGCCG
>JAJTGU010000108.1 GCA_021297985.1 Rubrivivax sp.
AGGTTGTCTTCTTCGTGAGGGATTTCGCCGGACAGCAGCTGAAAGAGCATCAAGCCCAGGGCGTAGAGGTCACTGGCCGGACTGGGCTTTGCGCCGGCCAGCAGTTCTATGCGCAAGCTGGAGTGTCGATCTGCCCCTGCGCAGCGCACTGCCTGCCGGCGTCCGCGATGGCCAACTTGAGGTGCGCGCTTGCCGCGACAGCGTGTGCGCCGATCCCTTTGCCGGAACGGCGGCAGCTCTGCCCTACAGGCTCACGCTTGCTGCGGTTGAGAACTGGACCACACACCAGGGCGGCAACAGCCACCGCGGGTACCTGCCCATCCGGCTGGAACCCACCAAATTCAGGCAGGTCTGGACTTGGCAGCGCCCACGCTCCAGCGAGCCCATCGGCGGAATCAATGCGGTGGTCACGATGAGCGGCATGGTGTTCGTCACGACCGACGTCTACTTCGGCGAGGCTGTGCTGCACGCGCTGGATGAGGCCGAAGGCAAGACCGTCTGGATGCGTTCGCTGGGCCAGATGCCGGCCTTTGGCCCGCCTGCGGTGTCCACGGATCGCGTCTTCGCCGCCACTGCCGGACACCAAGACTCCTTCCTTTGGAGCTTTGACCTCAGGACCGGCGCGATTGCCAGCAAGTCGGGTTTCGACGGCCAGTGGCCACACGTGCTCAACCCCACGTTGGTCGACGGCACGGCGGTGGTGGGCGCCGGCTATTACGGCGGCACGCTGTACGGGTACTCCATGTCGAACGGCGACCGACTTTGGACTCGCTCGGTGGGCGGCGCGTGGGACATGTTCTCTGTCGCCGCCGATGAGCAGAAGCTCTATGCGCACCGCCAGCAGCATCCTCAAGCACGGGCCCCTGAGCTTCGACGCGACCGGTCGCGTCGCCTACCTGAACGACCAGATGCTCGATCTTTCGGCCCGCGAACTGAGCCTGCTGGAGGTCCTGCTGCAGCGCTCGGGCCGGCTGGTCAGCAAGGACCAGCTCGTTGAGCGGCTTTGCGAGTGGGGCGAAGAGGTCAGCAACAACGCCATCGAGGTCTACATCCACCGCCTGCGCAAGAAGATCGAGCAGGGGCCGGTGCGGATTGCCACCGTGCGCGGGCTGGGGTACTGCCTGGAGAAGATCGCGGCCTGAAAGGCGTCATGGCCAAGCCCAGAGAGCCGCGCTCCCTGTTCGGCGAGATCCTCGACTGGATGCTCGCTCCGCTGCTGATGTTGTGGCCGATGAGCGTCGCGCTGACGTGGGTCGTCGCCGCGGCCATCGCCAACAATCCTTACGACCGCGAGCTCGGCCAGTTGGCGCAGAACCTGGCCGAGACGGCGGCGGCCCGGCTCGCGGCCGGAGCGCGCTCGTCGGCCGTGCTGACCCTGGAGCTCGAACGCTCTGCTGCCGTGATCCTGCGCAGCAGCGGCGGTGGCGAAGGCGCGCTGGCGGTGGACGAGGACGGCGACGTCCGCCCGGATCCCGGCGGCCCGGATCGGCGCTGGATCCAGATCCTGGGCACCCGTGGCGAACTGCTGGCCGGGGAGGCCCGGCTGCCCGTGCCGTTTGACGACGGCCTCCAGGGCGGCAGCGTCTACATCCGCGACGAACAGCTGGGCGACGACGTCGTGCGCGTCGCGGCCGTGCGACTGCGCAATGCCGCCGTGCCCAGCGCCGGACTCATGGAGGCCGTGGTCCTGGTCCAGGTCGCCGAAACCCTGGGCGCGCGCTCGCGCTTGGCGACCGAGATCATCAAGGGCGTCATCCTGCCCCAGTTTGCGATCCTGCCGGTGGCGGTGCTTCTGGTCTGGTTTGCACTGTCGCGCGGCATCCGGCCGCTGGCCGATCTGCAAGCGCGCATCCGCAGCCGCAAGAGCGACGACCTGAGCCCGATCGCCGAAGGCAACGTGCCGCTGGAGGTCGCGCCGCTGGTGCGCTCGGTCAACGACCTGCTGCATCGGCTGGACGCGAGCATGACGGCGCAGCGGCATTTCCTGGCCGATGCCGCGCACCAGCTCAAGACGCCGCTGGCCGGACTTCGAACGCAGGCCGAACTGGCCGGCCGCGAACTCGACAGCGGGCGCATCGACGCCGCGTCGCTGCGCCACTCCTTGCGCCAGATCGCGATCTCAAGCCAGCGCGCGGCGCACATGGTCAACCAGCTGCTCGCCATGGCGCGGGCCGACGACGACGGCCAGAAGCTGCGCCAGCAGCCGCTGGATCTGGCCGCGATCGTGCGCGCCGTGGTGCGCGACGCGGTGCCTCGGGCACTGGAGCGCCGCCTCGACCTCGGCTATGAAGGACCGGAGTCCAGCGCCACGGGCCGCGCCAGCGTCGTCGGCGAGCCTGTGCTGCTGGGCGAGCTGGTGCGCAACCTGGTCGACAACGCACTGCAATACACCCCGGCCGGTGGCGCGATCACGGCCCGCATCCTGCGTGAAGGGGACTTCTGGGTCTTGCAGGTCGAGGACAACGGCCCTGGGGTCCCGGAAGATGAGCGCGAGCGGGTGTTTCAGCCGTTCTATCGCGTGCTTGGCACCCTGGTCGACGGCAGCGGCCTGGGCCTGGCGATCGTCCGGGAGATCGCCGAAAGGCACGGCGGCACGGTGGTCGTCACCGACGCATTCCCGGATGCGGTGGCCGCTGCAGCCGGGGGCGTCGGAGCCTTGTTCACGGTTCGGTTGCCGGCTGCGTCGGAACCGCCACCCCTGCTTCCCATGAATCGCGGCTGAGCAGGACGCTGTCATCGGCGTCCGTCCACCCGCGGGCCACGGCATCCCCGAATCGCGCGACCGCCGCCAGGCCCAGCGGCCCGAGTCCACCCACCGGCGCCGCCATCGTCGCCGCCAGTGCGCTGTCCTTGGCCAGCAGGGCGACCCGCGCCTTCACGGACCGGTCACCCGCCAGCGCGCGGCGGCCGCGGTCCAGACCGATCCAGCTGGCGCCGCTGGACGCGGCAATGACCTCCAGCGTACGCGCCGGGTCAATCCCGAGCGCGGCGATGAGCTGCATCGCCTCCTGAGCCGCAGCCAGGTGGATGGCGGCCAGCAGGTTGTTGACCAGCTTGGTCCGGGCCGCATCGCCGATGCGCTCGCCGACCACGAAGCGGTGTGCCGCCAGCGCGCGCAGCAGCGGCTCCTGGGTCTGCAGTGTCTGCGGCGAGCCGGCCAGCATCAGGCTCATCGTGCCGGCTTCGGCGCGCGCCGGACCGCCGCTCATGGGCGCGTCCAGCACCTCCAGGCCCATCGCCAGCAGCCGTGCCGCGATGCACTCGGTCTCCTGCGGCGCCAATGTCGGGCACAGCAGGACGGCCGCACCCGCCGGCAGCCCGGCAGCAGCGCCCTTCGGACCGAACAGCACCGCCTCGGTCTGCCCGGCATCGACGACGGCCACGATCAGGCTGGAACAACCGGCGCTCGCGACCTGCAACGGGCTGGTCGCCGTCCCGGCTCCCACCGCTCGGGCCAGCACCTCGCGGGTGGGGTCGAGGTCGTGGGCGATCACCGCGACACCCAGCGAGCGCAGGCGGCGAAGCATCGCCAGGCCCATCGCGCCGACACCGACCACGCCCACGGCGCTGCCGGAACCGAGGGGCAGGGGCAACGGCGCCTCCGTCACGACAGCATCAGCCGGCGGCTGCGTGCGATGGACATCAGGATCCCCAGGCCGAGGCCGAGCGTGACCATGGCCGTGCCGCCATAGCTGACGAAGGGCAAGGGCACGCCGACCACGGGCAGGATGCCGCTGACCATGCCCATGTTGACGAACGCGTAGGTGAAGACGCTCATCGTCACAGCGCCGGCCAGCAGGCGCGAAAAGGTGGTCGGGCCGTCGGCCGCGATCATCAGACCGCGGAAGATCAGGAACACGTAGGCCGTCATCAGCACCAGCACGCCGGCGAGGCCGAACTCCTCGGACAGGGCGGCGAAGATGAAGTCGGTCGTGCGCTCGGGGATGAACTCCAGGTGCGTCTGCGTGCCCTGCATGAAGCCCTTGCCCCCCAGGCCGCCGGAGCCGATCGCGATCTGCCCCTGAAGGATATGGAAGCCCTTGCCCAGCGGGTCCTGGGTCGGATCGAGCAGGGTGCAGACGCGGATCTGCTGGTACTGACGCAGCAGCGGCCAGTCGACGCCAGCCTTGCAGATGTAGGGCTCGGCAACCACGATCGCAACGATGCCCGCCAGCACTGCAACGACCACCGGAACCACGAGTCGCCAGCTGAGCCCGGCAAAGAAGATGACGGCCAGGCCGGCAAACAGGATCAGCAAGGCCGTGCCCAGGTCGGGCTGCTTGGCCACGAGCAGGAAGGGCACGGCCAGCAGCAGTGCGCCGACCACGAAGTCCGAGACGCCGCGCCGGCCTTCGCGCTTCTGGAACCACCAGGCCAGCATCAACGGCACTGCGATCTTCAGGATCTCGCTGGGCTGGATCACGGTGATCCCGATGTCCAGCCAGCGCGTGGCGCCCTTGCGCGTGATGCCGAACATCAAGGTCGCCACCAGCAGCACCACGCCCAACACGTACAGCGGCACCGCCAGCGCCTGCAGCTTCTGGGGCGGCACGTGGGCCACAACCAGCAGCACCGCCAGCGCCACGAGCATGTTCCGGCCGTGGTCGACAAAGCGCGTGCCGTGGTCGTAGCCCGCCGAGTACATGACCACCAGACCGATCGCGGCCAAGGCGGCGATCCCGAACATCAGCGGGCCGTCGAAGGCCCCGAAGAAGCGTGCCACCCGCTGCCAAGGCGTGGGCGCTTCATAAAGCGAGGAGCGGCGGACCGGGGCCATGGCAGCGGTTGGAGCTCGTCGTCAGCGCAACGGCGCTGTCAGGGCGGCAACCGGTGCCCGGGCAACGCGGGTCGGCAACAGCGCCGGCGCTGAAGATGCGGTTGCCGCGGCCTGGGGTGCACCCACCGGCCCTTGGCCCGGAAGCACAAACTCGGCCGCCGGGCGCGGTGTGCCGATCGGCGCCGCCGACTTTCCCTGCTGCGTGGCGGCCATGTCCTCGTCGCTGGGCGCCTGGCCCATCAGCAAGAAATCGAACACGCGCCGTGCGATCGGCGCCGCAGCCTCGGCGCCGAAACCGGCGTTCTCGACGATCACCGCCAGCACCACGGTCGGAGACTCGATGGGCGCCGCCGCGATGTACCAGGAGTGGTCGCGCTGGTGTTCCTCAAGTTTGGCGGCGTTGTACTTCTCGTTCTGGCGCACGCCCACGGCCTGGGCGGTGCCGGTCTTGCCACCGCTGGAATAGGGCGCGCCGGCGAAGACGCGGGTCGTCGTGCCTTCCAGCGTCACCGCGTGCATCGCGCGACGGATGACCTCGACGTGATCGGGCTTGAGCGGCAGCGGTGGCAGTTCGGAAACGGTCGTCGGCGGCGTGTGGGCCCGGGTGATGACGTCCTCGACGCTGCGCACCAGGTGCGGCTGCCGGCGCTGGCCGCCGTTGAGCAGCGTCGCGGTGGCGTAGGCCATCTGCAGCGCGGTGAAGTTGTTGTATCCCTGTCCGATGCCCAGCGAGATCGTCTCGCCGGCGTACCAGCGCTGCTGCTCGGGCTTCTTGTAGTAGCGCCGCTTCCAGGCGGTGGACGGCAGCACGCCCGTGAGCTCGCCCTCGAGGTCGATGCCCGTGCGCTGGCCGAAGCCGAACGGCGAGAGCTGCTCGTGCATCAGGTCCACACCCATCTCGTTGGCCAGGCTGTAGTAGTAGACGTTGCTGCTCTTGACGATGCTGCGGTGCATGTCGACCGGCCCCAGGCCCTTGTCGCCATAGCTGCGGAAGGTGTGGTTGCCGAACTGGAAGCTGCCACCGTCGTTGACGATGGTGGCCGCCGTGCGCTTGCCGCTTTGCAGCGCCGCCATCGCCATGAAGGGCTTGAAGGTCGACCCCGGCGGGTAGGTGCCGCGCAACGCGCGGTTCAGCAGCGGCTTGTCGATGCTCTCGTTGAGCTCCTTCCAGCTGTCGAAGTCGATGCCGTCGACAAACAGGTTCGGATCGAAACCCGGCTTGCTGACGAGCGCCAGGATCTCGCCGCTGCGCGGGTCGATCGCCACCAGGGCGCCACGCCGGTCGCCGAACATCTGCTCGACCAGCGCCTGCAGGCGGATGTCCAGCGACAGCACGAGCTTGTCGCCCGGGGTCGCCGGGTGGCTCTTCAGGCGCCGCACTGCGCGGCCACCGGCGCTCGTCTCGACCTCCTCGAAGCCGGCGACACCGTGAAGCACGGACTCGTACTTCTGCTCCAGGCCGAGCTTGCCGATGTACTCGGTGCCTTTGTACTGCCCCTGGCGCTCGTCGTCCCAGTCCTCCATCGCCTTTTTCTCGGCAGCGTTGATGCGGCCGATGTAGCCCAGTGCATGGCTGCCGATTTCGCCCAGCGGGTAGTGGCGGAACAGCCTGGCCTTGACCTCGGCGCCCGGGAATCGGAACTTCTGCGCCGTGAATCGCGCGACCTCTTCCTCGCTGAGCTTGGTGCGGATCGGCAGCGACTCGACGCTGCGGTTCTCGTCGAGCTGGCGCTTGAAGCGACGTCGGTCGCGTGGCTGGATCTCGACGACGCCGGCCAGCTGGTCGATCAGCGCGTCCATCGGCCCCACCACCCGCGATGGCGTGATCTCCAGCGTGTAGGCCGAGTAGTTGCTGGCCAGCACGATGCCGTTGCGGTCGACGATCAGGCCGCGGATCGGCACGATGGGCACGACCGCGATCCGGTTGGCCTCGGCCTGCGTCGCCAGCTCGTCGTGGCGGAACACCTGCAGATGCACCAGACGCGCCACCAGGAGCGCAAAGCAGGCCAACACCGCAAGCGCCGCAACGAACAGCCGACCGCGGAAACTGTGCAGCTCCTGATCGAGGTTCTTGATCTCGGTCACGGCCGGTGCGGTGCGGTTGCCGATGCCATCACAACGGCCGATTTTCGTCGGGATCCGGCGCCCGGCGCTGCGGCGCCAGAAGCAGCCATGCGGCCACCGGCCACAGCGCGGCCTCCAGCAGCGGCGCCAGCAGCACGCTCCAGCCCGGTGCCATGCCACCGCCGGCCAACCGCATGCCCATCACCAGCAGATGCACCCCGAACAGCAGGGGCAGCACGTGCAGGGCCTGCTCGACGGTGCCGAAGTGCAGGATCCGCTTGTGCAGTGCCGTGGCGCCGAAGCTCAGCAGCGTGTAAGCCAGCGCATGCTGGCCCAGCAATGCCCCTTGGTGGACGTCGATGACCAGCCCGGCGGCAAAGGCGATGCCCATGCCGACGCGCCGGGTCTGGTGCACGTTCCAGAACACGAGCACCAGCGCCAGCAAGTCCGGCATCCAGGGCGTGCGCCCGAGCGGCAGCATCTGCGTCGCCAGCGCAACGAGCAGCGTCACGGCAATGAACAGCGGGTTTGCGGGCAGCAGAAGCTGGTCCCCGCCGCGCGGCATGATCATCGGCGCCGCCCCCCGACGCCAAGCGGCGCGTTGGCCGGTGCCGATGCCGCTTCGGCCACCGGCCGCGGTGGCAGCTGCACCTGCAACGGCTCGATCACCAGGACATGGCGGACCTTGTCGAGCGCGGCCGCCGGGGTCAGCAGGATGCGGGCGAAGCCGGCGTCGGAGCGTCGCTCGATCTGGGCGACCTTGGCCACCGACAGGCCTGCCGGGTAGATGCCGTCCAGGCCACTGGTGTGCAGCAGGTCACCGACCTGGACATCGGCGTTGCCGGAGACGAATCGCAATTCAAGCAAAGGACTGCGCGCGCTGCCACCGGCGGTGCCGGCCCCGCCAAAGGCCGCGCTGCGCTGGCCGGTGCGCACGTTGAGCACCGGGATCGCAGCATCTCGGTCGGTCAGCAGCGTGACCTCCGCATTGAACGGGAACACCCGCGTCACCTGGCCGACAACACCCCCCGGGTCGATGACGGGTGCGCCCGGGACCACGCCCTCGCGTTGGCCCCGATCAATGAACACCTTGCGCGAATAGGGATCCGCAGCCTCGTACATCACGGTCGCCGCGACGCTGCGCACGGCGAGTGCCGGCCGCAGCTCCAGCAGTCCGCGCAGCGCTTGATTTTCGGCCTCCAGTCCGGCTGCACGGGCGAGCTGGGCGCTTTGGCGCGCCAGCGCCTCGCGAGCGGCCTGTTCGCCGGCGCGCGCAGCGCCCAGTCCCTGGAAGTAGTCGCCGCCGCCGTGCCAGATCTCAAGCGGCACCGCCATCGCCCGCTGCACCGGCAGCAGCGCCGTGGCGATGCCTGAACGCAACGGCTCGCCGATCTTCAGCCGCGTGTCGGCGACCATCAGGAAAAGCGAAAGCGCGCTGAAGAACACCAGACGCGTGCGTGCCGACGCCCCCTGGCGGAACAGCGGTGGCGGCTGGCGGTCGAGGGTGCCGAACGTCATGACCGGCGGGCCGCGCGCGACCTACTCGTTGGTGAAGATCGACCCCTGGCGTTCGGCCTCCAGGGCCTTGCCGCAGCCACGAACGACGCAGGTCAGCGGGTCCTCGGCGACGAGCACCGGCAGCCCGGTCTCTTCGGCCAGCAGGCGGTCCAGGTCGCGCAGAAGGGCCCCACCGCCGGTGAGCATCATGCCGCGCTCGGCGATGTCGGCACCGAGTTCGGGCGGCGTCTGCTCCAGCGCGTTCTTGACTGCACTGACGATCTGGTTGAGCGGATCGGTCAGCGCTTCCAGGACCTCGTTGGAGCTGATCGTGAAGCTGCGCGGCACGCCCTCGGCGAGGTTGCGACCCTTCACTTCCATCTCGCGGACCTCGCTGCCCGGGAAGGCCGAGCCGATGCCCATCTTGATCGCCTCGGCGGTCTGTTCGCCGATCAGCATGCCGTAGTTGCGGCGGATGTAGTTGATGATGGCCTCGTCGAACTTGTCGCCACCGACCCGCACGCTGCCCTTGTAGACCATGCCGCCGAGGCTGATGACGCCGACCTCGGTGGTGCCGCCCCCGATGTCCACGACCATCGAGCCCGAGGCCTCGGACACCGGAAGCCCGGCACCGATCGCGGCGGCCATCGGCTCTTCGATCAGGTCGACGCTGCTGGCGCCAGCGGCCTCGGCGGCGTCGCGGATCGCACGCCGTTCGACCTGGGTCGAGCCGCAGGGCACGCAGATGATGATGCGCGGGCTCGGGCCGAGAAGCGTGCGCGGATGCACGATGCGGATGAACTGCTTGATCATCTGCTCGGTGACGACGAAGTCGGCGATCACGCCATCCTTCATCGGCCGGATCGCCTCGATGTTGCCCGGCACCTTGCCGAGCATCGCCTTGGCGCTCTTGCCGACGGCCTGGATGACCTTCTTGCCGTTGGGTCCGCCCTCGTGGCGGATCGCGACGACCGAGGGCTCGTCGAGCACGATGCCCTTGCCTCGGACGTAGATCAGGGTGTTGGCGGTTCCGAGATCGATGGCGAGATCGGTGGAAACGTATCGGCGCAGGGAAGCAAACATGAGGCGGGTGCGGCGCTGCCGCACGCTGCGAATCCGGGCCTCTCTGATGAGGCCACGCGGACACGGTGCGGCAGCGGATCTTTCGGGTGTTCGGGGGCGGCTGAGGGGAGGCCGGCGGGGCGCTCGAAGGCCCGGGATCGGGCGGACAGCAGAGCCTTCGGAAGGCCAACCTCGGATAATACCCCAGGCCTCGTGAGCGACACCCCTTTGTTGCGAGGCGAAACGACCCGGATCCGACCCATGTCCCTGACCCCTTCCGAAGTGGCTCGGCTCGCGCATCTGGCGCGACTGCAGCCCACGCCCGCCGAGCAGCAGGCGCTGCTTGCCACGCTCAACGGCTTTTTCGACCACCACGTCGCGCCAATGGGCGCCGTCGACACCACCGGGGTCGAGCCGCTCTACACGCCGCTGGCCGCCGTGCAGGCCATGCCGTTGCGGCTGCGCGAGGACGCCGTCACCGAGGTGGTTGACCGCAACGCCAACCAGGCCAGCGCACCGGCGGTGCAGGACGGCCTGTATCTGGTGCCGAGGGTGATCGAATGAGCACCGAGCTGCACGATCTGGGCGTGGCGGCGCTGGGCCAGGCCCTGGCTTCGCGCCAGGTCTCGGCCACCGAACTGGCCGGCGCACTGCTGGCGCGCCAGGCCGCGCTGGACAGCCAGTGCGGCCCGTCCAGTCTGGGCGCCTATCTGGCGGTCGATGCGGAGGCGACGCTGGCGCAGGCCCGCCGGGCCGACCAGCGCCGCGCGGACGGTGAAAGCGGCCCTTTGCTGGGTGTGCCCATCGCACACAAGGACATCTTCGTCACCCGGGACTGGCCAACCACCGCCGGCTCCAAGATGCTGGCCGGCTATCGCAGCCCGTTCGATGCCACCGTGGTCGAGCGGCTGGCCGCCGCTGGCACGGTGACACTGGGCAAGCTCAATTGCGACGAGTTCGCAATGGGCTCGTCCAACGAACACTCTGCGTTCTTTCCGGCCCGCAACCCCTGGGACCTGAGCCGAATTCCGGGCGGTTCTTCGGGCGGCTCGGCGGTGGCGGTGGCAGCCCGGCTCGCCCCGGCAGCCACTGGCACCGACACCGGGGGCTCGATCCGTCAGCCGGCCGCGTTCTGCGGCATCACCGGCATCAAGCCGACCTACGGCGTGTGCTCGCGCTACGGCATGGTGGCCTTTGCGTCCAGCCTCGACCAGGCCGGCGTCATGGCCCGCTCGGCCGAGGACTGCGCGCTTCTGCTCGGCGCGATGAGCGGCTTCGACGAGCGCGATGCGACCAGTGCGGAACGCCCGCCTCAGGACTATCGGGCGCAGATGCTGGCGCCGCGCGACGGTGCCAGCGCAAGCCGGCCGCTGGCCGGACTGCGCATCGGACTGCCGGCGGAGTTCTTCCCGCCCGCACTCGCCGCCGACGTGAACGGCGCCTTGCGCGGTGCGCTGGCCGCGCTGGAGAAGCTTGGCGCGACCCTCGTCGACGTGAGCCTGCCTCGAACCGCACTCGCGATTCCGGTCTACTACGTCATCGCGCCGGCCGAGGCGAGCTCGAACCTCTCGCGCTTCGATGGCGTGCGCTACGGCCACCGCGCCGAGCCACACGGCGATCTGATGGATCTCTACAAGAAGAGCCGCAGCGAAGGCTTCGGCCCCGAGGTCCAGCGCCGCATCGTGATCGGCACCTACGTGCTGTCGCACGGCTACTACGACGCCTACTACCTGCAGGCGCAGAAGCTGCGGCGCATGATCGCCGACGACTTTTCGCGCTGCTTTGCCGAGCGCTGCGACGTGATCGCCGGTCCGGTGGCCCCCAGCGTGGCCTGGAAGATCGGCGAACGCTCGGACGACCCGGTGCAGGACTACCTGGCCGACATCTTCACGCTGCCGGCCAGCCTGGCCGGCCTGCCCGGCATGAGCGTGCCCGCCGGCTTTGGCGAGGCCGGTCTGCCGGTCGGCCTGCAGCTCATCGGCCGCCACTTTGCCGAAGGCCAGCTGCTGCATGTCGCCCATGCCTTGCAGCAAGCCACCGACTGGCATCTGCGGAGCCCGAAATGAACACGCTCGCCCAAGCCCAAGCCCCCCTTCAAGCCCCGCCGATTCGCGGCTGGGAGGTCGTGATCGGCCTGGAGACCCATGCCCAGCTGTCCACGGCGAGCAAGATCTTCAGCGGCGCGGCCACGCGCTTCGGCGCCGCACCCAACACCCAGGCCTGTGCCGTCGACCTGGCGCTGCCGGGCACACTGCCGGTCATGAACAAGGGCGCCGTCGAGCGGGCGATCGTGTTCGGCCTGGCGGTCGGCGCGCGCATCGCGCCGCAGTCGGTCTTTGCGCGCAAGAACTACTTCTACCCCGACCTGCCCAAGGGCTATCAGATCAGCCAGTACGAGGTGCCGGTGGTGCAGGGCGGGCGTGTCGAGTTCATGCTCGATGGCCACCGGCGTTCGGTCCGCCTGACGCGTGCCCACCTCGAAGAGGACGCCGGCAAGAGCCTGCACGAGGACTTCGCCGGCTGCTCCGGCATCGACCTCAACCGCGCAGGGACCCCGCTGCTCGAGATCGTCTCCGAGCCGGACATGCGTTCGTCGGCCGAGGCCGTGGAGTACGCCCGGGCTTTGCACACCCTGGTGGTCTGGCTCGGCATCTGCGACGGCAACATGCAGGAGGGCAGCTTCCGCTGCGACGCCAACGTGAGCGTTCGTCGTCCCGGCGCGCCTTTCGGCACCCGGCGCGAGATCAAGAACCTCAACAGCTTCCGCTTCCTGCAGCAGGCGATCGACTCCGAGATCCAGTGGCAGATCGACCGCCTTGAAGACGGCCTGTCGATCGAGCAGGCGACCGTCCTGTTCGATCCCGACAGCGGCGAGACCCGCGCGATGCGCAGCAAGGAAGACGCGCAGGACTACCGCTACTTCCCCGACCCGGACCTGCCGCCGCTGGCGATCGCACCGGATTGGATCGACCGTGTCCGCGCCACGATGCCCGAGATGCCCGGCGCGATGGCCGAACGCTTCCAGCGCGACGACGGCCTGCCCGCCTACGACGCCGCGATGATGACGACGAGCCGCGCCCAGGCCCGTTGCTACGAGGCGCTGCGCGCGGCCTGCGGTGCGCCCAAACTGGCCGCCAACTGGCTGATGGGCGACGTGGCCAAGAAGCTCAACGCCGCGGGCCTGGACATCGAGCACATGCCGGTTCCGGTCGCGGTGCTCGGCGCCCTCATCCGACGCGTCGCCGATGGCGTGGTGTCGCACAACGGCGCTCGCTCGTTGTTCGACCTGCTCTGGGCCGGCGACTCGGGCCACGATGTCGACGCGCTGATCGAGTCCCGCGGCCTCAAGCAGATGAACGACACCAGCGCGCTGCAGGCCATCGTCGACTCGGTGATCGCCAGCAATGCCAAGTCGGTGGACGAGTTCCGCGCCGGCAAGGACAAGGCCTTCAACGCCCTTGTCGGCCAGGTCATGAAGGCGAGCCAGGGCAAGGCCAATCCGGCCCAGGCCGGCGACTTGCTGCGCAAGGCGCTCGGGGCGGGCTGAGCCTCGACGCTCAGCGGGGCGCGGCGCCCGAGGCCGGCGCCGTGGTGTTGCCCGGGATCGCGCCCAAGGTGCCGGGCGTGGCCCCTGCCCACAGGCGGCGCAGCCGGTCGAGCTCCAGATCGTAGAAGCGGTTGATCCGCACCAGTTCGGCTTCCTGGTTGACAAGCGCCTGCCGCTGCGCCTCGGCCGACACCTCGTTGGCATCGAGCGCAGCCTTCAGCTTGGCAGGCGGCTGGCGCCCGGCATAGAACTCGAGCTCGTCGAGCAGCGGCTTGCGCTCGGCGGTCAGGTCGCGCAGTCGGATCTCGCTGGCGCGCTGCGCCAGGCGCGCGGTGTCCAGCGCGGCCTCGCGGGCGCGCTGGTGAGCGGCCTCGGTCGGGTAGCGCGCCATCAGGTTGCGGTCTCGTCGCGCGGCGTCGGCCAGTTGCGCCCGCGCCTCGGCGGCCGCGCGGTCGCGGGCTTCCTTCTCGGCGCGTTCGTCGGCTGTCAGGGTCGGCGGATGAACCGCCCGCAACGAGCCGTCCCGGTTCAGGATCTGCTGCTCCTTGGCGATGCACTCGATGATCGGTCGGTCCGAGGTCAGGCGCCGGCCGCGGTCGTCGACGCAGGTGTAGATGCCACCGACGGCAGGGCGGGTCTGCGCCAGCGCCGGCAGGGCCGCCGCCAGCAACGCCAGCAGCGAACCTGCGATGCCCGCCGAGCGGGCGAAGGTGCCGTGAGGGGACATCAGACTCCGTAACGCTCGCGATAGGCCCGGACCGAGGCCGCGTGCGATTGCAGGTCGGCGTCCGAGGTTCCGTTCAAGTACTGGAGCAGGTCGGCGAGCGTCGCGACACAGGCCACCGGCAAACCAAGCTCTTGCGTGACATATTGCACCGCGCTGTAGGGCCGCTCGGCCCCGCCCTCGCTGGCCCGCTCCTGCCGATCCAGCGCGATCAGCACCCCGCAGGGCCGGGCGCCAGCGGCGCGGATCAGTGCGATCGATTCGCGCACCGATGTGCCGGCCGAAATGACATCGTCCAGGATCAGCACCCGGCCCGCCAGCGTCGCGCCGACCAGGGTGCCGCCTTCGCCGTGGTCCTTGGCTTCCTTGCGGTTGTAGGCAAAAGGCGCCTTCACGCCCTGGCGGTCGAGTTCAACGGCGACCGCCGCCGCCAGAGGGATGCCCTTGTAGGCCGGCCCGAACAGCACGTCGAACGCGATGCCACTGGCCCGCAGCCGACGTGCGTAGAACCCTGCGAGCGCGCCAAGCTTGGCGCCGTCGTCAAATCCACCGGCGTTGAAGAAGTAGGGCGACAGCCGGCCCGCCTTGGTCTTGAACTCGCCGAAGCGGAGAACGCCGGCTTTCACGGCAAACTCCACGAACTCCTGCGCCAGCATCGTGTCGGTCGAGGGGTTCATCCGGAGGGCAAGGCAGTTGGCATTTCGTCTCGTCACGCTGAACTTGAATGGCATCCGATCGGCGGCCTCGAAAGGCCTCGTCGAATGGGTCGAACGAGCGGGCGCGGATTGTATGGGGGTGCAGGAGGTCAAGGCCCAGGCCGACGACGTGGCCGGGCGCTTCGACTCGATCGCCGGTCTGACAGGGTACTTCCACTTCGCCCAGAAGAAGGGGTATTCGGGGGTTGGGCTTTACACACGCAAGACGCCAAGCGACGTGATTGTCGGCTTCGACGGCGGTGGCGAGTTCGACGCCGAGGGTCGCTGGATCGAGTGCCGCTTTGACACCCCCAGTCGCAAGCTCAGCATCGTCAGCTGCTACTTTCCCAGCGGCTCGTCGAGCGAGGATCGCCAGGCCGCCAAGTTCCGGTTCCTGGCGCTGATGTACCCGCATCTGATGGCGCTGAAGGCCGGCGGGCGCGAGTTCGTCCTGTTGGGCGACGTGAACATCGCGCACCACGAAATCGACCTCCGGAACTGGCGCAGCAACCAGAAGAACAGCGGCTTCCTGCCCGAGGAGCGTGCCTGGATGACCCGGCTGCTCGGAGAAGGCGGTCTGGTGGACGTCTTCCGCACCTTGAATCCGAACGCCGAGCAGTACACCTGGTGGAGCAACCGCGGCCAGGCCTGGGCCAACAACGTCGGCTGGCGGCTGGACTATCACCTCGCGACACCGGCAATCGCCGCGGCCGCGCGGCGCGAGCAGATCGTGCTCGACCCGCGGTTTTCGGACCATGCACCGGTGATCGTCGACTACGCCTTCCGGTTCTGAGGCCGTTGCAGCGGACTGGGTGTGCTTGCACAACAGAGCCAGAGCCTGACGCACCAACGCCAACGCCAACACGAACGCCAACACCAACCGAGGAAGCTTCGCCATGAATGCCCCCCTGAGCCCGAACGAGACTCGCGCCCTTCAGACCGCCGATGCTGCTGCGGCCGCGCTCGGCCGGCACACCGCCAACGCCTGGGACGAGCGCATCGTCCCGGCGCTGATGGACTACGTCGCGGTACCCGCCAAGAGCCCGATGTTCGACCGCGACTGGGCCGCCCACGGACTGCTCGACCGGGTGGTGCGCGACGCCGCGGCCTGGGTCGAATCGCGCCGCGTGCCCGGGCTCACGCTCGACGTGATCCGGCTTCCCGGCCGCACGCCGGTGCTGTACTTCGACATTGCCGCCTGTGGTGGCACCGGCACTGCGGCGGCCGAAGGCAAGACCGTGCTGCTGTACGGTCACCTCGACAAGCAGCCCGAGTTCAGCGGCTGGCGCAGCGACCTCGGGCCCTGGACGCCCAAGCTCGAGGACGGCAAGCTCTACGGCCGCGGTGCCGCCGATGATGGCTATGCCGTCTATGCCGCGATCAGCGCCATCGAGGCCCTGAAGGCACAGGGCCTGGCGCATCCGCGTTGCGTGGGCCTGATCGAAAGCTGCGAGGAAAGCGGCAGCCCCGATCTGCCGGCCTACCTGGAGGCGCTGCGCCCGCAACTGGGTGACGTGGGACTGGTCGTCTGCCTGGACAGCGGCGCGGGCAGCTACGACCAGCTTTGGCTGACGACCAGCCTGCGCGGCCTGGTCAGCGGCTCGCTGAAGGTCGAGATCCTGACCGAGGGCGTGCATTCGGGCGACGCCAGCGGCGTGGTGCCGTCGAGCTTCCGCATCCTGCGCCATGTGCTGGACCGGCTGGAAGACAGTGCCAGCGGCCATCTGCTGCCCGAAGGTTTCCACTGCGCGATCCCGGCCCTGCGCATCGAGCAGGCCCGGGCAGCAGCCGCTTCCCTGGGCGACGCGGTGTGGAAGCGCTTTCCCTGGGCTTGTGGCGCCGATGGCGGGGCATCGCTGCCCACCACCAGCGACCCGCAGCAGGCGATCCTGAACCGCACCTGGCGTCCGGCGCTGAGCGTCACCGGCGTTGAGGGCTTTCCTGAACTTGCCAGCGCCGGCAACGTGTTGCGTCCCTGCACCGCGTTCAAGCTGTCGTTGCGCCTGCCGCCCCTGGTCGACGGCCACCTGGCGAGCATCGAACTCAAGCGCCTTCTCGAGGACAACGCACCCTACAACGCCAAGGTCACGTTCCAGCCCGACGGCCGTGCTGGCGCGCTGGGTGCGACCGGCTGGAACGCCCCCGACGTGGCGCCCTGGCTCGAAGAGGCCTTGCGCCAGGCGTCACTGGCGCACTTCGGTGCGCCGTGCGGCTACATCGGCGAAGGCGGGACGATTCCGCTGATGAGCATGCTGCAAAGCGGGTTCCCGGCTGCGCAGATGATGGTCTGCGGTGTCCTGGGGCCCAAGAGCAACGCCCACGGCCCGAACGAGTTCCTGCATGTGCCCTACGCGCGCAAGCTCACGGCAGCGGTGGCACAGGTGATCGCCGCCTGCCCTGGTTGAACCCCACAGGGTTTACCCCGCCGCACAATCGGGGGGGGCAAGCCACAGTTTGTGGGTGTGGGCAATTGTCACGAACGGCGGCAGGTGGCAAATTCGACCCCAGCAATCCCAGAGGGTGGGGAAGCAGATTTTTCTCTCGAACAAGGAGTGGATTCCATGCAGTCAAGCAAGTGGGTTCGGCCAGCCGTGACGGCGCTGGCAATGGCCGCCGCTGTGGCGCTCGCCCCGGCCGCCTTCGCCAAGGGCAACAGTGCGCTGAGCGACACCCATTCTCTGGTCGCCAACAAGAAGGTCCCGGCGGTCGGCTACCTCGCGGCCCCGGTGTCGACCTTCGCGTTCGACGTCAGCGGCATCTTCAGCTTTGACTCGCCTATCGGCGACCCGGACAACGAAAGCTACCTGATCGACATCGGCACGCTCAGCCGGGTCGTGGGCATCGGCTGGGACGTCACGATCTTTGCTGACGCGCCGAGCTGGCTGTCCGAGATGGTCGTGAACTTCGGTTCGTCGTCTTCGGGTTTTGTCAACCTGTCGGTCGGCATTGGTGACGACACCCCCGGCACGCAGTCGTACTCCAGCGGCGGAATCCTCGACATCGTCGGCCTGAATCTCGACTTCACGGTCGATACCGACGGCAAGCTGAAGCTGACGTTCTTCGAGGCGTTCGACGACTTCCCTAACGACTGGGACGGCCGGTGGCTGTCGGGCACGCTGTCGATCCAGACCGTGCCGGTCCCCGAGCCGGCGACCTACGGCATGATGGCCCTGGGCCTCGCCGCCATCGGTGCGATGGCCCGCCGCCGCAAGAGCTGAGCCTCGCGTCGACTGCCGGGCTGCCTTGAGGCGGCCCCTGGAAACCCCGCCACCGAGAGGTCGCGGGGTTTTCCTCTTCTGGTGACTTCGGCAATGGGCACAACGGCAAAGTTGTTTTGCGACCGATCAGTATTGCAAATGAACTGATCAGTCACAATCCGGCCGTGCCGCTTTGGCGCGTTGTTCCAAGCCCTCAGGAGATTTCCATGTTCAAGCAGTTCGCCCTTGCCGCCACCCTGGCGGCCGCATCGCTGGCCGTCCAGGCCAAGGACATCGTCGACACCGCCGTTGCCGCCGGCAACTTCAAGACCCTGGCCACGGCGCTTCAAGCCGCCGGCCTGGTTGAAACGCTCAAGGGCAAAGGCCCGTTCACGGTGTTCGCGCCGACCGATGCCGCGTTTGCCAAGATCCCCAAGGCCGATCTGGACGCGCTGCTCAAGGACAAGGCCAAGCTCACCGCGGTGCTGACCTACCACGTCGTCGCGGGCAAGGTGATGGCCAAGGACGTCAAGGCCGGCGAGGTCAAGACCGTCCAGGGCGGCTCGCTGACCTTGGCCACCACCGGCGGCGTGACCGTCAACAACGCCAAGGTCGTGCAAGCCGACATCGTTGCCAGCAATGGCGTGATCCACGTCATCGACACCGTCGTCCTGCCGAAGTAAGGCTTGGCACGGCCGGAGGCAAGACGCCCCCGGCCGTGGTCAGAACGTGAACCCGGCCTCCACCGCGTTGCCCGACAGCGGCTCGAGCAGCGCCAGCAAAGGTGCAAGCGGCCGGTAGCGCATCGCGACACGGGTCGCGTAGCCAAAGAAGCGCGGCAGGTCGGCGGCATAGCCCGGCTTGCCATCACGGTGCTTCAGACGACAGAAGATGCCCAGCACCTTCAGGTGGCGCTGCAGGCCACTCCATTCGAGCGAACGCCAGAACTCCCCGAAGTCGGCGTCCACCGGGTGCCCGGCATCACGCGCCATCTGCCACCAGCGCACCGCCCAATCAAGCTCCTGCGCCTCGTTCCATGAGATGAACGCATCGCGAAGCAGCGACGCGAGGTCATACGACATGGGCCCGCAAACCGCGTCCTGGAAGTCCAGCACGCCAGGGGGGTCACCGGCGCCGAGCAGCATCAGGTTGCGCGGCATCCAGTCGGCATGCACGGCGACCTGGGGCTGGGACAGATTGCTGTGGATCAACCGCTCGCATACCTGCTGCCAGGCGCGGGTCTGCGACTCGGTCCAGGTCTGGCCGAACTCGCGCTGCACGCACCAGGTCGGGAACAGATCAAGTTCCAGCTGCTGCGCCCGCGCATCGAACAGCGGCAGCTCATGTGCCGGCACCCGCTGCTGCATGCGCAGCAGCGCCGCGAGCGCAGGACGCATCAGCCGGTCGGCCGCCTGGCCGCCGGCACGTGCGGCATCCTGCAAGGCGGGCAGGTAAACCTGCGAGCCCAAGTCCTCAAGCAGCAGAAAGCCCTGCTCGACGTCCGCGGCCAGAACCTCAGGCACACGCAGGCCGGCACCGGCCAGCAGGCTGGCGATGCGCACAAACGGCCGCGTGTCTTCCAGCGGCGGCGGTGCGTCCATCACGATCCGGCTGCCGCGGGCTGCAGGCAGGCGCAGATAGCGGCGAAAGCTCGCGTCGGCCGAAGCCGCCTGCAACGCCAAGGGCTGCAGTCCATGCGGCGCCACCAGCGGCTCCAGCCACCGCTGGAACGCCCGTTCGCGCTCGTGAGTCGGCCACGCGACCCGAGATTCGCCAGCGCTGGCCAGCGCCTCGTTCGGGATGGATTTTTCGGCCGCAGAATCGCTCATCTGCCGCCGATTGTAAAAACCGCCTTGCCGATGCCCCGTTTGCGCCAACCGCCGCCGGCCCTGCGCCGTGCCGCGCTGGCCCTGGGCACCGTCGCAGCGGGCCTGGCGTCGGCCCAGACCTCGCCTCCTGCGCCTCCTGCGCCTCCTGCGCCTCCTGCGCCATCATCGCCCTTGTCCACGCCGGCCGGGCAGGCGCTGCAAGCCAGTCCTGCACTTGTGCCGCTCCCAACGGGCGAAGGCGCCCGGCAGCTGCCCATCGTGCTGCGCGCGCGCAGCATCTCCAGCCGGCCTGATCTCGACACCGTGGCAGAGGGCGACGTCGAGTTCCGGCGCGGTGGGCTCACGATCCAGGCCGACCGGCTGAGCTACGACGCCGTGCGCGACCTGGCCACTGCCCGCGGGCAGGTTGTGATCCGGCGAGAAGGCGCGGTTTACCGCGGCCCCGAACTGCAGCTCCAGGTGCAACGATTCGAAGGCTTCTTCCTGCAGCCCGAGTTCGAGCTGCCGCTGCTCGGTGCTGGCGGGCGGGCCTCGCGTGTGGACTTTCTCGACAGCACCCGCTCACAGGCGCAGAACGCCGAATACACCAGCTGCCCCCGGCCGGCCGAAGGCGACCCCGCCTGGGTGCTGTCGACCGAGCGCGTTGAGCTCGACCTCGAGCGAAACGAAGGCCTGGCCGAAGGCGCCGTGCTGCGCTTCCTGGGCACCCCCATCCTGGCCTTGCCGACCTTGAGCTTCCCGCTGGGCGACGAACGCAAGTCGGGCTGGCTGCCGCCGTCGCTGAACATCGACAACCGCAGTGGCATCGAACTCTCGCTGCCGTGGTACTGGAACATCGCGCCCAACCGCGATGCGACGCTCGCTCCACGCCTGATCACGCGTCGCGGGCCGGGGCTGGACAGTGAGTTCCGATACCTCGAGGCGCGTCACGACGGCAACGTGGCCGTCGAATGGCTGCCACGCGACGAACTCGCCGGCCATGGCCGGCACAGCGTGCAGTGGCAACACTCGTCGCAGTTGGCCGGGTCGGCCCGACTGGTCATCGATGGATTGCGGGTGTCCGACGAAGCCTGGTGGAAGGACTTCCCGAACGCCGGGCGCCACTTCACGGCGCGGTTGCTGCCGTTCCGCGCCGGGATCGACAGTCCTTTTTCGATGGGGACGCTGTCGGGCCAGACGTACGCCCGGTTGTTGCGTTGGCAAGTGCTGCAAGACAGTGCAGCGCGGGTCGCCTCGCCTTACGAACGCAGCCCGCAGATCGGCCTGCAGCTGGCTCAAGGTGCGGATACGGGCTGGCACTGGAGCCTGCAGACCGAGTGGAATCGCTTCACTCTGCCGCACGGCCAGGCCGGCGAGGACCTGCGCGCGACCGGGACCCGTTGGCACGCCATCGGGCAGCTGACGCATGCCTGGCGGGATTCCTCGGCCTGGTTCGTGCCTCGGTTGAGCCTGAACCTGGCGCGCTACGACACCGAATGGCGCGCTGTGGGCGATCTGGGGAAAGCCCTCCGGGCGCGCCGGAGCATCCCGAGTTTCAGCATCGACGCCGGCCTGGTTCTGGAGCGCCAGACTGAAGCCTTTGGCCGAGCCCTCCACCAGACGCTGGAGCCGCGGCTGCTTTACGTGAATACGCCGTTCCGCGACCAGTTCGCGCTGCCGAACTACGACGCTGCGGCCAAGGACTTCAACTTCACGTCGGTCTACAGCGAGAACCTCTTCAG
>JAJTGU010000282.1 GCA_021297985.1 Rubrivivax sp.
CGCCTCGCCTGACACCCCCACGACACCGCCATGGAAGCCTTCACCGTTCACACCGGACTGGTCGCGCCGATGGACCGCGCCAATGTCGACACCGACGCCATCATCCCCAAGCAGTACCTCAAGAGCATCGCGCGGTCGGGGTTCGGCCCGAATCTGTTCGACGACTGGCGGTACCTCGACCCGGGTCAACCTGGCCGCGACAACGCCAGCCGGCGACCCAACCCCGACTTCGTGCTCAACCAGCCGCGTTATGCCGGTGCCAGCGTGCTGCTGTGCCGGCAGAACTTCGGCTGCGGATCGAGTCGCGAGCATGCGCCATGGGCGATCCAGCAATTCGGCTTCCGCGTGCTGATCGCGCCCAGCTACGCCGACATCTTCTTCAACAACTGCTTCAAGAACGGGCTGCTGCCCATCGTCCTGCCCGAAAGCCGGGTGGGCCGACTGTTCGACGAATGCATGGCCTTCCCGGGCTACCGGCTGACGCTGGACTTGCCCCGACAGGTCCTGGTCAAGCCCGATGGCGAGGAATGGCCGTTCGACGTCGAGCCGTTCCGCAAGTACTGCCTGGTCAATGGCTTCGACGACATCGGGCTGACCTTGCGCCACGCCGACAAGATCCGCGCTTTCGAGACCGAGCGCCTTGCGAGGATGCCGTGGCTTGCGCACCGTGAACCCATCTGACACCCGAGAAGAGACAACGATGAAGATTGCAGTGCTGCCGGGCGATGGCATCGGCACCGAGATCGTGGCCCAGGCACTGCGCGTGCTGAACGCGCTTGAACTGCCGCTCGAAATGGAAACCGCACTCGTCGGTGGCGCCGCCTACGAGGCCCACGGCCACCCGCTGCCGGACGCGACACTCGCGCTGGCCAAGGCGGCCGACGCCATCCTCTTCGGCGCCGTCGGCGACTGGAAGTACGACACGCTCGAACGTGCGCTGCGCCCGGAGCAGGCCATCCTGGGCCTGCGCAAGCACCTGGGGCTGTTCGCCAACCTGCGCCCCGCGCTGTGTTACGCCGAGCTGACGCACGCGTCGAGCCTGAAGCCCGAACTCGTCGCAGGACTGGACATCCTCATCATCCGCGAGCTCACGGGCGACATCTACTTCGGCCAGCCGCGAGGGCGCCGCGTCGCGGTGGATGGGCACTTCCCGGGTGCCGAAGAAGCCTTCGACACGATGCGCTACAGCCGGCCGGAGATCGAGCGCATCGCGCATGTGGCGTTCCAGGCCGCACGCAAGCGCCAGGGCCGGGTGACGAGTGTCGACAAGGCCAACGTGCTGGAGACCTTCCAGTTCTGGAAGGACGTCGTCACGGAAGTCCACCGCGAATACCCGGACGTCCAGCTCGACCACATGTACGTCGACAACGCCGCGATGCAGCTGGTCAAGGCACCCAAGCGCTTCGACGTGCTCGTCACCGGCAACATGTTCGGCGACATCCTGTCCGACGAGGCGGCGATGCTGACCGGCTCGATCGGCATGCTGCCCAGCGCGTCGTTGGACAAGAACAACAAGGGCCTGTACGAACCCAGCCATGGCAGTGCGCCCGACATCGCCGGTCAGGATCGCGCAAACCCGCTGGCTACAATTCTGTCGGTTGCCATGATGCTGCGCTACACGCTCCAACAGCCCGAAGCCGCCGACCGCGTCGAAGCGGCCGTGCGCGCCGTGCTGGCCCAGGGTTTCCGCACGGCGGACATCTGGAGCGAAGGCACCTCCCTCGTCGGCACCAAGGCGATGGGCGATGCGGTCGTCGCTGCGCTCACGGCCGCGACGAAAACCACCCCCATTACCAAGAGCTGACGGCTCCCGGATCGTTTCGCCCCCACCTCCACTGGACCCCGGCGATGCGAGCCGGGAAGCAAGGGGTCCGGTGCAGGTGACGAACGAAAGGGTTGATTCGATGGCTTCTCTGCTCCCCTCACGCCCCCGTGTGGGCCTGGTCGGCTGGCGCGGCATGGTTGGCTCGGTCCTGATGGACCGCATGCGCGCCGAGGGCGACTTCGCGCACATCGAGCCCGTGTTCTTCTCGACCAGCAGCGCCGGCGGCGCCGTGCCCGCATCACTGCATGCGCTGGCCGGTGGCGACGGCAAGCTTCACGACGCCAACGACCTGTCGACGCTGAAGTCCTGCGACGTGGTCATCACGGCCCAGGGCAGCGACTTCACCAAGGCGGTCTACGGCCCGCTGCGCGCCGCTGGCTGGAAGGGCTTCTGGATCGACGCGGCAAAGACGCTGCGCATGAACGACGACGCCGTCATCGTGCTCGATCCGGTGAACATGCCCGTGATCCGAGACGCCCTGGGGCGCGGCGTGAAGGACTACATCGGCGGCAACTGCACCGTGAGCTGCATGCTGATGGGGCTGGGCGCGCTGTTCAAGGCCGATCTCGTCGAATGGATGACGGCCACCACCTACCAGGCCGCCAGCGGCGGCGGTGCCCAGCACATGCGCGAGTTGCTGACGCAGATGGGCACCCTGAACGCCGCGGTTCGACCTTTGCTCGACGATCCGGCAAGCGCCATCCTGGACATCGACCGCGGGATCGCCGCCACCCAGCGGGGCTTGGGCGCCGAAGAGACCCGGAACTTCATGGTGCCGCTGGCTGGCAGTCTGATCCCCTGGATCGATGTCGACCGCGGCGACGGCACCAGCCTGGAGGAGTGGAAGGGCGGCGCCGAAACCAACAAGATCCTCGGCCGCGGACCCGGTTTTGCGGGTACCGAGGCGATCCCGGTGGACTCGATCTGCGTTCGCGTGGGCGCCATGCGCTGTCACAGCCAGGCGCTGAGCTTCAAGCTCAAGCGCGACGTTCCGCTGGCGGACCTGGAGGCGATGATCCGTGAGGACAACCCCTGGGTCCGCTACGTCGCCAACACGCGCGAGGCCACCGTGCAGGGCCTGACGCCCGTGGCGGTGACCGGCACCATGGACATTGCGGTGGGTCGCTTGCGCAAGCTGGCCCTCGGGCCACAGTACCTTGGGGCCTTCACCATCGGTGACCAACTGCTCTGGGGTGCGGCCGAGCCTTTGCGGCGCATGCTGCGCATCCTGTTGCAAGACTGATCCACCCCGGGGCGGCGCCAGTTCGTTGCCCGAGCCCAACGCCGCTTGTGCGGGCTGGTTACGAAAGCTTGCCCCGGGAAACATCAGCTATTGCGTGAGCTTCGGCTCCTATATGCTTGATGTTCTTGTGATTTCTGCCTGCCGGCTGGCGTTGTCGCTGCTGGCGTTCTTGCAGTCAAAGTGGCTGGGCCTGGCCGGTGTCTGTGCATCCGAGGCTCGGTTCCACCCCGGGGGAGACGCCTTGAAACACCGAACCACGACCCGCATCCGTCCGCCCGTCGATGGGAGCATTGCGGCTCCGGCCACGCCCATGCAGGGCACTGGCGTGGGCCTGCGCCAGGTTGCCTTGGCTGCTGTCCTGGTCGCGGGAGTGGTCGCCAGTCCCTGGGCCGAGGCCCTGGGCCTGGGACGGCTGACCGTTCAGTCCGCGCTTGGCGAGCCCCTGCGTGCCGAGGTCGAGGTCACCAGCATCACGCCCGAAGAGGCGGCGACGCTGCGGTTGCGTGTCGCACCCGCCGAGGCCTACCGGGCTGCTGGCATGGAGTTCAACGCGGCACTGGCCAGTGCCCAGGTCCAGCTGGTTCGCCGCGCCGATGGCCGGCAGTTCCTGCGGCTGAACAGCGACCGTGCGGTGGTCGAGCCCTTTGTCGACGTCATCGTCGAGGCCACCTGGGCCCAGGGTCGGCTGGTCCGGTCGTTCACGATGCTGCTCGATCCGCCCGACAGCCGGCTCGCGCAGGCGCCCGCCGCACCGGCCACGCCGGCGGTCGCGGCACTGGCACCTGCGGCGCCGCCCGCACCGGCTCCCGCTCCTGCGCCTGCCATGGCCTCGGTTGCGCCGCCGGCCGCTGCACCACGGGCCAGCGCGCCCGCGGCAGCCCCCGCGCCCCGTGCCGCCACAGCTGAAGGCCAGCAGGTCACCGTGCGCCCGGGCGACTCCTTGAGCCGGATCGCGGGCCGTACCGCACCGTCGGGTGTTTCGCTGGACCAGATGCTGGTGGCGATGTTCCGCGCCAACCCGCAGGCCTTCAGTGGCGGCAACATGAACCGGCTGCGGTCGGGTGCCGTGCTCACCGTCCCGGCTGGCGACGCCGCCAGCGCCATCGCGCCGCGCGAAGCGCGCGAGGTCATCCTGGCCCAGAGCGCCGATTTCGACGCCTTCCGCCAGCGCCTGGCGGGCGGTGCCGCCGCGGTGCCCGACAGCGCGCCCACGCGCCAGGCCACGGGCCAGGTCCAGGCCCAGGTGGCCGACAGCCGCCAGCCGGCGTCTTCGGCCCCGGATCGGCTCAAGCTCAGCCAGGGCAGCGCCAAGCCCGAAGCGCAGATTGCGCAGCAGGGTCAGAAGAAGGACGACCAGACCCGCATTGCCGAGCTGTCGCGCAATGTCGAGGAGCTCAAGCGCCTCCAGGGCGCTGCCACCACCGCGGCCGGGGCTCCGGCTGCGCGCCCTGGGGCCCCGGCGGCGGCCACTCAAGTGCCTGCGCCGGCCCCGGTCGCAGCACCGGCCCCCACCCCAGCGCCCGCGCCGACCCCGGCCCCGACGCCTGCACCAACGCCTGCACCAACCCCGGCTCCGGCCCCTGCGCCAGTTCCGTCACCCGCTCCCGCTCCGGCTGCGGCGCCCGCTCCTGCCGCACCGCCAGTGGCGGCTGCGCCAGCCCCCGCTCCGGCTCCTGAAACCGCAGCGCCCAGCGGCGGCCTGTTGGCCGATCTGGCCGACAACCCGCTGGTGATGCCCGGCGCCGGTGTACTCGTGGCTCTGCTCGCGGGGCTGGGCCTCTACCGCCTGCGGCGCGGCCGCAAGCCGGCTGGCGAGACCTCGTTCCTCGAGAGCCGTCTGCAACCGGATTCGTTCTTCGGCGCCTCGGGCGGCCAGCGGGTCGACACGCGCGAGGGCGGCTCCAGCACCACCGGCAACAGCTCCAGCTCGATGAGCTACTCGCTGTCGCAGCTCGACGCGATCGGCGACGTCGATCCGGTGGCCGAGGCCGACGTCTACCTGGCCTATGGCCGCGACCTGCAGGCCGAGGAGATCCTCAAGGAGGCGATGCGTTCGACACCCGAACGCATGGCGATCCGCACCAAGCTGCTCGAGGTCTACGCCAAGCGCCGCGACGTCAAGGGCTACGAGCTGCTCGCGACCCAGCTCTTCAACCTGACCCGAGGCGAGGGCGAGGACTGGGCCAAGGCCCAGACCATGGGGCTGTCGATCGATCCCGACAACGTGCTGTACCAGCCCGGCGGCCAGCCCGACCAGATGCTGGATCCACGCGGCGAGCCGGTGGAACCGCTGGGTGCTGCGACCGTCCCCTACACCGCGCCCGTGGCTCCGCCGACGTTCCAGCCGGCCCCCGACGCAAAGCTCGACCTCGACGACGGGATCGACCTCGATCTCGACCTCGCGGGCTCGACGCCTGCCAAACCCGAGCCGCCGACCGCCGCCGTGGAGTCGACCCAGGCCATTCCGACGCGGGCCGACATCTCCGGACAGGACGAGGGCCTCGACTTCGATCTTTCCGCGGTTGAGCATCGGGCGGTCGCCAACACCCGCCCGGGCGATCTGACGCCGCCGGCATCTGCTTCGTCGGACGGAGGGCTGGATTTCGACATCAGCGGTTTCTCCCTCGGCCCGGAGCCCGCGGCCGAGATTCCGAAGACGATCTCGATGCCCCCCAAGGGACCGCCGGCGGCCGAGCCGATGCTGGACTTCGGCGACTTCGGGCTGGAGCCGCCGGCACCGCCCAGGGGCGCCGAACCTGCGGGTATCGAGTCGCGGCTCGATTCCAACTTCGACTCCGGATTTGGTGATTCGCAGCCGCGCGACTCGCAGTTCGGCGATGGTGGCGACCCGCTCGCTCGCAAGCTCGAGCTTGCCGAGGAGTTCCGCCAGATCGGCGATCTGGAAGGAGCCCGTGATCTGCTTGAGGAGGTCGTCTCCAAGGCCGAGGGAACCCTGAAGTCCAAGGCCCAGGGGATGCTCGACAGCCTGTGAGCCGGATTGCGCTGGGCCTGGCCTACCGCGGCCAGGGCTGGCAGGGCTGGCAGTCACAACCGGGCGGCCGCACCATCCAGGACTCGCTGGAGGCCGCGCTGGCGTCCTTCCTGGGGCTTGCCGAGCGCCCGAGCGTGGTCTGCGCCGGACGGACCGATGCAGGCGTGCACGCGCTGCAGCAGATCGTTCACCTCGACACCGAGGTCGAGCGCGACCCGTTTTCCTGGGTCCGCGGCAGCAACCGCTACCTGCCCGCCGATATCGCCGTGCAGTGGGCACAGCCTGTGCCGGGGGACTTTCATGCCCGCAACAGCGCGCTCGGCCGGCGCTACCGCTATCGGCTGCGCGAGTCGCCGGTCCGTCCGGCGCTCGAACACGGACTGGTCGGCTGGAGCTTCCGGCCCCTGGACGGCGCGGCGATGCGTGCCGCGGCCGAGGTGCTGATCGGTCGTCACGACTTCAGCGCATTCCGCTCGTCGGCGTGCCAGTCGCCAACGCCGGTGAAGACACTGAACCGCATCGCCATCTCACGCCAGGGTCTGTACTGGAGCTTCGACTTCGACGGCAACGCCTTCCTGCACCACATGGTGCGCAACATCCTCGGCTGCCTGGTCGCGATCGGAAGCGGGGCCCGACCGCCGGGCTGGATGGCCGAAGTGCTGGCCAGCCGCTCGCGCGCCGCGGCGGCGCCGACCTTCGCCCCGGACGGGTTGGTGTTCCTGGGCCCGTACTACGATGACCGCTTCGGCCTGCCGGCCCCGCCCGAACCGCCGCCGCTTCCCTGCCCCTGATGTCCCGCACCCGGATCAAGATCTGCGGCCTCACGCGTGAGGCCGATGTCGACGATGCTGTCGAGGCAGGGGCCGATGCGCTCGGCTTCAACCTCTGGGCGGGCAGCCGGCGGGGCATCGCGCTGGACCGCGCGACCCGGCTCGCGGCCCGGCTGCCGCCCTTCGTCACGCCGGTGCTGCTGTTCGTCAACGCCTCGCCCAGCGAAGTCCTGCGCGCCAGCGAGGCCTTGCCGCAGGCGCTGCTGCAGTTCCATGGCGACGAGACCGCATCCGAGTGCGAACGTGCCGGTCGGCCCTACCTGCGCGCGGTGGCGATGGCCGAAGGGGGCGATTTGCTAGACTTTGCCGCTCGTTGGCGCGAAAGCGCTGGTGGTGATCGCAGCCACCTGCAAGGCCTGTTGCTCGACACGCCCAGCGCCGGCTACGGCGGCTCCGGAAAGGTTTTCGATTGGTCTCTTGTTCCAGCAAACGTGGCTTGTCCGCTCGTTTTGTCTGGTGGGTTGAATCCTGCCACCGTGATCGAGGGAGTGCTTGCCGTCCGGCCTTGGGCCGTTGACGTGAGCTCCGGCGTCGAAGACGGGGTCAAAGGCGTGAAGAACGCCGCCCTGATGCGCCGGTTCTGCAAGGCGGTTCGCGAAGCCGATGCCCGGCTCGCCGCGCTCTGAACACCGCCACGCGACACTCCTATCGGGTATCACTTCCCATGCTGAACTACCACCAGCCCGACGCACGCGGGCACTTCGGTCCTTACGGCGGCACCTTCGTCGCTGAAACCCTGATCCATGCCTTGAAGGAACTCGAGGCCACCTACGAGCGCTACCGGAACGACCCCGAGTTCCAGGCCGAATTCCGCCATGAGCTGGCGCACTTCGTCGGCCGGCCGAGCCCGATCTACCACGCCGCCCGGCTGTCGCGAGAGGTCGGCGGTGCGCAGATCCACCTCAAGCGCGAGGACCTGAACCACACCGGCGCGCACAAGGTCAACAACACCATCGGCCAAGCCCTGCTGGCGCGGCGCATGGGCAAGCCGCGTGTGATTGCCGAAACCGGTGCCGGCCAGCACGGCGTGGCGACGGCCACCATCTGCGCCCGCTACGGCATGGAGTGCGTGGTCTACATGGGCAGCGAGGACGTGCTGCGCCAGTCGCCCAACGTGTACCGCATGCACCTTCTGGGTGCCAAGGTCGTGCCGGTCGACAGCGGCAGCAAGACCCTGAAGGACGCGTTGAACGAAGCCTTGCGCGACTGGGTCACCAACGTCGAAGACACCTTCTACATCATCGGCACCGTGGCCGGCCCGCACCCGTACCCGATGCTGGTGCGCGACTTCCAGTCCGTGATCGGCGAGGAGTGCCTGACCCAGATGCCGGCGGCCATCGGTCGCCAGCCCGACGCCGTGATCGCCTGCGTCGGCGGCGGCAGCAACGCAATGGGGATCTTCTACCCCTACATCGAACACGAGGGGACGCGGCTGATCGGCGTCGAGGCCGGTGGCCAGGGCCTCGCAACGGGGCGCCACGCGGCGTCGCTGTCGGCCGGCAGCCCGGGCGTTCTGCACGGCAACCGCACCTACCTGCTGCAGGACGACAACGGCCAGATCACCGAGACACACTCGATCTCCGCCGGCCTGGACTACCCCGGTGTCGGACCCGAGCACGCATACCTCAAGGACATCGGCCGCGCCGAGTACGTCGCCATCGACGACACCGAGGCGCTGGAGGCCTTCCACCGCCTGTGTCGCACCGAAGGCATCATCCCGGCACTCGAATCCAGCCATGCCGTCGCCCACGCGATGAAGCTGGCCGCGACGATGCGACCCGACCAGCACCTGCTGGTCAACCTGTCCGGGCGCGGCGACAAGGACATCGGCACGGTGGCTGATCTGTCGGGCGCGGACTTCTACTGCCGGCCTTCCTGCCGCGGCCAGAAGGTCAAGCAATGAGCCGCATCGCCCAGACCTTTGCCGCGCTGAAGGCCGATGGCCGCAAGGCGCTGATCCCGTACGTGACCTGTGGCGACCCGAGCAGCGACGGCACCGCCGCGATCATGCAGGCGCTGGCCGACGGTGGCGCCGACATCGTCGAGCTCGGTGTGCCCTTCAGCGACCCGATGGCCGACGGCCCGGTGATCCAGAAGGCCAGCGAGCGCGCGCTGGCGCGGGGCATCGGGCTGCCCCAGGTGCTCGCCAGCGTGCGCGAGTTTCGCGCCGGCAATGCCGCCACTCCGGTGGTGCTGATGGGCTACGCCAATCCCATCGAACGCTACGACCAGCGTCACGGCGTCGGCAGCTTCATCCGCGACGCGGCCTCAGCGGGCGTGGATGGCGTGCTCGTGGTCGACTACCCACCCGAGGAGTGCGAGGCCTTTGCCGCGCAGCTGGCCGCAGCCGGGCTGGACCTGATCTTCCTGCTGGCGCCGACCTCCACCGACGACCGCATGCGCGATGTCGGTCGCATCGCCAGCGGCTACGTCTACTATGTGTCGCTGAAGGGCGTGACCGGCGCCGGTCACCTGGACACCGAAGCGGTGGCTGAGATGCTGCCGCGCATCCGACGGCACGTCAGCCTGCCGGTGGGTGTCGGCTTCGGCATCCGCGACGCCGAGACGGCGCAGGCGGTCGGCCGGGTCGCCGACGCCGTGGTCATCGGCTCGCGGCTGGTGCAGATCCTCGAGGCGGCCGCTCCCGAGCGTGCCACCGCCGAGGCCACAGAGTTCATGCGCAGCATCCGGGCTGCGCTCGACCGGGGAATCACGACATGAGCTGGCTCGAAAAACTGCTGCCACCCAAGATCCAGCCCACCGACCCGGCCGAGAGGCGCGCGGTCCCCGAAGGTTTGTGGATCAAGTGCCCGGCCTGCGAGACCGTGCTCTACAAGACCGATCTCGAAGGCAACCTCAACGTCTGCCCCAAGTGCAGCCACCACCACCGCATCGGCGCCCGTGCGCGGCTGGACGCGCTGCTCGACCCTGAAGGCCGCTGGGAGATCGGCCAGGAGGTGATGCCCGTCGATGCGCTGAAGTTCAAGGACAGCAAGAAGTACCCGACGCGGCTGAAGGACGCGCTGGAGGCGACCGGCGAGACCGATGCGATGGTCGTCGTGGGTGGCGCGGTGATGAGCCTGCCGCTGGTCGTGGCCTGCTTCGAGTTCGACTTCATGGGCGGCTCGATGGGCTCGGTGGTCGGCGAGCGCTTCGTGCGCGGCGTCGAGGCAGCGCTGGAGCAGAAGGTGCCGTTCGTGAGCTTTGCGGCCACCGGCGGCGCACGCATGCAGGAAGGCCTCCTGAGCCTGTTGCAGATGGCCAAGACCAACGCCGCACTGACCCGTCTGGCCAAGGCGAAGCTGCCCTACATCAGCGTGCTCACCGACCCGACCATGGGCGGTGTCTCGGCGAGCTTTGCCTTTGTCGGCGATGTCGTGATCGCCGAGCCCAAGGCCCTGGTCGGATTCGCGGGGCCGCGCGTGATCGAGAACACCGTGCGCGAAAAGCTACCCGAAGGCTTCCAGCGCGCCGAGTTCCTGCTCGCCAAGGGCGCGATCGACATGATCGTCGACCGGCGGCAGATGCGCGAGAGCATCGCCCGCATGCTGGCGATGTTGACTCGGCAGAGTGCCGACGCGGTGGCCTGAAGTCTTGCCCTCGACCGGGATGGGCCTGCCGACGACGCTGGAGGGCTGGCTCGCGCGCTGTGACGGCATGCATCCGGTGGCGATGGACCTGTCGCTGGAGCGCACGGCGGAGGTCGCGCGCCGGGCGGCCATCCGCTTCGAGGCGCCGGTCTTCACCGTGGCCGGTACCAACGGCAAGGGCTCGACCTGCGCGATGCTGGAGTCCGTGGGCCTGGCGGCGGGCTTCAAGGTCGGCTGCTACCAGAAGCCGGAGCTGGTTCACTTCGAGGAGCGCTGCCGCGTCGGCGGTGCACCGGTGGCGGCTGAAGATCTGCTGCCGCACTTCGAGGCCATCGAAGCCGCGCGTGGCGACATCACGCTGACGAAGTTCGAGTTCACGACGCTCGTCATGGCGCGGCTGCTCTCGCTGGCCGGACTGGAGATGGTCATCCTCGAGGTCGGCCTCGGGGGGCGCTTCGATGCCGTCAACGTCTTCGACTGCGACTGCGCCATCCTCACCAGCATCGACCTGGACCACATGGAATGGCTGGGTCCGGACCGCGAGAGCATCGGCCTCGAAAAGGCACAGGTGATGCGGCCTGGCCGGCCGGCGGTCATCGGCGATCCGCTGCCACCACAGACCGTGATCGACCATGCGGCCAGGGTCGGCGCCGACCTGTGGCTCGTTGGCCGCGATTTCAACCACAGCGGCGACCGCCAGCAATGGAACTGGGCCGGGCGTGGCAGGCGCATCGCCGGCATGGCCTATCCCGGCTTGAGAGGCGCCAATCAGCTGCTCAACGCCAGTGCCGTGATCGCGGCGTTCGAGGCCCTGCGCGAGCGCTTGCCGGTGTCCATGCAGGCCATCCGCAACGGGCTCGCGGCGGTCGAGTTGCCGGGGCGATTCCAGGTCGTGCCGGGTCAGCCGACCTTGGTCCTGGATGTCGCGCACAACCCCCAGGCGGTGGCGGTGCTGGCGGCCAACCTCGATGCGATGGGATTCTTCCCGCGCAGCCACGCGGTCGTGGGCGCGATGCGGGACAAGGACATCGCCGGCTTCCTGCCGCACCTGGTGCCGTTGATCGACACCTGGCACTGCTGCGCGCTGCCGAGCTCGCGTGCGGCTTCGCCGGAGGCATTGGCCGATGCCGTCCATGCCGCCCGGAATCAAGTTGCAGGCGAGGGCAGGGTCGTGCCGCCAGAGGTGGCTGTGCGGACCCACGCCGGTCCCGTCGAAGGCCTGGCCGCAGCGATGGCGGCTGCCGACCCCGCCGATAGAATCGTGATCTTCGGTTCGTTCCTGACCGTGGGCGGAGTGCTGAAGGCCGGCCTGCCCCGGCGGGGAGCGCCTCACCTGGGCTGACGCGCCCGCCGCCACCGGACCCCGACGCCCCTTGATCGCCAAAGCCCAGAACGCCTCCGATCCAGCGTCACCCCGGGCGGGAGGCGATCCTTTGGCCTTCGAAGACCCGGTGGTGGCGCAGGCGCGCACCCAGGCCCGTCGCCGACTGATCGGTGCCGTTGTGCTGCTGGTCGCCGCTGTGGTTGCCTTTCCGCTGGTCTTCGACACCCAACCCAGGCCACTGCCCAGGGAAGTCGCGGTACTGGCACCCCATGCATCGGCGCCAGTCTCTGCGCTGCCAGCGCCGGTCAAGCCCGCGCCAGCACCTGAAGACGCCGGCATCGAGTCGGGTCGGCCGTCCGATGCACGTCCTGCTTCGGCAGCTGCGGCGCTGCCGTCAGCCTCCACCGCTGCCGCGACGCGGCCCGCAGACCCCGCTTTGAAACCCACGGCTTCTGCGGTGCCCGCTCCCGTTGCCGCACGGGCCTCGGCTCCTGCGGTCGTTGCCGCAACGCCCGCGCCCACACCTGCGGCCAGGGCCTCCGAGCCTTCGGCCGTACGGTTTGTCGTGCAGGCCGGCGCCTACACCGAGGCCGCCGCGCTGCGCAGCGCCCGCCAGAAGGTCGAGGCCCTGGGCCTCAAGACCTACACGCAGGAGGTCGCCAGCGCCGAGGGCAAGCGCACGCGGGTGCGGGTCGGCCCGTTTGCCAGCCGCGACGAGGCCGAGGCGGCCGCCAAGCGGATCCAGCGTGCTGGCCTTCAGGCCAACGTGCTGGCGATCTGAGCGGCTCTGCGCTTGTCTTCAGCGATCCATGCATTGGCTCGACATCGCCTTGCTCACCGTCATCGGGCTCTCGGTGGCCGTGGGTTTGTGGCGGGGATTCGTGTTCGAGTGCCTGTCGCTGGCCGGCTGGCTGGTCGCCTGGTTCGGGGCGCAATGGGCCGTGCCGTTCCTCGCGCCGCATCTCCCGGGTTGGGGCACCGGGCTGAACCTGGCGGCCGCCTTTGTGATCGGCTTCATCGCCGTGCTGGTGGCTTGGGGGCTGCTTTCGAGGTTGATCCGGATGTTGATCCAGGCCACGCCGTTGTCCATCCCGGACCGTCTGCTGGGCGGCGGCTTCGGCGCCTTGCGCGGGGGTGTGCTGCTGCTGGCGCTGGCCCTGGGCGTCGCACTGACACCGGCCGCACAATCCGATGCTTGGCGCCAGTCGCAGACGGTCCGCGGCCTTGGGTATGTCATTTCGGGTCTCAAGCCCTGGCTGCCGGAGGCCATCACGCAGCGCCTGCCGGCCGGTTTGCCGGCCTGATCCTCCCGTCCGTCCACCCGTTTTCCTGATCCGCCCACGCGGCGGTGAGAGCCTCATCCCATGTGCGGCATCGTCGGCGTCATCTCGCAAGCGCCCGTCAACCAGCTGATCTACGACTCGCTGCTCCTGCTTCAGCACCGAGGCCAGGACGCAGCCGGCATCGTCACGATGCTCGGCACCAAATGCTTCATGCACAAGGCCCGTGGCATGGTGCGCGACGTCTTCCGCACCCGCAACATGCGCAGCCTGCCCGGCCCGGTGGGCTTGGGACAGGTGCGCTACCCGACCGCCGGCAATGCCTACAGCGAAGAAGAGGCGCAGCCGTTCTATGTCAACGCGCCGTTCGGCATCGTGCTCGTGCACAACGGCAACCTGACCAACGCGTCAGCCCTGCAGGACGAGCTGTTCCAGATCGACCGCCGCCACATCAACACCTCGTCGGACACCGAGGTGCTGATCAACATCCTGGCCCATGAGATCGAACTCGCGGCGCGCGAACTGCCGCTGACGCCGGCGACGCTGTTCAAGGCCGTCGGCGCCGTGCACCGGCGCCTGAAGGGCTCGTATGCGGTGATCGCGCTGATCGCCGGCCATGGCCTGCTGGCGTTCCGCGATCCGTTCGGCATCCGCCCCTTGGTGATCGGCGAAGGCGAGGTCCCCGGCCAACCCGGAGTCATGGAGCGCATGGTGGCCAGCGAGTCGGTGGCACTCGAAGGCACCGGCCACCGCCTGCTGCGCGATGTCGCGCCCGGCGAGGCGGTGTTCATCGATCTGCAAGGCCGACTGCATGCACAGCAGTGCGCCGCAGCGCCACAACTGCACCCGTGCCTGTTCGAGTACGTCTACCTCGCCCGGCCGGACTCGGTGATGGACGGTGTGAGCGTCTACCAGGCGCGGCTGAACATGGGCGAGGCGCTGGCCCAGCGCGTGATCTCGACCGTGCCGCCGAACGAGATCGACGTCGTGATTCCGATTCCCGAGTCGAGCCGGCCCAGCGCGATGCAGCTCGCCCACCGCATCGGCAAGCCCTACCGCGAGGGCTTCGTCAAGAACCGCTACGTCGGCCGCACGTTCATCATGCCGGGACAGGAGACCCGCAAGAAGGGCGTGCGCCAGAAGCTCAACGCGATCGGCGTCGAGTTCCGCGGCCGCAACGTGCTGCTGGTCGACGACTCCATCGTGCGCGGCACGACGAGCAAGGAGATCGTGCAGATGGCGCGCGAGGCCGGTGCGCGGCGCGTGTACCTGGCCTCGGCGGCGCCGCCGGTGCGCCACCCCAACGTCTACGGTATCGACATGCCGACCCAGGAAGAGCTGATCGCCCATGGCCGCACGGTCGAGCAGATCCGCGAGTTCGTCGGTGCCGACGCGCTGGTCTATCAGGACGTGGACGCGATCAAGCGCATGGTGCGCGCCCTGAACCCGGCTCTGGATGGCCTGGAGGCCAGTTGCTTCGACGGCCGCTACATCACGGGCGACGTGTTCCAGGCCGACATCGAGGCGATGCAGGTCCAGCGGGCGCTTGCCTTCGGCAGTGGCGAAGAGGCCGCCGACCGTGGCCGGCTGGCGCTGCAGGGCAGCGGAGGCGACTGATGGCATTGCCACGCATCGACTGGCCCGAAGGGCTGCACCCGGACACGCTGGCCATCCGCGACGGCCTGCCGCGCACCGCCTGGGGCGAAAACAGCGAGGCCCTGTTCCTGACCAGCTGCTTCGTGCACCCGGACGCCGAGACGGCCGCACGGCGCTTTGCGAACGAAGAGGACGCCTTCGTCTACAGCCGCTTCTCCAACCCCAACGTCACCATCATGGAGCGCCGGCTCGCGGCGCTGGAGGGCACGAGCGGCTGCATCGGCACCGCCAGCGGCATGGCCGCGATCACGCTGCTGGTGATGTCGCTGCTGAAGGCCGGTGACCACATCGTCTGCTCGCAGAGCGTGTTCGGCTCGACGATCCGGTTGCTCGTCGGCGAGTTCGGCAAGTTCGGTGTCGAGACGACGCTGGTGCCGCAGACCGATGTCGCGGCCTGGGCCGCCGCTCGGCGGACGAACACCAAGCTGTTCTTTGCCGAGACGCCGACCAATCCGCTGGGCGAGATCTGCGACATCCGGGCGCTGGCCGACCTGGCCCATGAGGCCGGCGCGCTGCTCGTCGTCGACAACTGCATGTGCTCGCCAGCGCTGCAGCAGCCGGTGAAGTTCGGCGCCGACATCGTGATGCACTCGGGGACCAAGTTCCTGGACGGCCAGGGACGAGTCATTGCCGGTGCGCTGTGCGCCGACGAGGCCCTGGTCCGCAGCAGGTTCGAGCCCCTGGTGCGCACCGCGGGCATGAGCCTGTCGCCGTTCAATGCCTGGGTGGTCGCCAAGGGGCTGGAGACGCTGTCGGTGCGCCTGCATGCGCAAAGCGAGCGCGCCCTCGAACTCGCGCGCTGGCTCGAGTCCCACCCGGCGGTGGCGCGTGTGCACTACCCGGGCCTGGCCTCGCATCCGCAGCACGCGCTGGCGATGCACCAGCAAGGCGGGCGTGGCGGCGCCGTGCTGGCCTTCGACGTGAAGGGCGGTCGGGCCGAGGCCTTCGGCGTCATCGACGCCACCCGCGTGCTGAGCATCGCCGGCAACTTCGGCGACGTGCGCAGCATCATCACCCACCCGGCGAGCACGACCCATGGCCGCCTGAGCGAAGACCAGAGGCGCGCCGCCGGCATCGGCCAGGGCCTGATCCGTCTGGGCGTTGGCCTGGAGCACATCGCAGACCTGAAGGCCGACCTCGCACGCGGCCTGGACGCGCTCGCGCTGACCCTATCCCCATGAGCATCGCATCACCCGTCACGTCACGTTCTGGGCGCCCCGTGCGCACCCGGATCGCTCCGTCGCCCACCGGCTTCCTGCATCTGGGTACCGCGCGCACGGCCCTGTATTCGTGGGCCTACGCCCGTCACCATGGTGGCGCGTTCGTGCTGCGGATCGAAGACACCGATGTCGAACGCTCCAGCGAAGATTCGGTGACGCAGATCCTCGAGTCGATGCGCTGGCTCGGCCTGGACTGGGACGAGGGCCCGTTCTTCCAGATGCAGCGGCTCGATCGTTATCACGCGGTGGTGCGCGAGATGCTCGCCGCAGGCACGGCCTACTTCTGCTACGCGACGCCTGAAGAGCTCGATGCCATGCGCGAGGCACAGAAGGCGCGCGGCGAGAAGACCCGCTACGACGGCCGCTGGCGCCCGGCACCGGGCAAGGTGCTGCCGCCGGCGCCGGCCGGCGTGCGACCCGCCGTGCGCTTCTGCAACCCGCCGTCGGGCACGGTGCGCTGGCCCGATCTGGTCAAGGGCGAGATTGCGATTTCCAACGAAGAGATCGACGACCTGATCGTGCTGCGCCCGGCGCCGGTCGACGCACCCGCGGGTGCGCTCGGCGTGCCGACCTACAACTTTGCGGTGGTTGTCGACGACCTCGACATGGGCATCACGCATGTCTTTCGCGGCGACGAGCACATCAACAACACGCCCTGGCAGATCAACATCTTCCGCGCGCTGGGTGCCGCGCCTCCTGCCTACGGCCATTGCCCGATCATCCTCGGCGACGACGGGCTCAAGCTCAGCAAGCGGCGAGGCGCGGTCAGCGTCACCCACTACCGCGACAACGGCTTCCTTCCCGAGGCGATGCTCAACTACCTCTCCCGGCTGGGCTGGAGCCATGGCGACGACGAACTCTTCAGCCGCGAGCAGATGGTGTCCTGGTTTGACGGCAGCCATCTGTCCCGGAGTCCTGCGCAGTGGGATCCGGCCAAGCTTGCCTGGGTCAATGCGCATTACCTCAAGGCCGCGACAGACGCCCGCCTGGTGCCGCTGCTGCAGCAGCAACTCGCCACGCGCGGCATCGCCAGCGACGACCTGCCGCGGCTGATGGCGGCCTGCGCGCTGTTCAAGGATCGCTGCAGCACCGTGGCCGAGCTGGCCGACTGGGTGGCGATCCTGTTCGTGAAGCCGCAGCCCAGGGCCGAAGACCTCGCCGCGCACCTGACAGCCCCGGTGCTCGCTGTGCTGCCGGCGCTGCAGACCCGGCTGGAGGCGCTGTCCGACTGGTCTGCGCCCTCTATCGCCGCGGCATTGAAGGCCACGCTGGCCGAGTCCGGATTGAAGATGCCGCAACTGGCGCCGGCGCTTCGCGTGCTGGTGTCCGGGAGGGTCCAGACGCCGTCGATCGACGCCGTGCTGGCGCTCTTTGACCGTGACACGGTTCTCGCCCGCATTGCCTTGGCCGGGCGATGAAGCCCGAGAATTCTGGGCTATACTGTGAAGCTCACTTGAACGGCGGCAACGACGGTTTCGAGGCAGGTGCGGCAGCGATGCCGACCCGGCATGGAACGGGGGTATAGCTCAGCTGGGAGAGCGCTTGCATGGCATGCAAGAGGTCAGCGGTTCGATCCCGCTTACCTCCACCAAAAGCAGCCGTCGGCGAGCAGTTCGAGCGAGAAGTGGAAACGCAGTCCCCTTCGTCTAGA
>JAJTGU010000311.1 GCA_021297985.1 Rubrivivax sp.
ATGCCACGTTCGCGTTCGATGTCGTTGCTGTCCATCACGCGCTCGGCGACCTTCTCGTTCTCGCGGAAGGTGCCGCTCTGGCGGAGCAGCTGGTCGACCAGCGTGGTCTTGCCGTGGTCGACGTGGGCGATGATGGCGATGTTGCGGATGGGGCGTGGATTGCTCATGGGGTGCTCTGCACTTCCAGGGGACTCAAAAGGCGGTCGGCGATGAGTTCGCCACCGGTGATGTGGGCGCTGCCGAGGAAGGCACGCGGTCGTTCGGCGTAGACGCGTACCGCCGGGGCATCGGCAAGCGCCACGCGGCGGCGCAAGCCGGTCAGGAATCGGCCGGCCTCGTCGTCCGGCAAGGTGACGGCCGGCCAGTCGGCCAGCAGCACGTCGGGCGGCAGCAAGCGCGCCAGCCGCCCGGGGTCGTCCAGCGCAGCCAGTTCGTCGAGCGTGACCGCCCCGTCCAGGCCAAGACCACCGGTGCCGGTGCGACGCAGGGCTTGCAGCCACGCGCCGCAGCCAAGCGCGTCACCCAGGTCGGCGGCCAGGCTGCGAATGTAGGTTCCCTTGCTGCACGCCACGTCGATCACCAGCCGGCAATCGTTCCAGGACACGATGTCCAGGCGATGAACCGTGATCCGGCGTGTGTCACGCGCCACGTCGATGCCGGCGCGTGCGTACTCGTACAGCGCCCGGCCGTCCTTCTTCAACGCCGAGAACATCGGGGGTCGCTGGTCCTGAGGGCCGACGAACCGGGCGCAGACCGCTTCCAGCGTCACGCGGTCGAAGGCCGGCGGCGTGCCGGGCACGATGTCGCCTTCGCCGTCCAGCGTGCTGCTGCGCCCGCCGAGCTGCAAGGTGGCGATGTAGCGCTTGTCGGCGTCCAGGCTGACCTGCGAGAACTTGGTCGCTGCGCCGAAGCACAGCGGCAGCAGGCCAGTGGCCAGCGGGTCCAGCGTGCCGGTGTGGCCGGCCTTCGAGGCCCGCATCATGCCCTTGGCCTTTTGCAGCGCGTCGTTGCTCGTCCAGCCCAGCGGCTTGTCGAGCAGCAGCACACCGTGCAGCACGCGGCGCGGCTGGCGGGGGCTTGCGGGCGACGCAGGCGGGGCCAACTCAGTCGTCCTTCGCCCGCACGGCGTTGGCCTTGGCGATCAACGCCGACAGGTCTGCGGCGCGCTCGGTGGTCTTGTCGAAGTGGAAATGCAGTGTCGGCACGGTGTGGATGGCCAGGCGCTTGAACAGCCCGTTTCGCAGGAAGCCTGCGGCCTCGTTCAGCGCCGCTTCGCACTCCAGCGCGTCGCCGACGAGCAGCGAGAAGTAGACCTGGGCGTGGGCATAGTCCGGCGAGACCTCGATCGTGTTGATCGTGACCAGACCGATCCGCGGGTCCTTCAGCTCGCGCATCAGCTCGGCCAGATCGCGCTGGATCTGGTCGGCGACGCGGTGGCCTCGGTTGGGTGCGCTGCGTTTGTGTCTCATGGTGCTTCAAGGGTCGACGCAAGCGAAAAAGCCCTGCCGGGGGTCCGGCAGGGCTTTCGCATGTTGCGTCAGCGCCCGCCTTACAGCGTGCGTGCCACTTCCTTCACTTCGAAGAACTCGAGCTGATCGCCTTCCTTCAGGTCGGTGACGTTCTTCAGCTTGACGCCGCACTCGAAGCCTTCCTTGACTTCCTTGACGTCGTCCTTGAAGCGCTTGAGCGAATCGAGCTCGCCGGTGTAGATGACCACGTTCTCGCGCAGCAGTCGGAAGCGGGCCTCGCGGCGCACCAGGCCCGCGGTGACCATGCAGCCTGCGACGGTGCCGATCTTGCTGGCCACGAACACGCTGCGGACCTCGGCCATGCCGATGACCTCTTCCTTCTGCTCGGGCGCCAGCATGCCGCCCATCGCCGCCTTCACCTCGTCGACCGCGTCGTAGATGATGTTGTAGTAGCGCAGGTCGACGCTGTTGTTCTCGGCCAGTTTGCGGGCACCGGAGTCGGCCCGGGTGTTGAATCCGATGACCACCGCCTTGGACGCGATCGCCAGGTTGACGTCGCTTTCGGTGATGCCACCGACCGCGGCGTGCACGATCTGCACCCGGACCTCGGGCGTCGACAGCTTCTGAAGGCTTTGCGCCAGCGCCTCCTGGGAGCCCTGAACGTCGGCCTTGACGATCAGCGACAGCGTCTGCGCCGCGCCTTCGCCCATGCTGCCGAACATGTCCTCCAGCTTGGCCGCCTGGCGCTTGTTCAGCGTGACCTCGCGGTACTTGCCCTGGCGGAAGGTGGCGATCTCGCGCGCTCGGCGCTCGTCGGCCAGGACCATGAAGTCGTCGCCGGCCAGCGGCACCTCGGTCAGGCCCTGGATCTCGACCGGGATCGACGGGCCGGCACTGTCGGTCGAATGGCCGTTTTCGTCGAGCATGGCTCGGACCCGGCCGTAGCTGCTGCCCGCGAGCACGACGTCGCCCTTCTTCAGCGTGCCGCTCTGCACCAGCACGGTGGCGACCGGGCCACGGCCCTTGTCGAGCTTGGCCTCGATGACCAGGCCCTTCGCCAAGGCCTCGTTCGGAGCCCGCAACTCCAGCACCTCGGCCTGCAGCAGCACCTGCTCGAGCAGTTCCTCGATGCCCTGGCCGGTGCGGGCCGAGACCGGAACAAACGGCGACTCACCGCCAAAGTCCTCGGGCACGACCCCCTCGGCCACGAGCTCGCTCTTCACGCGCTCGAGGTTGGAATCGGGCTTGTCGATCTTGTTCATCGCCACGACGATCGGCACGTCGGCGCTCTTGGCGTGCGAGATCGCCTCCTTGGTCTGCGGCATCACGCCGTCGTCGGCGGCCACGACCAGGATCACGATGTCGGTGGCCTTGGCCCCGCGGGCGCGCATCGCCGTGAAGGCGGCGTGGCCCGGGGTGTCCAAGAAGGTGATCATGCCGCGCGG
>JAJTGU010000196.1 GCA_021297985.1 Rubrivivax sp.
CCGCAGCGTGCGCGCCTCCTCGCCGTCGGCATCCGGCTCGGCCAGGTAGGTCTGGCCCATGTCCGCGACCAGCACGCCCCGGCGCGTGAGCATCTTCATGAGCCGGGCAATGATGGTGTGCAGCAGTGCATCGAGCTCGTCATCGGTCGGCGCGCCCGCCTCGATGAAACCGGGCACGCCATCAGCGTCGCAGCGGTACACCCCGCAGCGGCACGTCGGCGCCGCCCAGGCGGTCGACCGTGCGAGCCGCGGCGTCGATGCAGGCCGGGCCGCGTGGCTTGGGGATCATCAGGTAGACCGGCGGCTTGGCGGCGCCGAGCACGACGTTCGCGACCTCGGCGAAGGCCGGGTGCGACACCGGCAGCAGCCGCACGCCGACGCGCCCGAAGCGGTTCAGCGGCCCGCCCAGCAGGCCGGCGATCAGCCGCGCGTGCTCGACCTCGCGGCCGACCGGGGCGCCGTCCTCGTTGTCGAGCGTGACGTCGAACACCGGGCCCAGCTCGGCCTGCAGCTGCAGGCTCTTGCTCATGCGAGGTTCAACGCCGGCGTAGTGGTCGCATACCGGCAGCGCCGGCACGGGCAGGTCTTCGGGGTCGAACAGGGCGTCGCGGGGGTGTGAGGGCACGGCGGGCTCGGGAGGGCGGATGCAGGGGTGCAGGCATGGAAGGTTACCCCGCAGCGGGCAGCCTGTCGGGCCGGGCCTGAGAGCGACGGCTCCGGGGCAGCATGATCGCGCGCCTTGTAGTCAAACTACTTGCTTCACAGCGAGCAGATCCCCGGATTTGCGGGGTGTAGGAAGCGAAAACAAGGGTGTTTTCGTCAAGAGGTGGACCAGGACATGTATCTAGAATACACATTCAAGCCCAAACTGGAGACCTGCCCCATGCGCCTGACCGCCCTTCGCACCCTGCTCGCCACCGCGGCCCTGCTTGCCGGCGGCGCCGCCTCGGCCGCAGCCGTCGGCATCTTCGGCAGCTACGTCGCGATCGACGCCGACGGCCCGGGCGCTGGCGGCTTCGCCTGGTACGGCGGCACCCAGCCCGGTCCGACGACCGGCCCCGCCTTCCACGGTGCCGACCTCGGCGACTTTGCCCTCGGGGCCGCCGCCTACATCTCGGGTGCCGAGGTGCTGAGTTGGAAGAACGGCGGTGGCGACGTCACCGGCGCGGTCCTGTCCTGGCGAGTCAACGGCGGCGCGTTCACCTCGCAGGCCATCGGCTTCACGTCGGACCTCCCGTTCAACGACGCGATGGGCAACGTCTTCGCCAGCACGCCGGGCGACCAGAAGTGGGCGCAGCTGTCCGGCACGCCGATCGACTTCCTGGCCGGCCTGGGCGCCGGCGAGCACACGCTGGAGCTCTACTGGCGGATCACCTCGAACATCGGCGAACGCTTCGACAGCCGCGGCGGCGCCAACTACCGCGCCAGCTTCAGCGTGCTGGAGACCGCCCCGGTGCCTGTGTCCAGCCCGGCCTCGCTGGCGCTCGCGGGCCTTGGCCTGGCGCTGCTGGCGGCGGCGCGCCGCCGCTGAGGCCCACGAAAGATGGCTCGCGTCGCGGGCCCTCGTGCGTGCGCCGACGATGCAGGGCGCATTACAGCAGGTGCTTGACGCCGTCCTGCTCGCCGAGCAACTCGGCCAGCGTCTTGTCGATGCAGCCCCGGCTGAACTCGTCGATGGGCAGGCCCTGGACGATCCTGTACGAGCCGGCCTCGCACGTGACGGGGTAGCCGAACATCACGTCCTGCGGGATGCCGTACTCGCCGTTACTGGGCACGCCCATCGTCACCCAGCCGCCGTTCGTGCCCAGGGCCCAGTCACGCATGTGGTCGATGGCGGCATTCGCTGCGGAGGCCGCCGATGACAGGCCGCGCGCCTCGATGATGGCCGCGCCGCGCTTGCCCACGGTGGGCAGGAACACGTCCTTGTTCCAGGCGTGGTCGTTGACCATGTCCTTCACGCTGGCGCTGTCGATGGTGGCGAAGCGGTAGTCGGCGTACATCGTGGGGCTGTGGTTGCCCCAGACGCCGAGCTTCCTGATGCTGGCCACCGGCTTGCCCGTCTTGGCGGCCAGCTGGCTGAGCGCGCGGTTGTGGTCCAGGCGCAGCATGGCGGTGAAGTTCTCGCGCCTCAGGTCGGGCGCGCTCTTCATGGCGATCCAGGCGTTGGTGTTGGCAGGGTTGCCCACCACGAGCACCTTGACGTCGCGGCTGGCCACGGCGTTCAGCGCCTTGCCCTGACCGATGAAGATCTGGCCGTTGATGCTGAGCAGCTCGGCGCGCTCCATGCCGGCCTTGCGCGGCATGCTGCCTACGAGCAGGGCGTAGTCGGTGTCCTTGAAGGCCGTCATCGGGTCGCCGTGGGCCTCCATGCCGTGCAGAAGCGGGAAGGCACAGTCCTCAAGCTCCATCATCACGCCCTTGAGCGCCTTCTGCGGGCCCTCTATGCGCCCAATTCCTGAGCGCTTGGCGCGCCAGGCCGGCCGCCCTGCCCTTTTGTCCAGGCCTTGTTCGGTCAAAGCTGAACACAACGGGCTCAAGTGTCTTGGAATCGTGCCGAAAAGAAATCCGCATCCAGCGAATTCTTTGCGGCAGCACCCTAGATTGTCGGAGACCTCCATGCGTACCACCCACGGGCTGACCGTCCTCAGCCTGACTCTGCTGGCAGCGGCCAGCCAGCAAGCCCTGGCCTCCGGGCCAGACCTCCGCGTCAGCGGTTTCGGCACGGTCGGTGTCGTCCAGGTCGACAAGCCCGGCATCGAGTTCCGCCAGGTCGGTCAGACCAGCGGCGCCGGTGAGTCGGCCTCGTTCAAGCCGGACAGCCGCCTGGGCGTGCAGCTCGACGGCAGCTTCAACCCGATGTTCTCGGCCACCCTGCAGCTGCTGGCCAAACACAACGGCGAAGGCAACGAGAAGCCGGGCGTCGAGTGGGCCTTCGCCAAGGCCAAGCTGGGCGGCGGCTTCACGGTGCGCGCAGGCCGCATCGGCGCCCCGTACTTCGCCGTGTCCGACTTCCGCGAAGTCGGCTACGCCAACACCTGGCTGCGCACGCCTTCGGACGTCTACGGCCAGGTCATGTTCCGCAGCTTCGATGGCGCCGACCTGCTGTACGCGGGCGACGTGGCCGGCGTGCCCGTGACCGCGCAACTGCTGGCGGGCAAGACCACGCTCGCCTACGAGCGCACCGACATCGACTTCAAGAACCAGGTCGGCGTGAACCTGACGGCCGAACTGGCCGACGGCGTCACGCTGCGCATGGGCCACATCAACGGCAAGCTGACGGTGCAGAGCACCACGATGAAGCAGCTGGTGGGCGTGCTGGGCGCCACGCCCTTCGCCAGCGTGGGCCAGCAGATCGACTGCACCGCGCGCAAGGCCAGCTTCACCGGCGTGGGCCTGAGCCTGGAGAAGGGCAACTGGGTCGGCTCCACCGAGTACACCCAGCGCAAGAGCGATTGCTACGTGCCCGACACCACGGGTTGGCACGTGATGGCCGGTTACCGCTTCGGCAGCTTCACGCCCTACGCCGTGGTGTCCGAGCTGCGCCGCAACGACACCAACGTCGTCAACAACATCCCGCGCAACGTCAACGTGCAGCTCACGACGCTGGCGCTCACGGTCGACGGGCTGATGGACAGCCTGAACATCACGCAGGCCACGACGGCCTTGGGCGTGCGCTGGGACGCCTACCGCAACGTGGCGGTGAAGGCGCAGTACGAGCGCGTGGACACCAAGGGTGGCTATAGCCTGTTCCGCAACGTCGGCGGGCCGCGCCCGGCCGACCCGGTGCAGGTGCTGTCGCTGGCCGTGGACTTCATCTTCTGAGGAGGCCCGCGCCATGAACATCCGCACCCTGCTGGCCGCAGCCAGCTTCGCCCTGGCCGGTGTGGCCAGCGCCCAGGACATTGTCGTTGTCGGCCACCCCAGTGCCGCCGCCTTGAGCAAGGACCAGGTGGCCGATCTCTTCCTCGGCAAGAGCCAGGCGCTCACGCCGCTGGACCTGAACGACGGCTCGCCGCTCTACGCCGCGTTCTACCGCAAGGCCACCGGCCGCGAGGTGGCGCAGGTCAAGTCGACGTGGTCGCGCGTGGTCTTCACCGGCAAGGGCCAGCCGCCCAAGCAGCTGCCTGACGCCGCCGCCGTGAAGAAGGCCGTGGCCGCCGACCCCAAGGCCGTGGGCTACATCGAGAAGTCGGCCGTTGACGGCAGCGTCAAGGTGCTGCTCGCCCTGGATTGAACCCGTGAAGGGGCCACCCCGGCCCCGAAGAAAGTCGTTTCATGAACTTCCGCCACAAGATCTGGATGCTGCCCCTGGCAGCGGCCGCGGTGTTCCTGGTGGGCATCGCGGTGAGCTTCATCGTCGGTGCCCGAACCTCGGGCGCACTGGGCCAGCTGGGCCAGATCGACACCCCGGCCCGCGAGCAGGTGCAGCGCCTGGATCGCGGCGTCGAGGCCTTCCGCCTGCTGCTGCAATCGGCCGTCGTCGAAGGCGACGCCGAGAAGCTGAAGGAGGTGCAGGCCGAGGTGGAGAAGACGCGCGCCGTCATCACCAAGCTCGCTGCCATCCCCACGCAGCAAGCGCGCGCCACCGAACTCGGGCAGGCCTTCGAGGCCTACCAGGGTGCAGCCCTCGGCGCCACGCGCGCCATGCTGGAGAAGGGCGACCTGGGTGACTCCGTCAAGCGCATGCAGGACACGCAAGCCGCGATGGAGAAGCTGCTGCAGAGCACGCTGGAAGCCACGGCGTCGGCCACCGCCACCTCGCAGGCGGCGGCCGAGGCCGGCATCCGGCAGGCGCAGTGGGTCACGCTGGCCACCGGGCTGGTGGTGCTGGCCGTGCTGGGCCTGGCCTCGTGGTTGATCGTCAACTCGGTCTGGCGCGACCTGGGTGAAGAACCCAGCCGCCTGAAGGCCGCCGTGCAGGCCATTGCCGAAGGCAACCTGCAGGTGCAGCTGCGGCCGCAGGCGGGCGACCAGAGCTCGCTCAACGCCACGCTGCTGCAGATGGCCAACAGCCTGAGCCAGACCGTGGGCACCATCCGGCAGGCGGCCGACTCCATCGCCACCTCGGCGAACGAAATCGCCGCCGGCAGCCAGGACCTGAGCAGCCGCACCGAGCTCACGGCCTCCAACCTGCAGGCCACGGCCAGCTCGGTGGTGCAGCTCAACGACAGCGTGCGGCTGAGCGCCGAATCGGCCCAGCAGGCCAACGGCCTGGCCGGCAACGCCGCCGAAGCGGCGCGCCGCGGTGGCGACATCGTGCAGCAGGTGGTGGCCAACATGAGCGAGATCGATGCCGCCTCGCGCCGCATCAACGAGATCATCGGCACCATCGACGGCATCGCCTTCCAGACCAACATCCTGGCGCTGAACGCGGCCGTGGAAGCGGCACGGGCCGGCGAGCAGGGCCGCGGCTTCGCCGTGGTGGCTGCCGAGGTGCGCAGCCTGGCGCAGCGCAGCGCCGGCGCGGCACGCGAGATCAAGAGCCTGATCGGCGCTTCGTCGGAGAAGGTGGAATCAGGCGCCCGCCTGGTGCAGGACGCCGGCGGCGCGATGTCCGAGATCGTCAGCGGCGTCAAGCGCGTGACCGACGTCATCGGCGAGATCAGCGGCGCCGCCTCCGAGCAGAGCCATGGCATCGGCGAAGTCAACAGCGCCGTCACCGAGCTCGACCACATGACGCAGCAGAACGCCGCGCTGGTGGAGCAGAGCGCCGCAGCCGCGGCCAGCATGCGCGAGCAATCGGCAAGGCTGGCGCAGGCGGTGGCCGCCTTCCGTCTGGCCGGGGCGCACTGAGCACGGCGTACCGACCGCGCCACAGACCCCTGCAACACGGCCCCACTCGGGGCCGTGTTAACTTGCGGGCCGCCCATGCCCGCACCGCCTTCAGCCTTGCCGTCAGCCCTGCCGACGCTGCCCCCTGCGGCCGCTGGCAACACCCTGCGCACGGATGAGGCCCATCGGCTGACGATCGCGCAGTCGCACGCACGCAGTGCGGCTCTGGGCGTGCGGCCGGGCGCTGCGCCCGAACACACGCCGCTGCCGGCGGCCGACCTGGCCATCGCCCGCGAGCGCAACCGGCGCCTCTTCGACCACGCTGCGCCGGTGATGGAAATGCTCTACGAACACGTGGTGCATTCGCAGAGCATGGTGGTGCTGACCGACGCCGCCGGCGTGGTGATCCATTCCATCGGGGACGACAGCTTCCTGCAGCGCGCCGCGCGCGTGGCGCTGCAACCCGGTGCGCTGTGGTCCGAGGCCGCCAAGGGCACCAACGCCATCGGCACGGCGCTGGTGGAAGAGGCGCCGGTGCTGGTGCACGCGCACGAGCACTACGTGCGCGCCAACCACTTCCTCACCTGCACGGCCGCACCCATCCTCGACGCGCGCGGCCAGGTGCTGGGCGTGCTGGACTGTTCGGGCGAGCACCGCAGCTACCACCCGCACACCATGGCGCTGGTGAAGATGTCGGCACGCATGGTGGAAAACGCCTGGCTCGCCGACGACCCGCCCAGCGCCGCCGTGATCGCCGCCGCGGCCGACGTGGCCGCCGCGCGCGCCGACGAGCTGCCGCGCGTGAGTTTCGCCGGCTCGCTGCAGCTGGCCAGCCTGCGCAGCGCCGGGGTCTCTGCGAGCGGCA
>JAJTGU010000186.1 GCA_021297985.1 Rubrivivax sp.
CCGCTTCTTTCCCGGTGTGGCGGCGACCAAGCCGCCGCACCGGGGATTCTGGAAAAACGTCCTACCTGATCACTTCCGCTTCGGGGCCAGGACCATGATCATCTGCCGGCCTTCGAGCTTGGGCATGTGCTCGACCACCGCCACGTCGGCCAGCTCTTCGCGGATCCGTTCGAGCATGCGCATGCCGATGTCCTGGTGGGTGATCTCGCGCCCCCGGAACCGCAGCGTGACCTTGCCCTTGTCGCCATCTTCGGCGATGAAGCGGCGCAGGTTGCGCATCTTGATGTTGTAGTCGCCGTCATCGGTGCCGGGTCGGAACTTGACCTCCTTGACCTCGATGACCTTCTGCTTGGACTTGGCTTCCGCCGCTCGCTTCTGTTCCAGGTACTTGAACTTGCCGTAGTCCATCAGACGGCACACCGGCGGGTCGGCGGTGGCAGCGATCTCGACCAGGTCAACATCCAGTTCGCCTGCCATGCGCAGCGCGTCCAGCACGCTCACGATCCCCAACGGTTCGTTCTCGACACCGTTCAAGCGCACTTGCGGCGCCAGGATTTCGCGGTTCAGCCTGTGCTTGCGCTCCACGTTGGGCACGCGGCGGTCCATGAAGGTAGCGATGGTTTCAACTCCTCAGGCCAGCGCAGGCGGTACGCAAGCCCATTCAAAACGACAAAAAGCGCGCTCGGGGGAAAGCTTCAACGCTTGGCAGCGAGATCGGACTGGAGCCTGACCAGAAGCTCATCCACCGACATCGTGCCGAGGTCCTGATTGCCCCGGGCGCGCACCGCGACGGTCCCATTCGCCTGCTCCTTGTCGCCAACGACGAGGATGTACGGAACCTTCTGCAATGAATGCTCACGGATCTTATAGCCGATCTTGTCGGCCCGCAAATCCGATTCGGCCCTAACTCCTTGTTTTTTCAACGTTTTCACCACTTCGGCCGCATATTCGGCAGAGCCTTCGCTGATCGAGGCCACCACCGTCTGCACCGGGGCCAGCCAAAGTGGCAGCGCGCCCGCGTGCTGCTCGATGAGGATGCCGATGAAGCGCTCCAGGCTGCCGACGATGGCCCGGTGCAGCATCACCGGATGACGACGGCTGGAGTCCTCGGCCACGTAGACGGCATCCAGCCGCTCGGCCATCGAGAAGTCGACCTGCATGGTGCCGCACTGCCAGGGGCGGCCAAGCGCGTCCTTGAGCGTGTATTCGATCTTCGGCCCGTAGAACGCGCCATCGCCTGGCGCGAGCTCAAAGGCACAGCCGCTTTGGCGAAGACTTTCGATCAAGGCGTGTTCGGCCTTGTCCCAGATTTCGTCGCTGCCGATGCGCGCTGCCGGGCGCGTGGCGACCTTGTAGACGATGTCCGTGAAGCCGAAGTCGGCATAGACCTTCTGCAGCAGTGCCGTGTAGGCCACGCACTCGCCGAGGATCATGTCCTCGGTGCAGAAGATGTGGCCATCGTCCTGCGTGAAGGCACGCACCCGCATGATGCCGTGCAGGCCACCGGTGGGCTCGTTGCGATGGCAGTTGCCGAACTCGCCGTAGCGCAGCGGCAGGTCCCGGTAGCTCTTGATGCCCTGCTTGAAGATCAGGATGTGGCCCGGGCAGTTCATCGGCTTCAGCGCGTACTCGCGCTTCTCCGACTCGGTGACAAACATGTGGTCGCGGTACTTCTCCCAGTGGCCGGATTTCTCCCAGAGCACGCGGTCGACGATCTGCGGGCCCTTCACTTCCTGGTAGCCGTTGTCCTGGTAGACGCGCCGCATGTATTGCTCCACCTCCTGCCAGAGCCGCCAGCCCTTGGGGTGCCAGAACACCGTACCGGGGCTGTGTTCGTCGAGGTGGAACAGGTCCAGTTCGCGGCCGAGCTTGCGGTGGTCGCGTTTTTCGGCCTCCTCGAGCATCGTCAGGTGCTTCTGCAGATCGTCCTTGCTCGCCCAGGCCGTGCCGTAGATGCGTTGCAGCATCTCGTTGCGGTGGTCGCCGCGCCAGTAGGCGCCGGCCACCTTCATCAGCTTGAAGTGCTTGAGCTTGCCCGTGCTCGGAACGTGCGGTCCGCGGCAGAGATCCTCGAAAGCGCCCTCGCGGTACAGGCTCACGTCTTCGCTGGCCGGGATGCTGGCGATGATCTCGGCCTTGTAGTGCTCGCCCTGCCCCTTGAAGTACGCCACCGCATCGTCGCGCGGCAGTACCCGGCGCTGCACAGGCTCATCCTTCTTCGCAAGCTCAACCATCCTGGCCTCGATCGCGGCCAGGTCCTCGGGCGTGAAGGGTCGCCTGTACGAAAAGTCGTAGAAGAAACCGTGCTCGATCACCGGGCCGATGGTCACCTGGGCCTCGGGGAACAGGTCCTTCACCGCGTAAGCCAGCAAGTGGGCCGTGCTGTGGCGGATGACCTCGAGCCCGTCGGCATCCTTGTCGGTGACGATGGCAAGCCGGGCGTCGGCGTCGATGCGGCGGCTGGTGTCGACGAGTTGGCCGTCGAGCTTGCCGGCGATCGCCGCCTTGGCCAGGCCGGCACCGATGGAGGCGGCGACGTCGGCCACAGTGGGCGGCGCAGCAAATTCGCGGGCCGAGCCGTCGGGGAGCGTGATGCGGATCATGGTGAGGGTCTTCCAGAAAACGAAAAAGCGCGGGGTCGGCCGCGCTTCGTCTGGACAGGGGGAAATGCAGGCGTGACGCGGCGGCCGATCAGTGATCGGTGAACGGTGTGGTTCGAGTCCGCGGTGTCATAACCGATGTGCCTTTCCTGGCCCTTGGCTGGTTGAACGAGACGCCCGGATTCTAGGCGAGTGGCAGGACGTCCGGCAGACGTCCCAGCGTCATGCCGTTCACGACCGATGCGAACTCATCGGCCAGCCGCCTGCTTTCGGCGAGCGCAACCCGCCAGAGCCGCTCGCGCGTGTCGTCGTCGTCGACGTGGCGCTGGAAGTCGTTGCGGTCCGGCAGCTTGCCACCGGGCAGCGTCGCCACCCACTGCGGGCGCGGGGCCAGCAGCAGGAGGTTGTCGAGGAAGTGAGTCGACCGGTGGCGCCCCTTCCAGGACTTGTCGAGCCAGCCAGGCACCACCTGCGACCCGAAGTGCGGATAAAGGACGATCCCGCCATCCATGCGGTTGTAGGGCAGGTGCAAGTGGTAGTCGGTGATGCCACCGTCCCAGTAGGCGCCACGCGGCGCACCGGGGATGTCCTGCACCGGATCGAGCCAGAACGGCACGGTGCAGCTCGCGAGGATCGCGGGCACGGCATTGGCTGCGGACAGCGCCGCAGTGGCAGAGCGAAAGTCGCTGAGGGGAAATGGCAGTGGCGTGCGGGCGTCGCTGAACACCACGCGCTCGAGCCACAGGCCCAGGCCCTTGCGACTGGCCGCATTGCTGGCAAAGGCACCCAGCCAGCCCAGAGGCGTGCGCAGCCGACCCGGCCTCTTCAGCAGCGTCGTGCCCCGGCTCGTGAAGACATGCAATCGAAAGCGCGGCTGGCTCAGGATGTCGGCGACGTGGGCGCCAAAGCGCTCGTTCAGCTTGTCGCCGAACATCCGGGTCACGACCTTGGGCTGCGGGCCTTTGCCGGGGGCATGCGGGTAGCGCTGGGTGATGTAGTCCTCGGCCAGCTGGGCCAGCGCTGCATCCGGGTCGCGCGTGCAGGCCGCCGCCATGCGCCAGGCACCGATCGACGCGCCCAGCAGGTGCACTGGCGCGGGGGTTCCGCTGAGCCAATGGCCAAAAAGGTAGCGGTCCAGCGCATTGAGGACCAGCCCCTTGGGCCCGCCGGCCGCCGCCGGGACAACGCGAACATGCTCCGGCCGCAGGCCCTCGCGGCGCAGATGCGCCAGGGCACGAGGACCCGCGTGGATGGCAAGGGCTTGCATCGTGGGACTCTAGAAGCGCTGCACCAGATCAACCGCCAGCCGCAGCCGCTGATCGCGCCGGGTGTCGTTGACCGCGGCGAAGCCGTCGAGATCGAAGACGCTGCTGCGGCTGCGCAGGTCAGGCGCGGCGATGAACTGCGCGGAAAGCCGCCATTGGGTCTGGCGATCCGGCCGCCAGCCCAGGTAGGCATCGAGCCGGGTCTGCCGGCCGCGCCAGACCCGCTGCGAGTCGCTTTGCTGGGTCGAATACGCGGGCGTGTGGGCCACGCTGAGTCCCCAGCGCCAAGGGTCGCGTGTGGCATCCCCCGCCCTGCCCTCGCCACCCGGCGGCAACCGGTCCAAGCCGAGGTTCAGCGACCAGGGCGCCTGGTTCTCCAGCCGTGCATCGGGGTCGTCGATCAACTCCACGCGCGAACGGTAGAGCGACAGCGCTGCGCGCAGGGTCAGGCCGCTGGGCAGCAGGGCGGACAGGCCGGGCAGCAGGGCCTCGGCCGCGCCCTTGGCCGACAGCTCGATGCCGTAGCTCGTCGCGCGACCGAGGTTGACCGGGCGCGACACCCAGCGCGGCGCGTCGGCCTCGGCGACCGACTCCAGCGCGATGCGACGCCGGATCAGCCCGTCGATGCGCCGCGAAAACACGGCCACGCTGGCCGAAGCCGGGGTGCTGCGACCCGGTCGGCTCGCCGCTGCGCCGACGCCGATCGGGAACTCCCAGGCCAGGTCCAGCGTCGTGGCGCGCTCGGCGGCCAACCCCGGATTGCCCGACGAATCGGCAGCCACCGGCGTGTTGGGCAGCGTTCGGTCGTAGGTCGTGTTCAGGTTGTAGCGTGGCATCAGCAGCGGCAGGTCGGGCCAGCGGATGCTGCGTGCCAGCCCGATGCGGACCTGCTCCACGCCCTGCGCGTCCAGGCGGCGGCGAAGGTTCAGGCTCGGCGACAGAGCGCGGTGACGCGCCTGCTCGCGGCTGGCCACGAAACCGGGCGCCGGGCCTGCGGGAACGGCGGTGGTCACCGACCAGGCCTCGGCACGAAGACCGACCAGGCCGGACCAGGTCTCGCCCCACCGTGCCTCGTGCTGCACGAAGGCATTGGCCTTGTTCGAACTCGCCTCGAAGGCGCGCCCCAGCGCTGCCGTCATGCGCTCGCTGGACCCGGACGGGCCGATGTCGAACCAGCGCCTCAGCTCGCGGCGCACACGGTCCTCGGACTCCAGGCCAAACAAGACCGCGTGGCCGGCAGCGAGCGGCTGGCGCCACTTGGCGGCGGCGGCGTGGCGGTGCTCGCGCTGGCTGGCCGAGAGCTCGCGTGCGAAGCTGGTGCCGCCCAGGTCGTTGCGGCCCGAGGTGCCGGATGCTGAACGCTGAACGGCGCCTTGGGCCGACAGGCGCAGCTCGATGCGCTGGCCGGCGGGTGTGCGGCGCTGCCACTGCACCTGGGCACGGATCGATTCGTCGAGGCTGGCGCTGTGCGAGGCCTCGGCGACCGTGCTCGGCGGCGGGCCGAGCAGCGTCTGCGTCGTGTAGTGACCCAGGTTCCGGGGCTCGTTGCGGTGCCAGAACATCTGCACCTGAAGGCTGTGCAGGTCCGACAGCTTCCAGTCCAGCCGTGGGTTGAAGTTGGCGCCGCCGCCGCGGGACTGGTCGCGCCCCGCCAGCGTGGTGGCACGTACTTCGGACGTTGGCAACCGGCTCGTGCGCTGTGCGCTCCAGTCGCTGGCCGTGGCCCAGCGCCAGCTCGAAAACGGCAACTGGAAGCCGACGGGGCCCACACGGTCGCCCCAGGCGACACCGAAGTTGCCGGACGGCTGCAAGGCGCGCCATCCGATGCCGGCGCGGACCTCGCGTTGCTGCAGGCGGGTCGGCCCGCGCAGGATGATGTTGATCGTGCCAGCGACACCGCCGAATTCGGCGCTGGGACCCTTCAAGACCTCGACCCGCTCGATCTGCGACGGCGGCAGCTGGTCGAGCGAAAAACCCGGCGGCGCGGGCTCGCCGTTGATCAGGATCAAGGTGTAGCCGGCGCCCAGCCCGCGCAGGCGCACCGATTCGCCGTCGACGGCAAAGCCGGGCAGACGCGACAGAACGTCCAGCAGCGACAGGTCGCCATGGCGGTCCAGGTCTTCGCGGCCGAGGATGTCCATCGCCAGCGTCGCCTCGCGGCGCTCCGCTTCGGTGTCCTCGCGCCGGGTGCCTTCGACGACGATCTGCTGGACCGCGGGTGGAGCCTTGCCCGGCTCCGGCTTCGCTGGCGGCACGGACGCGGCTTGGGCCTGTGCTGCGCCCACGATGCCCACCGCCAGTGTGGCGAGTGCGGCCGCCCGCAGCACCTCAGCGCCGGCCCTGTTGCAGCTTGGCAAAGGCCGCCGCCATCGCGCCCGCCGTCGTACCCGCCCCTTGCCCGGATGGCGTGGCAGCACCGCGCGATCGCTGGTCGCGTGCGGGCGCCTGGTAGCGGTTGTCGCCGCGGGCGCCGTCACGCGGGGCGGTCGGGGCGTCGAGCTTCATGGTCAGCGCGATGCGCTTGCGGGCGAGGTCGACTTCCAGCACCTTGACCTTGACGATGACGCCGGTCTTGACGACCTCGCGCGCGTCGGCAACGTACTTGTGGGCGAGCTGGCTGACGTGGATCAGCCCGTCCTGGTGCACACCCAGGTCGACAAAGGCGCCGAACTGGGCAACGTTGCTGACCGTGCCTTCGAGCAGCATGCCCGGCTTCAGGTCGGCGATGTCGGACACGCCCTCGTTGAAGCGCGCGACGACGAAGTCCGGACGCGGATCCCGGCCGGGCTTTTCAAGCTCGGCCAGCACGTCCTTGACGGTGATGACGCCGAAGCGCTGATCGGCAAACAGTTCCGGGCGCAGCGTCTTCAGCACCTCGCTGCGGCCCATCAATTCGGCCACGCTGCGTCCGGTGTGGGCGAGCAACTTCTCGACCAGCGGGTAGGTCTCGGGGTGCACGCCCGTTGCGTCCAGCGGGTTGTCTCCGCCCGGGATGCGAAGGAAGCCTGCGGCCTGCTCGAAGGTCTTGGGGCCCAGCCCGGCAACGTCGAGCAACTGGCGGCGGTGGCGGAACGCCCCGTGGGCATCGCGCCATCGCACGATGCTGCCCGCCACCGCACCGGACAGTCCCGCCACCCGCGCCAGCAGCGGCACGCTGGCGGTATTGAGGTCCACACCGACCTTGTTGACGCAGTCCTCGACCACGGTCTCCAGTGACTTGGCGAGTTGGTTCTGGTTGACATCGTGCTGGTACTGGCCGACGCCAATGCTCTTGGGGTCGATCTTGACCAGCTCCGCCAGTGGATCCTGGAGACGTCGGGCAATGCTGACGGCGCCGCGCAGGCTCACGTCCAGATCGGGCAGTTCAGCCGAGGCCTGTTCGCTGGCCGAATAGACCGAGGCGCCCGCCTCACTGACGACCACCTTCTCGATGCGATGCTCGGGCGCGGCGCCGTGGATGCGCTGGATCAGATCGGCGGCCAGCTTGTCGGTCTCGCGGCTGGCGGTGCCGTTGCCGATGGCGACCAAGTTGACGCCATGCTCGGCAACCAGCCGACCCAGGGCGTGCAGGGAACCCTCCCAGTCGTTGCGAGGCTCGTGCGGATAGACGGTGTGGGTCGCGAGCACCCGGCCGGTGTCGCTGACGACCGCGACCTTGACGCCGGTCCGGATCCCCGGGTCCAGCCCCATCACGACCCGCTTGCCGGCAGGGGCCGCGAGCAGCAGGTCGCGCAGGTTGTCGGCAAAGACCTTGATCGCCACCGCCTCGGCGGCTTCACGGACGCGGCCGAAGAGGTCGCGCTCCAGGCTCAGCGCGAGCTTGACCTTCCAGGTCCAGGCGATGGTCTTGCGGATCAGTTCGTCGCCCGGGCGCCCGCTGTGGCGCCAGCCCAGGTGGACGGCGATCCGGCCCTCGGCCAGCGTGACCCGGGCCGGCGCGCCGGGTTTCGCGGGGAGTTCGGCCGTGGGCTCCTCCAGGTGCAGCTTGGCGTCCAGCCAGCCTTGAGTCCGGCCGCGGAAGATCGCCAGCGCACGATGGCTGGGCGTGTGGCGTATCGGCTCGGCATGCTCGAAGTAGTCGCGGAACTTCGCAGCATCGGCATGCAGGCCGTCCTTGCCATCGGCCAGTCTTGATTGAAGCTCCGCGCTTTCCCAGAGCCACTCGCGCAGGCTGCCGACCAGCACAGCGTCCTCGGCCCAGCGCTCGGACAGCAGGTCGCGCACGCCATCCAGCACCGACAGGGCATCGGCAAAGCCAGCCTCGGCGTTGACGTGGGCCGCAGCCTCGTCCAGTGGCACGAGTGTCGGCTCAGCGAACAGACGGTCGGCCAGCGGCTCGAGGCCCGCCTCCCGCGCGATCTGGCCCTTCGTGCGGCGCTTGGTCTTGTAGGGCAGGTACAGATCCTCGAGTGCCTGCTTGGTCTCGGCTGCCGCTATGGCGCCACTCAGTTCAGGCGTCAGCTTGCCTTGTTCGGCGATGCTCTTCAGCACCGCGATGCGGCGCTCTTCGAGCTCGCGCAGGTAGGCCAGGCGCTCTTCGAGCAGGCGCAGCTGGATGTCGTCCAGTCCGCCGGTGGCCTCCTTGCGATAGCGCGCGACGAAGGGCACGGTGGCACCTTCATCGAGCAGCGCCACGGCGGCAGCCACCTGGGCCGGACGGGCGTTGATCTCGACGGCAAGCCGGGCGGCGATGGTCGTCTGGGTCTGGGGGGTCAGGGAGTCCAAGGGCACAGAAGAAGTGAGGATCGAGAAGGAAAACGGGGCGCGAGTGTAGGTGCGCCTCGGCCGTGCCGGGCCAACGCGCGGCTCAGTTCACCGGCGTGAGCTTGGCCACCGACAGCGCCAGCCACTTCGAGCCGTGGCGACCGAACTGGATCTGCGCCCGGGCGTCGGCGCCGCGGCCTTCGAGCGTGGTGACCACCCCTTCGCCGAACTTGTTGTGGAACACCGTCATGCCCACCCGCAGCGACGCGCCATCGGCAGTGCTGGCCACCGGGGCCGCAAAGGCCGGCAGCGGTGGCGGCGGTGGCTCCTGGCGCCAGTGCGGTGGCGGCGCGGGCGACACACGACCGGCGCCGACGATGCCCGTGAGGCCGGTGCCCCGCTGCCAGGCGTCGTGGTACGGCCGTGCATAGCCGCTGCCGAAGCCCTGTTGCCGCGGGCTCAGCCACTTCAGCGACGCCTCGGGCAGCTCGTCGAAGAAGCGGCTCTTGATGTGGTACCGCGTCTGGCCGTGCAGCATGCGGGTCTGGCAGAAGCTCATGAACAGGCGCTTGCGGGCGCGGGTGATCGCGACGTACATCAGCCGCCGTTCCTCTTCGACGCCGTCGGCATCCGACAGCGAGTTCTCGTGCGGGAACAGGCCTTCTTCGAGGCCGGTGATGAACACCGCATCGAACTCCAGGCCCTTGGCCGAGTGCACGGTCATCAGCTGGATCGCGTCCTGGCCGGCCTGGGCCTGGTTGTCGCCCGCCTCGAGCGACGCATGGGTCAGGAAGGCGGCCAGCGGCGACATGATCTCGCCGGTATCGGCATCCGGCACCGGCGGGCTGCCGCTGAGGTTGAGGGGCGCCGCTGCAGCCGACTGCTCGTCCACCGGCAGCGCCACCGCGTCCTTGCCGAAACCCTCCTGGGTGACGAAGCTCTCCGCCGCGTTGACCAGTTCTTCGAGGTTCTCGATCCGGTCCTGGCCTTCCTTTTCCGTCCGGTAGTGGTCGATCAGGCCTGAGCGGTCGATGATGTGCTCGATGATCTTGCGCAGCGTCTGGCCGGCGGTCGCTTCGCGCATCGCATCGAGCAGCGCCACAAAGCCCAGCAGCTTGGCCCCGGCCGCGCCCGGCACGGCACCGACGCTCTGCATCAGACTGCGTCCGCTGGTGCGTGCCGCATCCTGCAGCAGTTCGACGGTGCGGGCGCCGATGCCACGCGCGGGGAAATTGACGACGCGCAGGAAACTGGTGTCGTCGTTGGCGTTTTCGAGCAGCCTCAGGTAGGCCAGCGCGTGCTTGACCTCGGCGCGCTCGAAGAACCGCAGTCCGCCGTAGACGCGGTACGGCACACCGGCATTGAACAGCGCCGACTCGAGCACGCGACTCTGGGCGTTGCTGCGGTAGAGCACGGCGATCTCCTGCCGCGGCATGCCGGCGCGGTGCAGGTTCTGCGCTTCTTCGAGCAGCCACTGCGCCTCGGCGTAGTCGCTCGGGTTCTCCATCACGCGAACCGGTTCGCCGGCACCGGCATCGGTGCGCAGGTTCTTGCCCAGGCGCTGGGTGTTGCGCGAGATCAGCTGGTTGGCAGCGTCCAGGATGTGGCCGAAGCTGCGGTAGTTCTGCTCGAGCTTGATGACGGTCTGGACGCGGTACTCGCGCTCGAAGTCGGCCATGTTGCCCACGCGCGCCCCGCGGAAGGCGTAGATGCTCTGGTCGTCGTCGCCGACCGCGAACACGCCCTGCGCCGGCACCTGCCCCGGTGGCGCGAGCATCTTCAGCCAGGCGTACTGCAGGCGGTTGGTGTCCTGGAACTCGTCGACCAGCACGTGGCTGAAGCGGCGCCGGTAATGCTCGCGCAGCGGCTCGTGGTCGCGCAGCAGTTCGTAGCTGCGCAGCATCAGCTCGCCGAAGTCGACCACGCCTTCGCGCTGGCACTGGTCGGAGTAGGCCTGGTAGATCTCGACCAGCTTGGCGGTGTGCGGATCGGCCACCTCCACGTCGGCCGGGCGGCGGCCGTTCTCCTTCTCGCTGGCGATGAACCAGCTCACCTGCTTGGGCACGAAGCGCTCTTCGTCCAGGTTCATCGCCTTGACCACGCGCTTGACGGCCGCGGCCTGGTCGGCGCTGTCGAGGATCTGGAAGGCCTGCGGCAGGTTGGCCAGCTTCCAGTGCGCCCGCAGGAAGCGGTTGCACAGGCCATGGAAGGTGCCGATCCACATGCCGCGCAGGGGCACCGGCAGCATCGCCGACAGCCGCGTCAGCATCTCCTTGGCGGCCTTGTTGGTGAAGGTGACCGCCAGAATGCCGCCTGGCGACGCCTGACCCTGGGCCAGAAGCCAGGCGATGCGCGTCGTCAGGACCCGGGTCTTGCCGGAGCCGGCACCGGCGAGGATGAGGGCAGGCACCGCCGGCAGCGTGACTGCGGCGTGCTGTTCGGGGTTCAGGCCTTGGAGCAGCCGCGATTCGCCAGGGAGCATCGCCGCGATTCTAGGGAGCGGCCCTGGCTACACTGGCCGGGCGGAAGGACACCATGGACATCTTCGACTACGACAACATCCTGTTGCTGCCGCGCAAGTGCCGCGTCGACAGCCGCAGCGAATGCGACACCTCGATCGAGTTCGGCCCCCGGCGCTTCGCGCTGCCGGCGGTGCCAAGCAACATGAAGACCGTGCTCGACGAGCCCATCGCCCAGATGCTGGCCGCCAGCGGCCACTTCTACGTGATGCACCGCTTCGACCTGGACAACGTGGCCTTCGCGCGGCGCATGCGCGAGCGCGGCCTGTTCGTGTCGATCAGCTCCGGGGTCAAGCCGCAGGACTACGCCGTCATCGACCGTCTGGCGGCCGAGGGCGTCGGCGCCGACTACATCACGATCGACATCGCCCATGGCCACGCCGAGAGCGTGCGCAAGACGATCGAGCACATCAAGTTGCGGCTGCCGCAGGCCTTCGTGATCGCCGGCAACGTGGCGACACCCGAAGCCGTGATCGACCTCGAGAACTGGGGCGCCGACGCGACCAAGGTCGGCGTCGGCCCGGGCAAGGTCTGCATCACCAAGCTGAAGACCGGCTTTGGCACCGGCGGATGGCAGCTCAGCGCGTTGAAGTGGTGCGCCCGCGTCGCCAGCAAGCCCATCATCGCCGACGGGGGCATCCGCCACCACGGCGACATCGCCAAGAGCGTGCGCTTCGGTGCCACGATGGTGATGATCGGCAGCCTGTTCGCCGGCCACGAGGAGAGCCCGGGCCAGACGGTCGAAGTGGATGGCAAGCTCTACAAGGAGTACTACGGCTCGGCCTCGGACTTCAACAAGGGCGAGTACAAGCACGTCGAAGGAAAGCGCATCCTCGAGCCCATCAAGGGACGCCTGGCCGACACGCTGCGCGAGATGCGCGAGGACCTGCAAAGCTCGATCAGCTACGCCGGCGGTCGCGTGCTGGCAGACCTGAAGAAGGTCAACTACGTGGTGCTGGGTGGCGAGAACGCGGGCGAGCACCTGCTGATGTAGGGCGGCCGGTGGGCTGTGGCGCCTGCTCCGGCGGCCAGCGTCGCGGGGGAGATTCACAAGGGCGAGCGGCGGCTTGCGACCCAAAAGAGTCACTCGACCCGCCCGGAACCAACGTCGGCGGTCCGCGTTGCAGCGGACCCATCGACGCCCTGTCAAAAGCGCAGGTCCGAGCGGGGGCCAGAGCCTCGCATGCCCGCAGGTGAGCCTCCAGTGGCGAGTCGACAAGAAGCCCGGCAAGCCGGACTTCGATTCAGGACGACAGGGTGGCCATTAGAAGCTTGCCCACTCGTCGCTGGTGCCAGTCTTTTGCGGTGCCGGCTCGGCGGCATCGACCGCATTGGCCGCACTGGCCGGCTTGGCCGCAGGCTGGGGCGCCGCTGCCTTTTTGCCGAAGGCCGGCCGCGCGACGTTCTTCGCCCGCGCAGGACCGCGGCGTTCTGCACCGCTCCAGTCCTGAGGCGCGGCGGCTACCGGCGCGGTATGCATCTGAGTGCTGTCTTGGTCGTACGCCAGCTTGAACACGCTGACCACCTGCACCAGCGTGCCGGCCTGGCTCTTCAGGCTCTCGGCGGCGGCCGCACTCTCTTCCACCAGCGCGGCGTTCTGCTGCGTCACCTGGTCCATCTGGCCGATGGCTTGACCCACCTGCGCCACACCGCTGCTTTGCTCGACGGATGCGCTGCTGATCTCGCCCATGATGTCGGTCACGCGGCGGATCGAGTTCACCACTTCGCCCATGGTCTGGCCGGCCTGGTTCACCAGTGCTGTGCCCTGCGCGACGCACTCGGTGCTGGCGCTGATCAAGCTCTTGATCTCCTTGGCCGCCTCGGCGCTGCGCTGCGCGAGGCTACGCACTTCGCTGGCCACCACCGCGAAGCCTCGGCCTTGTTCGCCGGCACGCGCGGCTTCCACCGCGGCGTTGAGCGCCAGGATGTTGGTCTGGAAGGCGATGCCGTCGATGGTGCCGATGATGTCGGCGATCTTGCGCGAGCTCTCGCCGATGCCCTTCATGGTCTCGACGACCTCACCCACCACCTCACCACCCTTGATGGCCACGCCCGAAGCGGCCTGGGCCAGCTGGTTCGCTTGCTGCGCGTTGTCGGCGTTCTGGCGCACCGTGGTGCCCAGTTCTTCCATCGTTGCGGCGGTCTGCTGCAGCGAGCTGGCTTGCTGCTCCGTACGTTGGCTCAGATCGGCGTTGCCCTGTGAGATCTGTGCGCTGGCTGTGGCCACGCTCTCGGCGTTGCCGCGCACTTCCCCCACTACCTTGAACAGGCTCTCCTGCATGGCCTTCAGTTGGGCCATCAGGCTGTTCGTGTCGCCTGGCTGGAGCTCGATGCGCACCGTCAGGTCGCCCCGGGCCACTGATTGGGCCAGGTCGGCCGCCGTCCCGGGCTCGCCGCCCAGCTGGCGGGTGATGGTGCGGCTGAACAAGACCGCGCCGACCACGCTCACCATGCAAGTCGCCAGGATCAGCGCCAGGCTGATGAGAGTCGCGCGCTTGCCGTCGGCATCAGTTTGAACCGCCACCAACGCGCTGGCAGCGGCCAGCTTTTCGCTTGCCTCGTTCAGCAGCTTGGCCGGTTCGCGGTCCATCCCGCGCACGGCTTTATCACCTACCGCCGCATCAAGGCCAGCCGCCTTGAACTCCTGCAAGGCCTTGCGGTAGCCCTGCCCCATGGCGGCGTGGGCAGCGATGAACTTTTCGACCAGCAACCTCTCCTCGCCGGCTGGAAGCCTTGCGAGCAGCTCTTTCGCGCTGTCGTCCACATCGCGCTCAGCCTTGGTGAAGGCACCCCAATGCTTGTCCAGGTCTTTCGGATCCTTGCCTCGCAGCAGGACGTTCTTCCACTCCTGCACCTGAGTCTTGAACGCCGACTCAACATCCTTCGTGGCGTATGCGCTCTCGCTGCTGACTCGCACCGTTGTGGCGTAGTCGGCGAGCGATTGGTTCAAGCTGTAGATGCCGAACGAAGACGCGCAAAGCGCCAGTAGAAGCGCCACAGCGAAGGCCAACGGCAGTTTGAGACTCAGCTTCATTCGATTTGCTTTCGGTTGTGGTTCAACGCTTTGCGTGGCGCTCGGCTACTGCAGCGCGGGTTCGATGAGCCCGATGGATTCGCGGGTCATCACTTGCTGGATGTCCAGCAGGATCAGCATGCGCGCACGCCTTCGCCCAGCATGGCGATGCCTGGGAAATGGCCAGCATGGACAGTACCGCTGAATTCGGGTGCTGGCTTGACTTGTTCGGCCAGCAGGGCCACCACGTCGCTGACCGAGTCAACCACCGCGCCCACGATGCGCCCGCCGATGCGCAGCACCACCGTGACGGTGTCGGTGTTGCTGGCAGCGTCCAGGCCGAAGCAGCAGCGCAGGTCGACGATGGGCACGATGACGCCGCGCTGGTTGGTCACGCCCAGCACATGCGGCGGCGCACCAGCCATGCGCGTGGGCCGCTCGCAGCAGCGGACTTCCTGCACGCGCAGGACGTCGATACCGCATAGCTCGCCGCCCTGGCGCGGCGTGAGCACCTCGCGGGGTGCGGGCAAGGTCCTGGCTGCGACTGCGCTGACTTCTTCTGAGCTATTGGCGTTCATGGCGCGGGCCAGTCATTTGTTGTACCTGAGCTATCGGCAGTCGGAGCGGGGGGTTTAGGGCTGAATCGAGAGGCTTTTTGCACGCATCTCGGCGCCGTAGTGCCGAGCCCGTGCCTGATCGGCGCTCTGGGTCCGGCAGCAGCGCCCACCTGATGTCACAGCGGGTGTTGTCGGGTGACGCCCCCGCGGTGGCCGTGCGGTTGATCTGCGCACGGGTCCGGTGTCGCCGGTTTCTGCGTGGATCGGGCAAGACTGCAATTCGAAGGCGCAGCTTCGGCGCCTTCTCCACCGACCAGGCAGCCGCGAGCATCGGCGCGAGTTCAGGTCCATCTATGGCTGCCAAAGCCAGGGACCGGTTGCTATCGGACAGCGAACGACCGGTGGTTCGGGTCTGGCTGGCTGCTCCTGGCCGAAAGGCGCCTTCCGCCAGTTGCACGAACGGCCTGGGCGCACCTCCGTGCTTGAGGAGACACGCGCTGCCGCGCCTGCGCCAACTGGGACGCCTGGCCGACACGCTGCGCGCGATGCGTGCAGACCTGAAGAAGGTCGACTCCGTGGTGCTGGGTGGCGAGAACGCGGGCGAGCACCTGTTGATGCAGCCGCCGCAAAGTGGCCAGCCGACGTCGGCCGGTCAACCCGCCAGCCGCCGCTGCAACCGCAGCAACGGTTCCTTGAACCAGGGCGACACGGCCGGTTGAGCCTCGAATACGCGGCCGGCCTGGGTCGCCAGAGTCCGAGCGCGGTCGCGGCGGCCCAGCGCGAGCTGGCACAGACCCGCGACGGCGCGCAGCCGGGCCACGGTCGGGTCCACGGTTTCGTCGACTTCGACGACGCGCCGTTCCAGCATCGCCTCGAGCTGCGCCAGGCCCATAGCGGCTCGGCCACTCGCGCAGGCCAGTTCGGCGTGGATCGCCATCGGCGACAGGAAGTCGGTATCGGTCGCGTCCTCTTCGCCGCGGCCCAGCGCTGCAGCGAGGGCGAGCGCCGCCGGCACGTCGCCCTGCTCCATCCGCAGGCGAACGCGATGCCACGGCAGCAGGGTGGCGTAGACGGCACCGGCGACCGGATCGCTGCGCTCAGGCGGGAACTCCGGCGCGGCGTCGAGTGCCTGCTCGGCATCACCGAAGCGGCCGGTCATGATGGCGCTCATGGCAATGTAGGCGTGGCTGACGGCAGCAAACGGGATCCGGGCCTGCCCCATTTCGTTGCGCAGGGTCAGCGCCTGTTTCGTCAGCGCGTCGGCGCGTGGCTGCGCGCCGGACAGCAGGGCGACGCGGCCATGCGCGTTGACCAGCGAATAGCGGGCGTTGGGCCACTTCGTCGCGGCCAGCAAGGGAGGCACGTGGGTGTCCATCAGCGCCAGTGACTCGGCCAGATGGCCACGCATGGCCAGAAGCCGGGCGCGGTGGAACTCGAGCTGGGACAGCACCAGGGGATGCAGGCTCTGACCCTGCTGGAGCATGGCCGATCGCTGCTCGGCAAGCAGGTCCAACGCCGAGGGCAACGGCAACTGGCCCATCAGCGCCATGTTGGCCACCAGCGACGCCCGCCGACTCGCCGCCTGAACCGCACCCGAAGGCCCGCGGGCCTTGACCCGGGCCAGGGCCGGCTCCATCAGCTCCAGCGCCTCGGGCCGGCGATTGCGGACGATCAGCTCGTATGCAAAGTCGAGCTGCATCTGCGTCAGGTCAGCGACACCATCCGCGCCCGACTGCATCGCATGCTCGAAAGCGCGCCGATAGCGCGGCTCCGCGGCCTTGAAGTCACTCGACTGCCGCAGCGCATTGGCCGCGGTGTACTCGAGCCAGGCACGCGCCAGAGCCGACCGGGGTGCGGTCGACATCGGGGACACCGTCACCTCAGCCATCAACGCCCGGGCTTCCGCGTGGCGGGCCTGGCGGCTGAGCACACGCACGAGCAGGACCCGCGCCTGCACGTCCAGTTCGCCATCGTTCGCAGCCGGCGCGAGCGCCAGAGCCTCACGGACCTTCTGCTCGGCGGCGTCGACCTGCTCGTTGTCCAGCAGGGCTCTCGCCAGCGCCAGGCCGGCACGCTTGCGGGCCGCCGCGCCGGCTCCGGTCTGCTCCAGCCGCTCGAGCTGGGCCCGGGCGTGTTCGGCGGCGAGGTGCGCGAGCCCGAGTTGCTGGAAGGCGCCGGCCAGCTCGCCATGGATGTCGGCCTGCACGGCCGGGTCGTTCGGCAGACGCGCGCGCACCCGTTCGGCCTGGCGTTGCACGGCCTGCTCCTGCGAGCCGGCGACCAGGGGCGTACCGATCAGTTCGACCACCAGGGCGCGCACCTGCTGCTCGCGTTCGAGCGCGGCCTGCGCCCGGTGGGCCGACACCAAGGCGGCCACACCGCCGACCAGCAGCGCCGCCAGGCCCAGGCCCCAGGCACCCGCCACGACACGATGGCGCCGCAGCACCCGGAGCAGCCGATCACGCGTCGAATCCGGCCTCGCGGCGACCGACTCGCCATGCAGGTGCCGATCAAGGTCCTCGGCCAGGGCATCGGCGCTGGCGTAGCGCTGCCCGGGCTCGCCGGCCATCGCCTTGGCCAGGATGGCGTCGACCTCGCCGTGCAGCGCCCGCCGGCGGGTCGGGTCGCGCGTGGCCTCGCTCGCCGGCACGGGACACCAGCGCGACGGCAAGGTGCCGGCCAGCAATTCGTAGAGCATCACCCCCAGCGAATAGACGTCAGCCTGCACACCGACGGCGCCTCCCTTGAGCTGCTCGGGCGCGGCGTAGTGCGGTGTCAAAGCCCGCAAGCCACCGGCCGTGGGTGCCTCGGGGGCGGCCCCGCTGCCGTCGGCCCAGGTCGCAATCCCGAAGTCCAGTAACTGCGCTCGGCCCTCGGCGTCGACCAGCACGTTGGACGGCTTGAGGTCGCGGTGGATCACCAGCCGCCCGTGGGCATAGGCGACCGCCCGCACCACCTGGAGGTACAGCGCGATCGTCGCCGCCACGTCCAGCTTCTGCTCGCGCACCCAGTCGTCGATCCGTCGACCCTCGACGTACTCCATGGCGATGAACGGGCGGCCGGTGTCGTCGACACCGGCGTCGTACAGGCGCGCGATCGCCGGATGCACGAGCCGGGCGGCGATCTGACGCTCCTGCGCCATGCGCTGCACCAGCTTGCCGCCTGTCACCCCCCGCGGCAACTTGAGCGCGACCTCCCGGACATAGGCACCGTCGCCACGCGCGGCCAGCCAGACGGTACCCATGCCGCCATGGCCCACTTCACGGATCAGTTGCCAGGGACCGACCCGCTCGCCGGGACTGGCCGACGGCACCTGCTCGGCCCCCAGCACCGGCAGCGCCAGCGGCTTCGGCAGCGGTCGCCGGCCGCTGGTGTCGGGGCCGGAGTCTGAATCGCCGGCATCGGCAGCCGCCAGCATGTCGCGCAGACGCTCAAGCAGCGGTGCGTGCTCGGCCGGCAAGGCAGACAGCCATGCCCGCCTTTCGCCAGGGGCGAGTGCCAGTCCAGCGTCAAGCAGCCGACTGAGCGTGACGAGATCGGCCTTGGAGATTGCCATGGTGCCTCGCCCTCAAAGACGGATCTGCGACGACAGAACGGACATTCCCGGCGGTATCGGCACCTTCGGCACCTTCAAGCCTGTCCGCTTTGGCCGCGCGACTCCGTCTGGATGCTGGGCAGGCGTTTCTGCCCGGACATAAACCGAGGACCGACCATGAATCCTGCTCGTTTCCCATCCGCCCCTCAACCCGACACCACGTCCGGCAGCTGGAGATCCGCGGTCTGCGTCGGGCTGCTGGCCGCCTTGTGCAGCGTCGCCCACAG
>JAJTGU010000334.1 GCA_021297985.1 Rubrivivax sp.
AACCCTCGTCAGGGGAGAACCCCTGAACCGGATTTCGAGTCCGGCGCATTCGACCACTCTGCCACCTTTCCTGCGTCCCGGCGCGGGTGGTCGCCGCACTGGGGAAGGGGCGCATTCTAGCCCTTGAGTCGGGCACGCCCCAGGCTCAGGCCGTGATGCGTTGCGCGCCGCCCAGGTACGGACGCAGCGCGGCGGGCACCTCGATGCTGCCATCGGCCTGCTGGTGGTTCTCAAGCACGGCGACCAGTGCGCGGCCGACTGCGACGCCGGAACCGTTGAGCGTGTGCACCAGTTCGGGCTTGCCCTGGGCGTTGCGGAAGCGCGCTTGCATACGGCGGGCCTGGAAGGCCTCGCAGTTGCTGACGCTGGAGATCTCGCGGTATGCGCCCTGCCCTGGCAGCCAGACCTCCAGGTCATAGGTGCGGGCCGAGCTCGGGCCGACATCGCCGCCGCACAGGGCCAGCACGCGGTACGGCAGGTCCAGCCTCTGCAGCACCGCCTCGGCGTGGCCGAGCATCTGCTCGAGTGCGGCTTCGCTGTGCTCGGGATGCACGATCTGCACCATCTCGACCTTGTCGAACTGGTGCTGCCGGATCATGCCGCGGGTGTCGCGTCCGCCGGCCCCCGCCTCGCTGCGGAAGCAGGCGCTGTGCGCGGTCAGCCTGATCGGCAGCGCCGAGGCGTCCAGGATCTGCTCGCGCACGCTGTTGGTCAGCGAGATCTCGCTGGTGGAGATGAGGTACTGCTCGGCCTGGCTGTCGTCGCCACCGCGGGTGACCCAGAACATGTCGGCCTTGAACTTGGGCAACTGGCCCGTGCCTTCGAGCGCCTCGCGGTTGACGATCACCGGTGTCCAGCACTCGGTGTAGCCATGCTCGGTGGTGTGCAGGTCCAGCATGAACTGCGCCAGAGCCCGGTGCAGCCGCGCCACCGCGCCGCGCATGAAGGTGAAACGTGCGCCCGACAGCTTGGCGCCGGTCGCAAAGTCCAGGCCGAGCGGCGCACCGAGGTCGACGTGGTCACGCGGCGCAAAGCCGTCAAAGACCCGCGGAACGCCCCAGCGCCGCACTTCGACATTGGCGGATTCGTCCTGGCCGGCCGGCACGTCGGCATGCAGCAGGTTGGGCAGTGCCATCTGCGCGGCCAGCAACTCGGCCTGCAGCGCCTCGAGCCGCGCCGCGCCTGCGGCCATGTCCTGGCCAATGCGGGTGGACTCGGCCATCGCCTCGGTGGCGTCCAGCCCCTGGCCCTTGGCGGCACCGATCTGCTTGGCCAGCACATTGCGCCGGGCCTGGTTCTGCTCGGTGGCGGTCTGGATCTGTTTGCGCTCGGCTTCAAGCGCCGCGTAGGCGGCGACGTCCAGCCACGGTTGCGGATGCTTGCGGCGCTCCAGTTGCGCAGCCACGGCGGCCGGGTCGCGGCGCAGGAGATTGGGGTCGATCATGGTGGGTCTTGTCGTTTTCAGTGTTCGGGGTCGTTGTGGACCCCCGCTTCGGCCTGAGCCGCGGCTTCGGCCATGCTGCGATCGCCCAGGCCACGCGGCAACGGGAAGCGCACGTCCTCCTGCACGCCGTCCATCTTGCGGATCGCAACCGCCCCCAGTTCACGCAGGCGCAGGATCACCTGCTGCACCAGCACGTCCGGCGCCGATGCGCCCGCGGTCAGCCCGACACGACGCTTGCCGTCGAACCACTGCGGTTCCAGATCCGCAGCCGAATCGACCATGTAGGCCGGGGTGCCCAGCCGCTGGGCGAGCTCGCGCAGCCGGTTGCTGTTGCTGCTGGTCGGGCTGCCGACGACGACGACCACGTCCACCGCGGGCGCCAGCACCTTGATCGCGTCCTGCCGGTTCTGCGTCGCGTAGCAGATGTCCTGCTGCTTGGGCTCCCGGACATGCGGGAACACGCGCTTGACCTCGGCCAGGATCTCGGCCGCGTCGTCGACCGACAGCGTGGTCTGCGTCACCACGGCCAGCTTGTCCGTCCGCGGCTGAACCCGCGACACGTCGTCCACGTCCTCGACGAGGTAGATGCCGGCGGACAGCTGCCCCATCGTGCCCTCGACCTCGGGGTGGCCCTTGTGGCCGATCATCACGAACTCGTAGCCTTCCTTGGCCAGCTTGGCGACCTCGACATGGACCTTGGTCACGAGCGGGCAGGTCGCATCGAAGACCTGGAAGCCACGCTGCGCGGCCTCGATCCGGACCGCCTTGCTGACCCCATGGGCGCTGAACACCAGGGTCGCGCCCGGCGGCACATCGGCCAGGTCCTCGATGAAGATCGCACCCTTGTTCTTCAGGTCGTTGACGACGTAGGTGTTGTGCACGATCTCGTGGCGCACGTAGATGGGCGCGCCGTAGCGCTGGAGTGCACGCTCGACGATCTCGATCGCACGGTCCACACCGGCGCAGAAGCCTCGCGGCTCGGCCAGCAGAATCTCTTGCAGCCCACTGGCCGAGTCGTTCGGGTTCACAGCACTCCCAGCAACTTGATGTCGAAGCGCACCGGCTGGCCGGCGAGCGGGTGGTTGAAGTCGAACAGCAGCCAGTCCGGCGCGCAGTCGCGCACGACGCCGGCGTACTGGCCCTGGCCATCGGGTGTCGGGAATGCCACCACGTCGCCGATCTCGTAGCGGGCGTCGGCGTCGCCCAGCTCGGCCAGCAGACTGCGCTTGACGCGCTGAAGCAGTTCGGGGTTGCGCTGGCCGAAGGCGGTGCCGGCGGGCAGATCGAAGGCACCTTCGTCGCCTTCGGCAAGGCCGAGCAGATGCGCCTCCAGTGCGGGCGCGAGCTGTCCAGTGCCCAGCGACAGTGTCGCCGGCTTGGCATCGGCAAAAGTGTCGACCCAGGCCTTGCCGTCCGGGCCGGCCAGCCGGTAGTGCAAGGTCAGGAACGAACCGGGGTGCACCCGGGTGGGGGCGTTCATGGTCACGAGATCGGGGGGAAGGCGCCTGCAGCGGTGCCTTGGATAGACTGGACCCGCGATTTTACGGACCGCCCGCAGCCCCACCGGACCCGACCATGATCAAGGATCTGCCCTCCGCGGAGCGCCCACGCGAGAAGCTGCTCGCGCGGGGTGCCTCGGCGCTGGCCGACGCTGAACTGCTGGCCTTGCTGCTGCGCACCGGCACCCGGGGCACCGGCGTCCTGGCCCTGGCCGAGCAGGTGCTTCAGGCCAGTGGCGGCTTTGCCGGGTTGCTGGCCGGCGAAGGCGGAGCCGGGGGCGTCGACGGCAGCGCCGGCGTGCCCGCCTGGGGCCGGGTCAAGGGGCTGGGTCCGGCACGCCGGGCCGAACTGCTGGCGGTGATGGAGATGGCCCGCCGGGCGGTCGGGCAGCGCATTTCCGATCGACCGCTTCTGCAGAGCTGCCGCGATGTCCGCGAGTACCTGTCGCTGCGCCTCGCGGGCCTGCCGCACGAGGTGTTCTGCGTCATGTTCCTGGACCATCGGCACCACCTGATCGCAATGGAGACCATGTTCCGCGGCACCCTGACCCAGACCTCGGTGCACCCGCGCGAGGTCGTCCGACGGGCGCTGGCCTTGAATGCCAGCGCCGTGCTGCTGGTCCACAACCACCCCAGCGGCGTCGCCGAGCCGTCGCGGGCGGACCTGCTGCTCACCCAGGTGCTGCGCCAGAGCCTGCAGCTCGTGGACGTGCGCGTGCTCGACCACCTGATCGTCGGCATGGGCCAGGTGCAGTCGCTGGCCGAACGGGGCGAGCTGTGACGACATGACGGCCCGCATCCGCAGCCCGCAGCGCATGGGAATGGCCGATCTGGCCACGCTGCGCCAGAGCCTGGCCGAGCGCGAGCGCCAGCGGGCCGAGGCCCTGGCACGCGAACTCGCCATCCGCGCAGCCGAAGAGCGTGCCCGGCGGCAGTTCGCTGACGCCGTCGGACCGGTGACGCCCTTGCCCGCCGCCGGGCGCAGCGAACACCGGGTTCCGCAGCCGGCGCCGCTGCCACGCCAACGTGAAGCCGACGAGCGCGCCGCGCTGGCCGCGACGCTGTCGGACGAGGTGACCGTCGAGTCCCTGCTGCTCACCGACGACGGACTCAGTTTCCGCCGCAGCAACCTCGGGGCCGATGTCGTCTCTCAACTGCGGCGCGGCCGCTGGGCGATCCAGGCCGAACTCGACCTGCACGGTCTGCGCAGCGACGAAGCCCGCGAGCGGCTGACCGAGTTCCTGCGCGATTGCGACAAGCGCGGTGCGCGCTGCCTGCGCATCGTCCACGGCAAGGGCCATGGCTCGCCTGGACGGACTCCGGTGCTCAAGGCGAAGGTGCAGCGCTGGCT
>JAJTGU010000150.1 GCA_021297985.1 Rubrivivax sp.
CCGCCTCGCTTGAAGCCGTTGGTGCCGACGTTGGCCAGGTTGTTCGAGATGGTGTCCAGCTTGGTCTGCTGTCCTTCCATGCCGGTCTTGGCGATCCAGAGTGAGCGAATCATGATGCCCGCATCGTCGCCCGGACTTGAGATCGGCAATGGGCCGATAAGCGGGGTTCCGGGGGTCCAGTTCAGGACCGACGCGGCACGCCGACATCCACGAAGCGAAAAGGCGCCCGTGGGCGCCTCGACAAGAACCCTTGGCGCCCCGGGGGCGCCCGGTTTACTGCGGCGCGAGCAGCTTCGCCGCGCCCTGGTCGCGCTGCTCGGCGCCTTGCAGCATCTTCATCTGCTGCTCGAACTGGCGCGCGGCGGCGATCATCGCGACCATGGTCTCGACCGGGCTCACGTTGGAGCCTTCCAGTGCACCGCTGGTCAGCCGCGCGGTCGGGTCCGCGGGCAGATCGCCGTCGCCAGCGCGGAACAGGCCGTCGGCCCCACGCGGCATCGGCGCCTCGGGCGTGACCAGCTTCAGCCGCCCGGCGACCTGCGGCCGGGCATTGCCCACCTGCGCGCTGATGCTGCCGTCGGCGGCGATCTCGACCTTCGCACCCGCGGGCAGCTGGATCGGCCCGCCATCGCCCAGCACCGGCAAGCCGGCCGAGGTGACCAGCTGCCCTTCGGCATTGAGCTCCAGCGCGCCGGCGCGTGTGTAGGCCTCGGTTCCGTCCAGGCCCTGGACCGACAGCATGGCGTTGCCCGACAGCGCCACGTCGAGCGAGCGGCCGGTGCTCTGCACCGGGCCCGACCGGGTGTCGGCACCGACCGTGGACTCCAGGGCGTAGACCCGGGTGCTGGCGCCGCTGCCGAGCACCGGCACGGCACGAAACGCCTGCATCTCGGCGCGGAAACCGGGTGTCGACGCGTTGGCCAGGTTGTGGGCCAGCACATCCTGGCGCTGCAAGGTGGCCTTGGCACCGGCCATCGACAGGTAGATCAGGCGGTCCATCGCGGGCGGCCGGGTCAGGTCAGGGTCAGGTCAAAGAGGTGCGTCAACGCAGGTTGACCAGCGTCTGCAGGACCTCGTCCTGGGTCCGGATGGTCTGCGCGTTGGCCTGGTAGATGCGCTGGGCGGTGATCATGTTGACCAGCTCGCCGGTCAGGTCGACGTTGCTCTCTTCCAGCGCTCCGGCCTGGAGCACGCCCAGGTTGCCGTCGCCGGGCACGCCGACGATCGGATCGCCCGACGCGAAGGTGCGGCCCCAGCCGTTGTCGCCCAGCGGCTGCAGGCCTTGCGGGTTGCGGAAGTTCGAGACCTCGATCTGCCCGGCCGGCCGGCTCTGGCCATTGCTGTAGCGCGCGGTGATGACGCCGTTGCTCTCGATCGTCGTGGCCGTCAGCACGCCGGCGGCGAAACCGTCCTGGTTGATGTCGGTCACGCCGAAGGCGGAGCCGAACTGCGTCGCGGTGGACAGGTCCAGCTGCACGCCGGTGATCGGCAGCGTCGTGCCGCCGTTGGCCAGTGCCGTCGACGGCACGTTGAACGTCAGCAAGCCGGCGGGCACGATCGGGGCGCTGCCATCGGGCGGAAAGTTGACGGCCGTCAGCGGCAGCGGGTTGGCATTGGTGCCGTTGACGCTCTGGCCGTTGGCGGTCGCGAACAGGTTCCAGGCGTTGGGGCCGGCCTTCTGGAAGTAGTAGGTCAGCGCGACTTCCTGGCCCTGGGCGTCGTAGACCGTCATGCTGGTCGCGTTGTTGTAGCTCTCGGCGTCGTTGAAGTCGATCGCCGCGGCCGGCGGTGCCGGCACCCGCGCGCCCTGGCGCGAGTCGAGGTTCATCTCGATCTCGATCGTCGACGTCGGCTGCGGCGTGACGCCGCCGGTGGGCAGTCGCAGCGTCACCGCCTGCCCGGGCTGGATCACGCCCATGTCGTTGGCCATGTAGCCCATCAGCTGCTGGCCGTTGTTGTTGACGACGTAGCCGTTGCGGTCGACCTTGAACTGGCCGTTGCGCGTGAAGGTGACCGGGCTCCTGCCGTCGGTGACCTGGAAGAAGCCGGCGCCGTTGATCGCAAGGTCCATCGGGTTCTCGGTCGTGCGGATGTTGCCCTGCGTGAACTGCTGGGCCACGGTGTTGAGGTTGACGCCGATGCCGATGTTGCTGGTGCCCGCGCCATTCAGCGACGCGGCATACACGTCGCCGAACTCGGCACGCGACGCCTTGGCGCCGAAGGTGTTGGCGTTGGCGATGTTGTTGCCGATCACCTGCAGGTTCTTGCTGGTGGCATTGAGGCCGGAGAGACCTTGCTGGAAGCTCATGGAAAGGGTTCCTGGGGATGGATCGGTGGGTCGGGGTTCAGTTGAAGGCGAGCACGTCGCCCTGCGCGATGTCGCCGCTGCGCTGGGTCTGCAGCACCAGGCCGTGCGGGCCGGTGGTCACGGATTCGATGCGGTCGCGCATCAGCGGCGCGTGGGTCACCGGCACATTGCCCAGCGTGGCGGTGACCTTGAATCGGTAGTCCTGGCCGGGTGCCAGCACCGGGGCCTTGGAGGCATCCCACTCGAAGCCGTGCCGGCCCTTTTCGAGCGTGCCGAGCTCGAGCGTGTCGACCACCCGGCCGGCCGGGCTCAGCACCTCGACCTTGATCCGGTCGGCGGTGCCGGAGAGCTCGAACCCGCCCTGGCCCTGGCTGCCGTCCAGCGCGATGCGGTTGCCTTCCAGCGTGACCGTGCGGCCGACCAGCGCGGCGCCTTGCAGCGTCTGCATCTGCTGGAAGCTGCCGGCCAGCGTGCCCATCGTCGTATTCAGCTTCTCGATGCCGTTGACGGTGTTGATCTGCGCGATCTGCGTCGTCACCTGGGCGTTGTCCATCGGGTTCAACGGGTCCTGGTTCTGCATCTGCGTGACCAGCAGCTTCAGGAAGCCTTCGGTCGTGGCGCGCTCGTCCTGCGGCTGGGCGCTGGCGGCCCGGGTGGCCGTGGTGCCGGAAACGGCGGAGATCGTGCTCATCGCGGGGCTCAGCTCTGGCCGATCTGCAAGGTCTTGAGCAACAGGCTGCGCGCCGTGTTCATGACCTCGACGTTGTTCTGGTACGAACGCGACGCGGAGATCATGTTGACCATCTCCTCGACCGGGTTCACGTTGCTGTAGGTGACATAGCCGTCGCCGTCGGCCGCCGGGTGCTTGGGGTCGTGCACGCGGCGACCCGCGGTCGGGTCCTCGCGCACGGTGGCCACCTGGACCCCAACATTGGCGTTGCGCTGCGCACCCTGGCCCATCAGCAGGGTCTGGAACACGACCTGGCGCGCCTTGTAGGCCTGGCCGTCGGGGCCGGCCACGGTGTCGGCGTTGGCCAGGTTGGAGGCGACGACGTTCAGGCGCTGGCTCTGCGCACTGACGGCGCTGCCGGCGACATTGAAGATCTGGTTCAGGCTCATCGCGGTTCTCGCTCAGGCATCGGGGGCGGGCTCAGCCCGAGGTGTGGCTCTTCATCGCATCGAGCGCGGTCCGGATGCTCGAGTTGACGAACCTCAGCGTGCTTTCGTACTGCACCGCGTTGTGGGCGAAGCTGGCCCGCTCGCGGTCCATGTCGACGTTGTTGCGGTCCAGGTTGGTCTGTGCCGCCAGCGCGTCGCGCAGGCGCGGCGTCGCGGCGCCACCCAAGCCACGACCGGAGCCACTGGCGCTGGTGGCGTCGCGCAGCGCGGCGGCAAAGTCGAAGTCCCGGGCGCGATAGCCGGGCGTGTCTGCGTTGGCGATGTTCCCGGCCAGCAACTGCTGCCGCTGGGCGCGCAGCATCAGGGCCCGGCCGTGGAACTCGAGGCTGTCGGTGAGGCGGGGGACCATGGGCGGGCTCGGCTTGGGGTGGGTCTTGCAGTGCCGCCATTCTTGGATCCGGGGGCTTTGGGCATGAGTCCGATAAGCGGGCAGAAAAGCGGTCAATTCGGGCCCTGGCGGGCGCCGGCGGCTGGCACAGTGCCCGACGTGACAAAGCCCGTTGCCGCCCTGCTGAGCCCGATTGCGCTGTGTGCCTGCACCGTGCTGTGCGGCTGGCCGCTGCATGCAGGGGCGGCAACCGGTGTCGCCGCCCTGCCGGCCCCGCTGCAGGGCGCGATGCCCCAGGCGCTGGCGCTGTTGTCGCAGGCGGCCGGTGCGCAGGCGCCCGACGGTGCGCGCATCGAGCTTGAAGTGGGCCGTGTCGACGGTCGGCTGCAGCCCGCCGCCTGCGAGCAGGTGCAAGCGCACCTCTTGCCTGCCGCTCCGGTGTGGGGCCGCACCCGGATTGGCCTGCGCTGCCTGCGCGGCGCAGTGGCCTGGAATGTGTTTGTTCCGGTAACGGTCAAAGTCTGGGCACCGGCGCTGGCCGCGGCGGCGCCTTTGCCGGCGGGCAGCAGCCTGCAGGCCAGCCAGATCACGCAGACGGTGGTCGACTGGGGCGCCGACGACGGCAAGCCGTTGCTCGACCCGGCGTCAGCCATCGGCCGGACCCTGGCGCGTGCCCTGTTGCCCGGCCAGGCCTTGCGCAGCAGCGACCTGCAGCCCCGGCAGTGGTTTGCCGCCGGCGACACGGTGGACATCGTGGCCCGCGGCGTCGGGTTCTCCGTGGCGAGCCAAGGCCAGGCCCTGACCGCCGGGCTGGAAGGCCGGCCGGCCCGGGTCCGAACGGAGAGTGGCCGCATCATCAGCGGCCAGGCCGTGGCCGAGAGGCGGCTGGATGTGCGCCTTTAGTCCCGTGGCACCCCCTCGAACATGGGGGGTGCGCAAAATTTCGCGGCCACAGCCTAAAGTCCACATCGGGCCGGACCGATAAGCCGGCAACGCCACTGAGATCAGGGCCCCGAACGGGGGTGGTCCCGGGTGGTCAAGGAGAACCCCATGATGAAGATCTCTGCCCTCGAAGCCCAGTCCCTGCCCGCGACCGCCAAGCCGGCCGAACGCAAGCCCATGCCGGCAAGCCTGCCGCCCGTGGATGCGGCTGCCGAGCCCAGTGCCAAGGTCGCGCTGTCGCCCACGGCCGCCAACATGCGCGCCCCGGCCATCGACGGCAGCTTCGACACCGCCAAGGTCGAGCGCATCTCCCAGGCCATCCGCGACGGCAAGTTCCAGGTCAACGCCGAGGCGATTGCCGACAAGCTGATCGCGAACGCGGCCGAGCTGCTGGCCCGCCGCCCCAACTGATCCCCCAACCGCAAGGCCAGACCCATGCTGTCGTCGTCGCACGAACAACAGGCCCTGGCCGCGGCCAGCGCCAGCGCCCTGACCGGCGCCGCCCAACAGGCTGCGCGCAACACCGGACTGCTGGAAGCACCGCTGCTGGCGGTGGAAACCGCGCTGGCCGAGTTGTCGGTCGCTCTGCAGCGCAACGACCTGCCATTGCTCGAGCGCGCCTCAGGCAATCTGCACCTGGCCCTGGCCGGTGCGGTGAGGCAGTTTTCGGTCGCGGCCCAGAGTGGCGGCGTTCCGGCACCGCTGCGCCACCGCCTTGCACGGGCCAGCGCCCAGGTCGCGTCGCAACGCGAGGCCCTGGCCCGCGCAACCACCAGCCTGGACCGCGCCATGGACGTGCTGATCCCGCGTCAGGCGCCCGCCGCCAAGGGCTACGGCGCCAACGGCCAGACCGCGCGCTCGGTGCTCGGTGGCAGCCTGATGGCCTGAACGGCTTCACCCCCAATGAACAAAAAGGGCGCCGAGGCGCCCTTTTGTCTGTCTTGCGACTCGGTGTCTCTGCAGCTCAGCGCTTGACGCTGCGACGACGCCAGGCCATTGCAGCCAGGCCCAGGCCCATCAGCACCGCGGCGCCCGGCTCGGGCACGACACCGACGGTGTAGCTCCCGGCGTTGAAGTAGAAGGCCGGGTTGTCGTAGGTCCGAACGGTGACGTCCGGATTCACGTAGTCGAGCACCGTGCCAACGTAGCGCATGCCGCCGAAGGTGAAGCTGCTCGGCAGTGTCGGAAACAGCGCGGGACCAAACTGCTGGCCCAGGTGCGCGGCGCCTTCGGTGCTGACTTTCACGTCGGACACCCACAGCGGTGCACCCGTGGTGTCCAGGAAACTCAAGGTGCCGCTGGCGGTCACGTCACTGTTCCCGTCGGCATACGAGAACAGCCAGATGAACGACATGCTGTTGATCGTCAGAACCTGGTCGCCGGCAAAGTCCAGCGTCAGATCCAACGTGTCGCCTTCGGCCACATTCACGCTGAACGGCGCACTGAACGGCGGAGTTCCCTGTTGACCGGCGGTGAAGCCGGAAAGGCCGGACTGCAGGTCGGCCAGGTCCAGCGTCAACGACACGGTCGCCGTGGTCGCATTTGCGGAGCCAGCTGCGAGCAGGGCCCCAAACGCCAGGGTGGCGGTCGCGATGGCGGTACGGATGTGCATTCGGCTGCTCCCAAGGGGGTTCATGATGTCCGGACAACAGAAACTTCTGTGTCCAGAAGTTCACCCGATTGTTGACCGGCCTTTGCCGGCCGAGAAGCCACGTTCGCCCCCCATCCGCGGGGGCTGGGGCGTGCGCCAACTCACGGTGCAAGATCGCGGCTTCGCCAAACCACCACTCCGCACCGGAGACCGCCCATGTCCGAGATCAAGACCGCCTTCCCCTTGCTCGCCCGCCATGAGGGCATCTGGGACGGCTGGTACCGCACCTACGACGCCAACGGCGACAAGGTCGACGAGCACCGCTCGCGGCTGGTCTGCCGCTTCCCCGACGACGGCCTGTACCCCTACCACCAGACCAACCACTACCAATGGGCCGACGGGCGCACCGAGATCCGCGACTTCCCGGCGCGGATGGCGGGCGACCGCATCGTCTTCGTCAGCGACCTCATCGAAGGCTGGGCCGCCGACGTGGCGCTGGACGACAAGCACCGCACGACGATGCTGCACTGGGTGCGCAAGGGCGAGCCCGAGGTCTACCTGTACGAGATGATCCAGCTCAGCGACGATGGCCTGTCCCGCAGCCGCGTCTGGCACTGGTACCGCAACGGCCGCATCCTGCAGCGCACGCTGATCGACGAACAGCGTGTCGGCACCGACTGGCGCGCCATCACCGGGCCAAGCTGGCCGGGCCAGGCGATCTGATCTGCGGGGTCGCGCTCCGAAGGGATCACGCCACCTCGGGCGTCTCGGTCGGCCGGGACATCGGCTCGAAGAAGAACAGCTGCACCAGCCGCCCGTCGGCCAGACCCTGACCGAACACCTCGCTGACGCTGTGGAAGTAGTCGCTGCGGTAGACGATCAGGCGGTTGAAGCGCATGGGCACCTCGAACAGCAGGTCCCACTGGTTTCGGCCCCCGGTGAGGTGGTCGAAAGGCTGGCTCTGGCCGGACGCCTGCGTTTGAATGAAGTGGCCCACGCTGCCAAACCGGCTGGCCCGTGCCAGCGCGGGTGACGGGGCCCGCGCCCAACCCGTCTCGCGGTGCCGCCAGAAGCTCGTGCCGCCTCGGCAATGCTCTGGCAAGCTCAGGTACAACACCCCGGCATAGGCCACGCGGCTGTCGCCATGGTCGACATGGATGTCGCTGCGGGCCAGCGATCCCGCCGGGCTGATGCGAAACGCACCGTGTCCCGGCCACGACCACTTCAGGTCGCGCCCGATCCCGTCGGCAATGCGCTGCATGTGTTCGGGCACTTCGAACCCGCCAACCGTCTGCTGACCCGGGAAGTTGCCATGCAGGTGGGTGCGGCTGTCGGTGTAGGTCTGCTTCTGAGCCCAGTCCCGCCAGGCCTGCGGGTCGGGCAGGAAGTCGTCGACCACCAGCAATTCGCAATCGGCCACGGCCTGCTGCAGTGCCGCCGACGTGGCCGCCCCGGCACCTGCCCGGCAGCATGCGGCGAAAGTTGCGGCAGACAGGGCGGCCCGGTCAACCGCCGGTGTCTGCCCGTCCTGCACCCGCACAAAACCGGGCCGGCCATCGACCCGCAGGCGCGGATCGAGCGCCACCGCACGCTCGTGATGTGCCATCGCCTCGGGCAGACGATCCAGCTTGAACAACTGCCCCGCCGCGCCAAAGTGCGCCAGCGCCAGACCGGGCTCGGCCTGGGCCGCCGCCATGAACGCCCGGGCGGCCGGCTCGGCCTGACCCAGGGACTCGAGAATGCCTCCGCGCAACATCTGCAACGACGCCAGGCCCGGTTGATGCAAAGCGGCCGCGTCGAGCACTTCAAGCGCACCCGCCGCATCCCCTGCCGCCACGCGAGCCCGGGCCAAGGTCTGCGCAAAGACCGCATCCGACGGCGCTTGCTCGACCGCCGCACGCAAGTGCCGCAGGCCTGGCTCTAACTGCCCCTGCGACAGCATCAACTGCCCGCACAAGTGCAAGGTGTCTGCGTGATGCGGATGCAGACGCAGCAGGCGGACGCAGAGGGCCAGTGCCTGCTTGTTGGCGCCGGCGCGATGCAGTTGCCGGGCCTCATCGAGCAAGGCCGTGGGTGGAGATGACGCGGCGGCAAGACCTGCCGCTTCGGCGAGGCGCCGGCGTTGAGCCTCACCCATGATGTGCGTGCGCTTGCATGGCTGCGGATTATCTGGCGCGATGCCGATGCAACGGCCCACCCGATCCCAGGGTTCCGCAAACCCGCAAGGCGTCAGAGGTCTGCGGCGCAGCCCCTGCTGGCAAGGCAAACGCCAGTCACAAGGCCCAGCCACGAAGCCACCCCGTGGCCGGCGGGCGCGTGCCCAGAGCCTGCCTGCTTGGGCAGCCTTGCCGTCAAGCGTGCCCAGCCGGGGTGGGACTGCAAGCGGGCCAGCGGCGACCCGGAAGCACACCGATTCGGCGGTGCGCGCCAATGCTCGCAGATGCTCACGAATGGGCGCGGCGAGGTTGGATCAACCGGACATTCGTGATGTTCAGAACTGGTCCATGCCGGTGTTGCCGCGCACACACCAAGTCAGCCTGATCGACGTCGCATCGTCCTTTCGGTCGACACCCACATCGTTCCGCCGGAAGCTCACCGTCCAGACGGAGTTCGGATAGTCGGAGCTCGCCGTCGTGGCGGTCCAGTACCGCACACCCGGTCCGGTGGCTTCGCTCGTGTCGAAGGGGTGACCGGGTGGGAATGCGCCGCCCGGAGGCTGGTCTCCGAGGTCCGGTTCCGTGAGGCTCATCAGCTCAACGATGGACGCCAGACGCCAGCCTCTTCTTCCCCCAACGTTCTTCTTGACGCAGTGGAGGCGGGCACGATCCCACGTGTTTACGACGGTGAAGTTCTCCGTGGAATCCGCAAGCCGTTGATGCACACGCTCCCAGACCAGACCCGTCTCGCGATCCAGGACAGCCTCGCTTCGCCAGTTCAACAACACGATGAACCGCGTAGCGGCGTCCATCTTCTGGGCCCAGGACGGCGTGGCGTAGTACGGCCCGTTGCCGCTGGCGGCGTGCACGCTTGCACCCATGGCGACCCAGGCAGCGACCGAGCAGATTCCGAGGAATCCGTTGCGGAGTTTTCTCATCGTGTTCTCCATCTGTGAATCGAGTCGAACGG
>JAJTGU010000270.1 GCA_021297985.1 Rubrivivax sp.
ATGGGGCCTTTGCCGTCGATAGGCTGACCCAGCGCATTGACCACACGGCCTTTGAGCTCGGGGCCGACTGGAACTTCCAGAATACGGCCGGTGCACTTGACGGTGTCGCCTTCGGAGATGTGCTCGTACTCGCCCAGGATCACCGCGCCGACCGAGTCGCGCTCGAGGTTCAGCGCCAGGCCGTAGGTGGCTTGGCCGCTGGCGGTGGGCGGGAACTCCAGCATTTCGCCGGCCATCACGTCCGACAGGCCGTGCACACGCACGATGCCGTCGGTCACCGAGACCACGGTGCCCTGGTTCTTGATGTCGGTCGTTGCGGCAAGGCCCTCGATGCGGCTCTTGATCAGCTCGGAGATTTCAGCGGGATTGAGTTGCATGGTGTGCTTTCTTGCGTGTGTCGTCGCTGCGTTGCCGCGGCGTTCGGGCCGGTCGGGCCCTTCAGGACGTCTAGGCCGTCAACGCCGCCTTCATCTGTTGCAGTCGCGCCTGCACCGAGGTGTCCAGCACTTCGTCGCCGACGACCGCGCGGATGCCGCCAATCAGCTCGGGCACGAGGCGCACACTGACGTTCAGCTTGCGCGCGAATCGCTTTTCGAGCGCCGCGGTGACGTCCGTGAGCTGTGCGGGTTCGATCTCGAAGGCGCTCTCGACGGTGCAGTCGCTGACGCCCGAGGCGCTGTTAACCAACACCTGGAACTGCGCCGCGACTTCGGGCAACGCGGCCAAGCGACCGTTTTCGATCACGGCGCGCAGCAGGTTGGCGACCTTGCCGTCTAGTGCCAGGCCCTTCTGCAGCGCAACGCCGGCGATCAGGTCGAACACCTGCAGCGGCGCGACCTTGGGGTTGTCGGCAAACTGGAGCAGCCCGGGGTCGGCTGCCAGTTGTGCCAGCGCCGCGAGCTGGTCCTTCAACGCCGCGCCCTGGCCGCCAGCGGCCTGGAACAGCGCCTCGGCGTAGGGCCGGGCAATGGTGGCGACTTCAGCCATCTCAGAGTTCGGCCTTCAGCCGCCCCAGCAGTTCGGCGTGCACGCCGGCGTTGACCTCGCGGCGGAGGATCGCTTCGGCGCCCTTGACGGCCAGTCCGGCAACCTGCTCGCGCAGTGCCTCGCGGGCCTTGACGGACTCCTGCTCGGCCTCGGCGCGGGCCGCGGCGACGATCTTGGCGCCCTCGTCGGACGCGCGGGTCTTGGCGTCCTCGACGATGCGCTGGGCCTGGCGATCGGCGTCGGCGATGCGGCGTGCCACGTCGTCCCGCGCGGCCGAAAGCTCGGCCGCGACCCGCTTGTCGGCGGCGGCCAGATCGGCCTTGGCCTTGTCGGCGGCCGACAGGCCTTCAGCGATCTTGGCGGCGCGCTCGTCGAGCGCCTTGGCGATCGGCGGCCAGACCAGTCGCATCGTGAACCAGACCAGCAGTGCGAAGACCACCATCTGGAAAATGAGTGTGGCGTTGATGCTCACGGCTCGTACCTCGTCATGCGTTGCCCAGGGTGACCGCGCCCGCTATGGGAGCGCCGCCACCCGCCGGACCGAAGTGGATGGATTACTTCGGCAGGTTGGCGATCTGGGCGAGGAACGGGTTGGCGGTGGCGAACCACAGCGCGATACCGGTGCCGATGATGAACGCGGCGTCGATCAGGCCGGCCAGCAGGAACATCTTGGTCTGCAACTCGCCCATCAGCTCGGGCTGGCGGGCGGCCGATTCGAGGTACTTGCTGCCCATGATGCCGATGCCGATGCAAGCGCCGACGGCACCCAGACCGATGATCAGGCCGGCGGCGATGGCGGTAAAGCTGATGACTTCCATTTGATGCTCCGAGAGAAATGTGGAGTTGTTGAGGGAAAAGTGAAACGCGAAGGAACGAAAGACTGTCGACGCAGCGTCAATGCGATTCGTGGGCCTGGCCGATGTACACGAGCGTCAGCATCATGAACACGAAGGCCTGAAGCGTGATGATCAGGATGTGGAACACGGCCCAGGCGAAGCCGGCGACGATGTGGCCGATGCCGAGGAAGATGCCGGTTGCCGACAGCGTGAAGGCGCCGCCCATCAGCGCGATCAGGAAGAAGATCAGCTCGCCGGCGTACATGTTTCCGAACAGCCGCATGCCGTGGCTGACCGTCTTGGCGACGAACTCGATGATCTGCATCGCGAGGTTGAACGGCCAGAGCAGCGGGTGGCTGCCGAACGGCGCCGAGATCAGCTCGTGGCCCCAGCCGCCGAAGCCCTTGATCTTGATGTTGTAGACCAGGCAGACGAGCAGGACGCCCAGGGCCAGGCCCATCGTGACCGACAGGTCGGCGGTTGGCACGACCCGCATGTAGTCCTTGGCGCCAAACGCGGCATGCAAGCCCAGGTGGTCCCAGATGTACGGGATCAGATCGACCGGCAGCAGGTCCATCGCGTTCATCAGGAAGATCCAGATGAACACGGTCAAGGCGAGCGGCGCGACGAGCTTGCGGCTCTCGGCGTTGTGCACGATGCCCTTGGCCTGGCTGTCGACCATTTCGACCAGGAACTCGACCGCAGCCTGGAAACGGCCCGGAACGCCCGAGGTGGCGCGGCGCGCGGCTCGCCACAGCACGAAGCACCCGAGAAGACCGAGGAACAGCGACCAGAAAGCCGAGTCGAGGTTCAGGACCGTGAAGTCCGCCACCGCGGTCTGCTTGGAAGTCTGGAGGTGACCGAGGTGATGGCGGATGTACTCGCCCGCGGTCAGTTCTTGCCCTTGCGCTGCTGCCATGTTCTCGCTCAACGTCCCTCGATCCGTTTTTTCGCACCTGGCCGCCACAGCAGCGCCAGCCAGTACACCTTCATGCACAACACCATCCCGACCAGCAAGGCCGGCCAGGACAGGTTCTGCACAAGCTTCGGCGCGAGCACCAGCATCGCGATCGAAGCCCCGATCTTGACCATCTCCCACAACATGAAGCTGACGGCGCTGACGCCGGGCGACATGCTGCTGAAGCGGCTGGTCATGCCACGCGCCATCAAGGCCCCCGGCAGGACCACGGTGGCAGCGCCGTAAAGCGCAGACCACGCGGCCGATGCCTCGCCGACAACGAGCAGCGCCATCAGCGCCACCGCCGCCCCCACCCCGATCTGCACACCCAGCACCCGCCACGGCGACAGTGACGGCTCCTGGGCCCGCAGGGCCTGCGCTTCCTCCCGGGAAAGCGTCTTGAAGGCCAGGGCCTCGGCTTCATCGTGTTCGGCCCAGGAGCCGGACCGTGCTTTCGGTTCGGTACCCATGCGGAATTCAGATGCAAGCAGCAAAGCCTGACGAGTATACGAAGAAACCCGCAGCGCTCCGCAAACCCACGGTGCGCGCGTGCCCGAAGCCGGTGGCGCCGAACCCACACCGGCCATTGACCCGACTGACATGAACGACCACGAATCGGCGGGAACAAGGGTGCCGCGTCACGACTCAGGGCCTCTGTGCGCCTTTCACATCAAGAGCGAAAGGCGCTACCCTGCCGGCCGCAGACCACCCTTGCCCACCATGTCGTCGTCGATCTTCAGAGCCTTCCTGTTCGCGTCCGGAACCGTCCTTGCGGCACAGGCGAGCGCGGCCAACCCGGCCGTGGTCGTCACGCCGCAAGTCCGCGCCGAACTCGTGGCCCATGCACCGCAGGGCGTGCAACCGGGTCAGCCGTTGTGGCTGGGGCTGAAGATCGAGCATCAGCCGCACTGGCACACCTACTGGAAGAACCCCGGCGACTCCGGCCTGCCGACCACCCTGGCCTGGACGCTGCCGGCGGGCTTTGCTGCCGGCGAGATCGGCTGGCCGACGCCGAAGCGGCTTCCTCTCGGACCGCTCACGAACTTTGGTTTCGAAGGCACGCTGTTGCTGCCGGTGGCGGTGACGGTCCCGGCTGGGTTTGATGGCAACGAACTGAAGGTGCGCTTGCGTGCCGACTGGCTGGTCTGCAAGGACGTCTGCATCCCCGAGGGCGGCGACTTCGCGTTGACTGTGCCGGCGCGCGCCTCGACCGTGACGGCGGCGTCGGACTTCGACGGCGTGGCCTCCCTCGCGCCGCTCAAGCTGGAAGCGGCCCGGGCGACGGCCGCGGTCGAGGGCGACGTCCTGGTCGTGCGCGTCAACGGGCTGCCGGCCGGCTGGCAAGGCCGGGCCCTGGCGTTTTTCCCCGAGACACCGGGGGTGATCCAGAACGCGGCCGAGCCCGAACAGCGCTGGGACGGCGGCGACTGGTCGGCCCGGGTGCCTTTGGACATCCAGCGAACCGAGTCGCCGACCGCGATGCCGGCGGTGCTGGCCGCGCCTGGCGTGTCCGCAGCACCGATCGGAGTGGCGCTGCAGGTGGCGGTGACCACGCCCTGGCCCGCGACGACCCCCGCCGCGGCGCCGGCACCGGCACTCGGCAATGCCGAAGTTCAACCCGCTGGGTCTGCCGGCAGCGGGGGCGTCGGACTCGGGCTGGCGCTGCTGCTGGCCCTGGCCGGTGGTGCGTTGCTGAACCTGATGCCGTGTGTCTTCCCGGTGCTGGCGCTCAAGGTCCTGGGCTTTGCCCACCACGGGGGCGACCGCCGCCGTCTGCTCGTGGGAGGTCTGGCCTACACGGCTGGCGTCGTGCTGTCGTTCGTGGCGCTGGCTGCCTTGCTGCTGGCCTTGCGCGCCGGTGGCGAGCAGCTCGGCTGGGGCTTTCAGCTGCAGCAGCCGGCGGTGGTGGCGCTGCTGGCAGCGCTGTTCACGCTGATCGCGCTGAACCTGGCAGGGGTGTTCGAGATCGGCTCGGTGCTGCCGTCGTCGGTCGAGACCGCGCGGGCCCGCAACCCGGTGCTCGATTCGGTGCTGACCGGTGTGCTGGCGGTTGCGGTCGCCAGCCCCTGCACGGCGCCGTTCATGGGGGCGTCGCTGGGACTGGCCGTGACGCTGCCGGCAGCCCAGGCGCTGCTGGTCTTTGCCGCACTGGGCCTTGGCATGGCCTTGCCGTATCTCGTGATCTGTGCCTGGCCGGGGCTTGCCCGTCGGTTGCCGCGCCCCGGGGCGTGGATGGCCCACTTCAAGACGCTGATGGCCTTCCCGATGCTGGCCACGGTGGTCTGGCTGGTGTGGGTGCTGGGCGTGCAGGCCGGCATCGATGCTGCCGCGGCCTTGCTCGCGGTGCTGCTGGCGCTGAGCTTCGTCGCCTGGGCACTGGGCTCGCCATCGCTGGGCATGTGGGCGCGACGTGCCTTCGGCGCGGTCTCGCTGCTGCTGCTGGCGGTGGCGCTGACATGGGCCACTCCAAGCTGGCGCCAGGAGGCTGTGGCCGCCAATGCCGCTGACCGCGGCACGGTGCCCGGCACGGACCGCTGGCAGCCTTGGTCGCCCGATCGGGTGCAGCAGGCCCTGGCGGCCGGTCAACCGGTGTTCGTGGACTTCACCGCGGCCTGGTGCGTGACCTGCCAGTTCAACAAGCGCAGCACGCTGGCCGATGCCTCGGTGCTGGCCGCGATGGACGGCAAGCGTGTGCTGCTGCTGCGTGCCGACTGGACCCGGCGCGATGCGGTCATCGCCGCCGAACTGTCGCGCCTGGGGCGCAGCGGCGTCCCGGTCTACGCGCTTTATGTCCCTGGACAGGCTTCGCCTCAGTTGCTGCCGGAAATCCTCAGTGTCGAAGGGGTCCGCGCCGCACTGGCCCAATTGCCGAGCTGATCGCCTCATCCCACCTCCACACCCCTTTCAGGAGCTCTGCCGTGCTGTTCAAGACTTCGCTCGTGCTTGCCGCAGGCCTGCTGGCCGCATCCGCCGCCCTGGCGCAGGCCGTCGTCGGCCAGCCGGCGCCGGCGTTCACCGCCACCGACGCCAGTGGAAAGGCCGTGTCCCTGGCCGACTTCAAGGGCAAGCACGTGGTGCTCGAGTGGGTCAACCCGGGGTGCCCGTTCGTGGTCAAGCACTACGCCAGCGGCAACATGCAGGCGACCCAGAAGGACAGCACCTCCAAGGGCGTGGTCTGGCTGGCCGTCAACTCGACCGCCAGCGACCATCAGGACTACAAGGCCCCGTCGGCGATGGCGGGCTGGATGCAGCAGCAGAAGGCCGGTGCCACGGCCACGCTGATGGACGCCGACGGCAAGGTCGGCCGGGCCTACGGTGCGCGCACGACGCCGCACATGTACGTGATCAACGCGAGCGGTACCTTGGTCTATGCCGGCGCCATCGACGACAAGCCCACCGCGAGTCAGGCGGACATCCCCGGCTCGCGCAACCACGTCAAGGCGGCTCTGGCGGAGTCGCTGGCCGGCAAGCCGGTCAGCATGGCCAGCACCCGGCCCTACGGCTGCAGCGTCAAGTACAACGCGGGTTGATCACGGCACGGTCCGGTACTGCCGGGCCAGTGCGACAAAGTCCTCGGTCGGTGTGTCGCGGCCGAGCTCCTCGGCCAGGATGCGGCTCACCGCCGGCGCTGCCGCCTCGGCGGCGGCAGCGTCCAGGAACAACAGGCGCGAGCGGCGCGCCAGCACGTCGGCCACCGTGCGGGCCATCTCGTGCCGGGCCGCGAACCGCACCATCGCCTCGCTCAGGCCGGCAGATGTCCTGGCGGCAGCGGCCTCGTCGCGCCAGAGCCAGTTCGCGGCGCCCGGAAGCTGACGCAAGGCCGGCGCTTCGCTGCCGTAAAGGTGTTCGCCCGGGGGTTCAGCCAATGGCCGGCCCGGGGCGGCTCCGACCAGGGCCAGATGGCGCGTGACCCCGGCCGGGCGCTGCGGCAGCAGGCCACGGGCCATCGCGCGTTCAAGCACGTCCTCGGCCATCGCCCGATAGGTCGTCCATTTGCCGCCGGTCACGGTGACCAGCCCGGAGCGGCCGACGATGACCGTGTGCTCGCGAGAAATCGCCTGCGTGTTGCCGCCGCCTTCGTCCTGCGCCGGCTTGACCAGCGGGCGCAGTCCGACCCAGCACGACAGCACGTCGGCACGCGTCGGCGCCTGCGCCAGGTAGCGGCGCGATTCGCCGAGGATGAACTCGATCTCTTCGGAAAACGGCCTCGGCTCGCGCGCCAGATCGCTGCGCGGCGTGTCGGTCGTGCCCAGGATGGTCTTGCCCAGCCAGGGCACGGCAAACAGCACCCGACCGTCGGCCGTCTTGGGCACCAGCAGGGCGTGGCTGCCGGGCCAGAAGCGGCGCGCGACGACCAGGTGCACGCCCTGGCTCGGCGCCACCAGCGGGGCGCGCTCGGGGGTCTGAGGTTCGCGGTCCCAGTCGCGCACCGCGTCGACCCAGACTCCGGTGGCATTGACGACGCAGCGGGCCCGCACGGTGGCTTCAGCGCCGGTTTCGCAGTCGCGAACGGTCAGGCCGCGCACCTGGCCGGACTCGCGGATCAAACCGGTGGCCGGGCAGTGGTTGAGCACCAGCGCGCCACGCGCCGCGGCCGTGCGTGCCAGCAGCACCGCGAGCCGGGCGTCGTCGAACTGGCCGTCCCAGTAGCGAACGCCGCCCCACAAGCCCTGGGTGGCCACGCCGGGAATCAGCTCGCGCACACGGCTGCTGGTCAGCCACTCGGTGCCGCCCAGGCCTTGGCGGCCGGCAAGCGTGTCGTACATCTTGAGCCCGGCGCCGTAGAACGCCCGTTCCCACCACTGGTAGCCGGGCATCACGAAAGGCAGGCGCTGGGCGACATGCGGCGCGTTGGCGAGCATCGCACCGCGTTCGGCCAGGGCCTCGCGCACCAGGCCGATGTCGCCTTGCGCCAGATAGCGCACACCGCCGTGGGCGAGCTTGGTGGCGCGGCTGGAAGTGCCAGAGGCGAAGTCCTGCGACTCGACGAGCACGACCGAAAAGCCCCGCGCGACGGCGTCGAGCGCCACCCCCAGGCCGGTGGCACCGCCGCCAATGACGGCCAGGTCCCAGGCGCCATCGGGCGCACCCGAGCCTTCGAGCAGCCGCTGCCACAGCCGCTCGCGGGGCCAGGCGGTGGGCGATGCCGGCGTGTTCACGGCCGCCGTCCGTTCAACCCTGGGCGAAGTGCACCGGCAAGCCCGGAACGGCAACACGCAGGCTCAGTACGCAGCCGGCCATCGGTTGCTCCGCCAACTCATCGGCCGGACGGTTGTGGCGCGCGGTCGTCAGGTACAAGGTCTTCAGGTCGGGACCGCCAAAACACGGCATCGTCGGGCAGCGCACTGGCAGTGGCCATTCGGACAGCAAGGTGCCATCAGGCGCCAGGCGCAGCAGCCGCTGACCTTCGAACATCGCGACCCAGCAGGCGCCTTCGCAGTCGATCGCCGCACCGTCGGGCCGGCCGCCATACGTCGACAAGGGTTGTGCCGGGTCGCGCAGGTCGAACTGCTTCCAGGGCTGGCGCGCACTCACCGCGCCCGTGGCGGCTTCGAGCACCAGACGGTCGATGCGGTGCGCCTTGGTGTCGCTCCAGAGCATGCCGCGGCCGTCTTGCGCAAAGGCCAGGCCGTTGCTGACGGTGACATCACCCAACACCCGATTCAAGCGGCCACCGGTCCAGCAATAGAGTGCGCCGGCGGCACGGTCGCGCGGCTCGTAGATCGTGCCGACCCACAGCCGGCCCTGGGCGTCGGCCTTGCCGTCGTTGAAGCGCTCGTGAGCCGTGTCGTAGGGTGCCTCGGCCAGCAGCGGACCACAGCGGCCCGTTGCGGTGTCGAACACCCTCAGCCCACGGCGTTGGGCCAGCAGCAGCCGGCCACCGAGGAGCGGGGCGATGCAACCCGGCTCGTCGAGCGGACTGTCTCCCAGCGACCAGGCCGTATGCCCGGCGCCTGCCGGGTGCCAGCGGTGGATCGCTCGGCCGGGGATGTCGATCCAGTAAAGCGCCGCCTCGTCGGGGTGCCAGAAGGGCGACTCACCCAGGCCGCACGGGGACAGCGGCAGCGCCTCGAAGCGGCCGGCGGGATCCGCCGCCGTCATGCCCGCGCGATCTCCAGCTTCATCCAGGCGTCAAAGCGCTGCCCAGGCTCGAGCGAGCGCAGACCATGTGCCGCCGGGTTGGCCATGTGGATGGCGTTGCTGACGTGGCTGACCGGCTCGACGCAGTAGTACGGCTTGTTGCCGGGCGTGAAGACCACGAGGTAAGGCAGCGACGACGACAGGCGCAGCGACAGCCGTTCGTCGCGAAGGCGTGCCGGCCCGGCCCAGCCCTCGAAGCAGTTGTCGAAGGCCAGGTGCGAGATGTCGCCGTCGATGCCGGGCTGCGCGACCTTGCGCGTCGGCAGGCCGCTGGCGTCGTTGTCCCAGCGCTCGGCCAGTTCGGCGTGCAGCCGGCTGCGGCTGCGCTTGGGAAAGTACGGGTGCCACCCCAGGCCGACCGGCTGCGCATGCGGCGCCGTGTTGACGACCGACAGGTGCAGGGTCAAGGCCTCGGGCGTGAGCTCGAACCGCTGCTCGGCGGCAAAGGCGAATGGCCAGTGCGCATCGGGTGCGTGTTCGTAGGCCAGGGTTGCCGCGCCGGTGTCGCACTGCACGGTGCGCCAGGCCCGCTGCCAGCCGACGCCGTGAACCGAGTGCGGGTTGTCGTCGAAGTTGGCTGAGGTCGTGTAGTCGTGGCCGAGCCACTTGAAGCGGCGGTAGCCGAGGCGGTTGCTGTACGGCACCAGCGGATAGCAGGCGGACAGTCGAGACGACACCAGGTCGCCCGGCTCGCTGCTGCGCATCACCGGCAGGGTGTCGAACCAGAGTCCTGCGATCGCGCCGCCGAGGTCGGGTCTCAGGGCCAGGCGCAGGGCGCCGGCGTTCAGTTCGATGGCGCTGGTGTGTGGAGCTGAGGTGTCGGTCATGGTCATTCGGTGACGGTGCCGCCGTGGAGGCTGTGCACCCGGTTGTCGCCGCCCTGGCTTTGGAGATCGAACAAGGTGTCGCGGGCGCCGTGGATCAGCAATCCGAGGTCGGAGGAAAGGGCGATGAAGTCGAAGCCCAGCGCCCGGTAGCGCACCACCTGGGGCGGCGCCAGGCCAAGCGTGCCGATGGGTTTGCCGACCGCCTTCGCGCGGTGCACGGCATCGGCCATGGCCTCGATCACCTTGGGGTGGATCGTATGCCCGCCGTGGCCCATGTCGGCCGACAGGTCGGCCGGGCCGATGAACAGTGCATCGACACCCGGCTCGGCGGCGATGGCCTCGAGGTTCTGCAGCGCCAGACGCGACTCGAGCTGGACCACGACGCCGACCTTCTGATTGGCCAGGCGCAGGTAGTCCGGATCGGTACCGAAGCGTGTGGCCCGGGACATGCCGGCCATGCCTCGAACGCCGGCGGGTGGGTAGCGCGTCGCGGCGACCGCGGCGCGGGCTTCGTCGGCCGTCTGCACGAACGGGAACAGGACCGTCAAGGCTCCGGCGTCGAGCACGCGCTTGACGACGACGGGCTCGTTCCAGGGCACCCGCACGAGAGGCACCATCCGGGTCGAGCCCAGCGCCTGCAGCATCGCCAGCACCCCGGCAACGTCGAGCGCGCTGTGCTCCATGTCGAGCACCGCCCAGTCGAAGCCGGCATGACCCACCGCCTCGGCGACGATCGGGCTGCCCGACATGATCCAGGTCCCCAGGGGCACCTGGCCACCGGCGGCGCGCAGAAGTTGTCGAAAGGGATTCATGTCGGTGCGAGGCAGGCCGCAGAGGCGGCGTGTCTTTGCGCTCGATGATGCCGCAAGCCCGCGCCCGCTCCGCCGGGGCTTACCAGGGCTTGCCGACGCCGCTACCAGCGGGTCGCCGGCTCGTCGAGATCGACCTTCAGGTAATGCGCACCGGCAATCGGGTTGAAGTAGTACGGCGGGATCTCCTCGAAGCCGAGTGAGGCGTAGAGCCCGCGTGCGGCCTCCATGTCGTCCAGGGTGTCGAGCAGCAGCGTCGAATGGCCGGCCTGCACGGCGTGGTCGATCAGCGCCTGCGCCAGACGGCGGCCGAGGCCGAAGCTGCGGAAGGCGCGCCGCACGAACAGGCGCTTCATCTCGCAGGCATTGGGGTAGTCCACATCGGCCAGCGCGCGCAGGGCGCCGCAGCCTGCGGGCATGCCGTCCACCAGGGCCAGCAGCAGCGTGCCCGAGGGTGCGGCGTACTCGCCCGGCAGGCCGGCCAGCTCGGCTTCGAAGCCCTGGAAACACAGGTCGACACCGAGCTGCGCGGCGTACTCGCGGAACAGCAGGCGCACCGCGTCGAGTTCGGCTGCCGAATCGACCACCCGCAGCGTCACCTCGGGCGCATGACTTGCGCTCATCACCGGGCTGGGCTCACGGCGCCTTCAGCACCACTGCGGCGACCGCCGCTGCCGCCACCAGCAGCAGCACAGCGGCCAGACCCCGTTGGCGCAGGCCATCGGCGCTGGCCGGGGTGTCGCCCGGCAGGTCGGACTTGTCGCCGTCGAGCATCGGACGGATCAGCGCCTTCTTCTTGACCAGCACGTAGTACAGGATCGCGGCGACGTGCAGGCCCACGAGCACGCCGAGTCCGATCTCGCCCCAGTGCTTGTGCCAGCCGGTGGCGGCGATCCCGGTGTCGGGCGACACCCAACGGTTCAGCGGGCCGAGAAACGAGATCTCGTCGTCCGACACCAGGCCGGTGCCGACCTGGATGCACAGCCAGGCCAGCAGTGCAAAGACAGAGGCGGCACCCAGCGGGCTGTGGCCGACCTCGTGCCGGTCCTCGGGCCGGCTCTGCCCACGCAGATAGCGCACCACCGAGGCGGGGCCGTAGATGAAGCTCGCAAATCGCGACCAGTGCCCCCCCAGCAGGCCCCAGGCGAGGCGGAAGATCAGCAGGGCGGCGATGCAGTAGCCGAATCGGACATGCCAGACCATCGCCCCACCGCCGATCTTGGCGCTGACGACCGAGCACAGCACCAGGCCGGCAAGCCCCCAGTGGAACAGCCGCGTTGGAAGATCCCAGACGCGGATGGCGCCTGGGCTTGAGTTTGGAGACGGTTTGGCCATGGCCCCGATCTTTGCAGGGGCCTTGCGGGCTGGCAAGCCGCAACCCTGCGCTCACGCATCCAGGCAAGCCCGATGCAACCGGATCGGGAGCTGTCTACACTCACCCTTGACCCCGTTGAGGTCATTGCCGCTTCCCCAACCTGATTTCAGGAGACTCGCATGTCGATTCGCAGCATCTGCGCCTGGGCCACCACGGCGTTTGCGCTGTTGGCCACGGCGCTGCCCGCCGCAGCCCAGTTCCAGCGTCCCGACGACGCCGTCAAGTACCGCAAGGCGGCGTTCACGGTGATGGCGACGCACTTCGGCCGCATCGGCGCGATGGCCAATGGCCGCGTCCCCTTCGACGGTGCGGCGGCCGCGGCCAATGCCGACATCGTGGTCGCGATGTCGCGCCTGCCCTATGCCGGCTTCGTCGAAGGCACCGGCGGCACCGACAAGGGCGCGCCGAGGGCCAATGTCTGGAGCGAGCGCGCGAAGTTCGATGCGTCAGCCAAGGAGATGCAGGACGCCGTCGCCAAGCTTGCCGCGGCCGCCAGGACCAACAACCTCGACCAGCTCAAGGCCGCCTTCGGGCCCGCCGCTGGCACCTGCAAGAGCTGCCACGACGACTTCCGCGTGCCCTGATCGGCTGCGCGAGGGTCGGACGACGACCCTCAGCCGTCGGCGAACCCGAGCACGACGCGCCGGGTCATCGCCGACTTCTTTTCGATCTTGGTGACGACGACGCGGCCGATCTCGGCCGTGTTGTCCACGTGCGTGCCACCGCAGGGCTGCAGGTCCACGCCCTCGATCTCGAGGACGCGGACCCGGCCTTGCCCGCGTGGGGGTTGCACGCTCATGCTGCGCACGAGGCCCGGGTTGGCGTCGAGTTCGGCCTCGGTGATCCAGCGCTGGCGCACCGGGTGCGCCGCAGCCACCAGGCGGGCGATGCCGGCGGTGATCGCCTCCTTGTCCAGCGGCTCCGTCATGTGGAAGTCCAGCCGCGCGTAGCCGGCGGTGATCGAGCAGCCGTCCACCGGGTGCGGCACCAGCGCACACAACAGGTGGGTCGCCGTGTGGAAACGCCGGTGCGCGAGGCGGCGCGCGACGTCGATGCGCCCCGTCACCGCGACACCGGGTGCCAGCGCTGAAAGATCGGCTTCCGGCATCGGGAGATGGGCCACAACACCCGGATGCAGCGGGTGCTTGCGTGTGTCGGCGATGGCGATGCGCCGGCCGTCGGCCAGGACCAGCTCGCCGCTGTCGCCCGCCTGGCCACCGCCTTGTGGGTAGAACACCGTGCGATCCAGCAGCACGGCGCGGCGCGCGTTGTCGCCTTCGCCGATGGTGTCGATGGCCAGCACGGTGGCGCCGCACTCGGAGAGGTTGGCGTCGTCGCGGAACAGTTCTTCGGTCGAGCGCATGGGCTTTGAGGGTTTGGGTTCAGGCGGCGGCGAGCACGCGCGCGAACACGTCGCGGTCGACATTGCCGCCGCACAGCGTCAACCCGACAGTCTTGCCGCGCCAGCGCTCTTGCTGCTGCATGGCGCCGGCGAGCGACGCTGCGCCTGCGCCTTCGGCCACGTTGTGCGTGTCCGAGAACAAGGCCCGCATCGCCGCGGCGACCTCGTCGTCGGTGACGGCGATCACGTCGTCGACCTCGGCCCGCATCAGGGCCAGCGGCTCGGCGTCGGGCACGCGGCAGGCCATGCCGTCGGCGAGTACGGTACTGACCGGCGCGGCCGTGACGAGGCCGCTGCGGAACGAATCGAGGTAGGCCGTGGCATGTGCCGACACCACGCCGACGATCCGCACGCGCTCGCGGCTGAGCCCGGCTGCGCGCCGAGCCAGGACGCAGGCCGCAATGCCCGACCCCATGCCGACGGGCACGAACACCACGTCCGGCTGGACCGCGGCAAAGAACTCCAGCCAACACGTCGCCACACCGCACACCAGGTCGCGGTGGAACGACGGCACCATGTGCAGGCCGCGATCGGTGGCCAGCTGGATCGCGAACTCGCGTGCGGCCTGGAAGTCGTCACCGTGTTCGATCCGTTCGGCGCCCAGAGCCTGCATCGCCGCGTTCTTCTCGACCGAGTTGCCCCTGGGAACGACGATGGTCACCGGCAGGCCATGGCGACGGGCGGCAAACGCAATGGACTGGCCATGGTTGCCGCGCGTGGCCGACACCAGCCCCGGGCAGGTCGGTTCGCGGCGCATGAGCGCGTCGACATAGACCAGGCCGCCGCGGACCTTGAAGGCGCCGACGGGCAAGTGGTTCTCGTGCTTGACCCAGGCCGTGGCGCCCAGGCGCTGGCCGAGAAGCGGCCAGGCGTACTGAGGCGTCGGCGGCAGGGCGGCGCGCACCAGGGCCTGGGCCCGGGCGATCTCGTCGGGACTCAGGTCCTGCATGTCAGGTGGGGCTCTTCAAGGTCAGGGGGCCCAGGGGCGTGGAGAGATCGGCCGTGAGCGCCGGGCCCGGGTCGTCGGCATGCTGCACGCCACGCAGGCGAAGCACGTCGCGGGCACGGGCGGGCATGCCACGCAGCGTGAGCCGGGTCAGGGTGATGCCGCTGGCCGGCAAGTGGGCCGCCGGGTGCACGGTGGCCAGGTCGGCGGGCCACTGGATCAGCGTCGGCAACGCGCCACCGGCCAGCGGTATGCCATCGGCGCGGACCAGGATCTGCCACTCCAGCCGCCCGCGCGGCGTGTCGCGGCCGGCGCGCACCGGGTCGCCGGGTTGCAGGCCGACCGTGATGAGGCCCCAGCGGTGCATGTCCAGCATCGTCGAGCGGGCCACGAAGTGCACGAGCTGCGGCCCGTCGTCGCGCAGACGCGCCTGAAGCGATGGGTTGTCGAGGTCGAACCAGCGCAGCCGGCCCGGTGGCGGGGCCTCGGGGTCGATGGCGATCAGCTCCAGGAAGGCGTAAGGCCAGGCGTCCTCGTTGTCCAGACGCACGAGCCGGTTGTGGGTGCCGAACGCGGCGTGCCGACCGCCCGGACCGGGCGTGACACCGAGTGTGGCTTCGCACCAGCGCACGCCTTGGTCCAGCGTCGCGCAGGCGACGACGAGGTGGTCGAAGGTGGCGGTGCTCATCGTGTCAGCGACTGTGCCTCAGAGCGCGATGCTGCCGTCGATCACCGGCACGACGTCGCCGCCGATCCAGATCTGCCCGTCTTCGGTGTCGACATGCACGCGGCCGGCGCGGCCCATCGCCGTCCCCTGGGCCGCCACGTAGCGGTGGGGTGCGATGCCGGCGCCGACGAGCCATTGCGCCAGGGCGGCGTTCAGGCTGCCGGTCACAGGGTCTTCGGCGACACCGTTGTTCCCGGGGAAGAACGCCCGGACTTCGAACTGCGTTTCACTGGCCGCGGTCTGCCTTCCGACCAGGCCAAGCTTGATGCCGGCCAGCCGTGAGGCGTCGGGCCGGGCGGCCAGAACCCGCTCCGCGCTGTCGAGCAGCAGGCCTTCCCAGCCCGGGCCGTTGTCGCACCAGGCGCCAGCCAGTACCGCATCGCGCGGCAGGTTCACCGCCGCCGCCAGCGCCGTGATGCGGTCCTCGCCCAGCGCGTCGCTGCGCACGCGCGGTGGCGCCGCAAACGCCAGCCGCCCCATCGCCGAGCGGCGGATGCGCACCAGCCCGACCCCGCATTCCTGCACGATGACGTCGGCCGACTGCGGTCGACCGCCCGCAGCCAGCCACGCATGGCACGAGCCCAGCGTGGGGTGGCCGGCAAACGGCAGCTCGCCTTGCGGAAAGAAGATGCGCACGCGGTAGTCGGCGCCGGCCGCCGCCGCCTGCGGGGTCGGAGGCAGCAGGAACGTGGTCTCCGACAGCTGGGTCCAGCGTGCGAGGCGGGCCATCTGGGCGTCGTCCAGTCCGCTGCCGTCGAGCACGACGGCGAGCGGGTTGCCGTACAGGGGCACGGCGGTGAAGACATCAACCTGGGCAAAGCGGCGGTGCATGGCGACCTCAGTTCGGAATCTGCGCCAAGGCTTCGGCGAGCACGCGGCCCAGGGCCGCAACACCCACTTCGATGCGCTCGGGCGGGACGGTGACAAAACTCAGCCGCAGGCAGTCGGCCCGCGCGCCTTCGGCAAAGAACGGCGCACCGGGCACGAAGGCGACACCGGCGTCGACCGCGCGTGGCAGCAGCGCGGTGGCATCCAGGCCGGCCGGCAAGTCGATCCAGAAGAACATGCCCCCGACCGGCAACTGCCAGCGGCAGCCCGGCGGAAGGTGCCGGGCGAGCGAGGCCGCCATCGCGTCACGCTGGGCGCGGTAGCGGGCCCGGATGGTCGGCACGTGCTCGCGCAGGAAGCCCGACTTGACGACCTCATGCACGATCCGCTGGTTGAAGCCCGGGGTGTGCAGATCGGCCGCCTGCTTGGCCTGCAGCAGCTTGGGGTACAGGGCCGTCGGCGCCACCACGTAGCCCAGGCGAAGCCCCGGCGCCAGGACCTTGGAAAACGAGCCCAGGTAGAGCGTGGTCGCCCCGGTCTCGGCGGCCAGCGCGCTGAGCGTCGGGGGCGGTGGCGTGTCGAACCAGAGGTCGCCGTAGGGGTTGTCTTCGACGATGGGGATCCGGGCCTCGTTGGCGGCAGCGAGCAGCTCGCGTCGCCGGGGCTCGCTCAGGCAGCGCCCGCTCGGGTTCTGGAAGTTCGGCAGCAGGTAGAACAGCCGCGCCCCGGCCGCGGCCCGCAGGGCGTCGGGCACCGGGCCGGCATCGTCGCTCGCGATGGCCTGGAACTCGGGCTCGAACGGCGCAAAGGCCTGCAGCGCGCCGAGGTAGGTCGGCGATTCCACCGCCACCGTGCAGCCGGGGTCGATCAGCACCTTGCCGAGCAGGTCCAGGCCCTGCTGCGAGCCGGTGGTGATCAGCACCTGGCTGGGCTCGACGCGCATGCCCTGCGTTTCGAGCAGTTCCTGAGCGACCCATTCGCGCAGCGGCGCATAGCCCTCGCTGGCGGCGTACTGCAGGGCCTCGCGCGCCTGGGTGCCCAGCACGCGCTCGCAGGCCGCACGCATCGCCTCGACCGGAAAGGTGTCCGCCGACGGCAGGCCACCGGCCAGCGACACGATGCCCGGCCGCTCGGTGAGCTTGAGGATCTCGCGGATCGTCGACGGGTTCAGCCGCGCGGCGCGGCGCGCCAGGGTCCAGTGGGTGGTGTGCATCGTCGTGATCTTTCGGGGCGTGTCCGTTCTTGGCGGATGTCGGAGGGTCGAATCGTTCATCGCCGCACCGGCATGCGCCGGCCGACAAATACCACAGCCATCACGGCCAGTGCAAACACCAGCGTCAAAGGCGCCAGCGGCTCGCCCAGCACGGGCACCGCAAACAGCAGGGCCAGGAAGGGCTGCAGCAACTGCACCTGGCTGACCCGCACGACGCCGCCCAGCACCAGGCCGCGGTACCAGGCGAAGAAGCCCAGCCACATCGAAAACAGCGACACGTAGGCGAAGCCCCACCAGGCGCTGGCGCGGAGGGTGCCGGCGGAAAGGTCGGGCTGCCACCACAACGCGAGCGGCAGCGTGAACGGCAGCGAGATCACCAGCACCCAGCAGATCGCCTGCTGCGCCGGGATCGCGGCCGACACCTGGGCCCCCGCGACGTAGCCGACCGCGGTGCACAGCAGCGCCACGAGCAGCAGACCGTCGGCCGGCACGAATCGGCCTTCGCCCTGGATCAGCGCAAACGCCAGCACCAGCGCACAGCCCAGCACGGCGCAGGCCCAGAACCCGGCTGATGGCTTCTGGCCCAGCCACCAGGCGCCGACGATGGCGGTGCCCAGCGGCAGGATGCCGGTGATCACGGCTGCGTGCATGGCATCGACCTGGCGCAGTGCGAGCGCCAGGAAGAGCGGGAACCCGAGCACCGTCCCGAGTGCGCAGACCACCAGGGCCGGCAGGTGCTGCCGCCCCGGCCAGGCCGCCCGCACCGCCAGCAGGTAGCCGATGGACAGCAGGCCGGCCACCGCGGCACGGCCTGCGGTGACGAAGGCCGGCGACAGCTGCGGTGCGATGGTGTCGCCGACCGCCAGGCGCGTCATCGGCAGCGTCATCGCGAAGATCGTGACGCCAAGCAGACCCAGCGCGAGCCCACGCAGGGCGTCGTTGGGGGCGGCCTTCACAGCGTCAGCATCCACAGCGCGGTACCGGCCAGCACCAGTGCCAGCACGCGGTTGAACACCCGCAGGCGCTGCCCCGGGTGCGGGCCTCCGGCGAGCCAGCCGCGCAATGCCGCGCCGAGCAAGGCATAGGCCAGGTTGCTGGCCAGGGCGAACGCCATCATCACGGGCAGCACGACGGCGATGCGCTGGGCCCACTGGCCCTGTGTCGACAGCCAGCCGGCGCTGACCATGAAGGCCAGGGTCCAGGCCTTGATGTTGACGAACTGGAGCAGAACGCCCTGGCTGAATCCGATCTCGAGCTCGCGTGCCTCGCGCAGCGTGCCGCCGGCGCGCCAGAGCTGCAGTGCCAGCCACAGCAGCAGTCCGAGGCCGGCGATCTTGAGCGCCCAGCGCGCTGCCGGCCAGGCCTGCACCAGGGCCCCGACGCCCAGGCTGGAGATCAACAGCAACATCCCCCAGCCGACAGGTACCGCGCAGACAAAGGCCATCGCCGCCCGCAGCCCGCGGTTGGCGGCCAATGCCGCCGCCAGCGTGGTGTTGGGGCCCGGCGTGAAGCTCATCGCGGCGCCCAGCAGCAACAGGGCCAGCAGTTCGGCGGTGGGCATGGAGCGACGTCGGGCAGGGCAAGGAAGGGTCGACCAGTCTATCGCTCAGGGTCAACACAGCGACCATACACTTGACCACACAGTTGAGTCCTCTGTACCGATCATGTCGACCACACAGGCGCTGCCATCCGGGGCGATCCCATCGGGCGCCTTTGGCGCTCCGGCCACCCGCGCCGAGGCCCTGGCATTGCGCCTGGCTGAGCGCATCAGCTCGCGTGAGCTGGGCCCGGGCGCCCGACTGCCATCGGTCCGCGACTGCGCCGCGCGCGAGCGCTTGAGCCCGAGCACGGTCGTGGCGGCCTACGACCTGCTGCAGGCACGCGGCCTGGTGCAGGCCAGGCCGCAGCGCGGATTCTTCGTGCGCGAGCCGATCGGCGCCCGCTCGGTGGACGGCGTCGTCGACGGCACCTCGCAAGTGGCCGCCGGCGCCGCAATCGAGCCTGCCGGCCCGGCCCCAGTTGACGCGACGGCGCTGATCCGCAGCATGTTCCACCCGGCGCGTCAGCGCGGCAGTGGCGGGCCGGGGGTCGGCACGCTGCCGGCGAACTGGCTCGACGCGGGCCTGTTGCAGCGCCTGCTGCGCAAGGCCAGCAGCGACCCGGCCGCCGCCGAGGCCTGGCTTCACTATGGCGACCCGGCCGGCGATCCTTTCCTGCGGCAGGCCCTGGTGTCGCACCTGGCCGAGCTCGGCATTCCGGCAGCGCCGGAGCAGATCGTGACCACCCAGGGCGCCACCCAGGGCCTGGACATCGTGGCGCGAACCCTGCTCGCGCCGGGCGACGCCGTACTGGTGGACGAACCCGGGTGGGCGATCGAGTTCGCGCGGCTGGCGCGGCTTGGGGTGGTGGTGCTGCCGGTGCCACGCGGCGCCGAGGGCCCGGACCTGGATCGCCTGGCGCAGCTCGCGGCGGCGCACCGGCCCAAGGTCTACGTCACGATGTCGGTGCTGCACAACCCGACCGGCGGCAGCTTCAGCGCCGCCACCGCACACCAGGTGCTCACGCTGGCCGAGGCGCTGGACCTGACGGTCGTCGACGACGACACCTACGCCTGGTTCGCGCCACCGGGCGCCACGCGGCTGGCGCCGCTGGACGCGTTGCGCCGGCGCACGGTCTACGTCAGCGGGTTCTCCAAGGTGCTGGCGCCGCAGTGGCGGGTCGGCTTCATCGCAGCACCGCCGGCGCTGGCGCAGCGGTTCATCGACACCAAGCTGCTGTCGGGGTTGACCACGCCGGCAACCTTCGAGCGGGCGATCGGCCATGCGCTGGTCCAAGGCAGCCTGCGTCGCCACACCGACCGGCTGGGTGCCCGGCTGGCCAGCGCGCGCCAGCGCTGCCTGCGCCTGGTGCGCGACGCGGGCTGCGAGTTCGTCACGCCGCCCCAGGGGCTCTTCGGCTGGATCGACACCGGTACCGACACCGAACGGCTGGCGCAAGCGCTGCTGGCCGAAGGCTGGCTGTGCGCGCCGGGCACCTTGTTCCATGCCCGCCCAACCACCGGGACGCTGATGCGCATCAACTTCGCGACGGCCCAGGAGCCCCGCTTCTGGCAACGGCTGGTGGCGCTGCGCGAGCGCTGACAGGCCTGAAGACCCGCCGGCCACCTGTTTGCGGGGTGGCGAAGCAACATGCGGACACAGTTGAAACATTGCCCCGGGCAGCTTCGTCACGCCCGGCGGTTGCAATGCGCGCTTCGCTCCTGAGTCCGTGTTCACTCTCGGTCCCAGCGCCGTTCAGCTTTGGCGCGCAGCCGCATGGTCACGAACCGACTGACAAACCGTGCCGATCTTCCGCTCCTCGTCATCCAAGGCCGTCTCGCGCAGCAAGCCCCCGCTGCGGCCGGTCAGCGACTTCCAGCGCACCGTGGCCGACACGGCGCGGGGCGAAGACTCGACCACGCGCCTGACCTCGCTGAACCCCTCGGTGCTGGAGGACCTGCGCCGCTTCGAAACCGGCCGGCGGGCGATCGACGCCCTCGAGGTGCTGGCGGCAGCGGTTCGCCATGGCCGCAACCTGCTGCTGCACGTCAAGCTCGACGACCAGGTCCTGCCGCTGACGGTGTTTGCGATCGAGCGCCTGGTTCACACGCCGCTGCCGATGTCCCGTTTGCTCGCCGGACCGCTGGTGACCTGGCACGTGATGAACGTCGAGCCGGCGCGCCTGCAACTGGCAGCACCAGGGGTCAAGCCCCTGCTGGCCAGCGACCCGCCCCCCGCCGACACGACCGCGGTCGCACCGGCCCACGAGTTGGCGGCGCTCGGCCCCTTGCTCTGGGAGCTGGCCTTGCGGGGCAGCCGCACGTCGCTGCTGCCGGAGATCGCCGGCACCATGGCCTACCGCATCGCCCCGGGCGCCGATCTCGGCACCCTGGAGGTGTCGGGCCACGCGTCAAGGGCCGTGCAGCGACTGCGCAAGCAGACCGCCAACCTGCGGGACGTGGCCAGCTGGCCCGGCTTCGATCACGAGAGTGCATCGCGGCTGCTGAACGGGCTGTACCTGCAGGCGGCCCTGGTGCTCAGCCGGTCGCACCCTGCGGCGACCAACGACATGTGGGACGGCGGGCAGAAGCACTGACCCCGTCGAGGCTGCGACTCCGAGGCGCGTCGCCGTGCCAGCGCATCAGGCCCGTGCGGCCAGCGCCTCCCAGCGCTCCATTGCCATCAGCAGGGCCTCGTCGATCTGGGCATGGCGCGCCTGCAAGGCCGGCACGGCCTGCGGCTCGCGGGTGTACAGCTCGGGGCTGGCAAGGCGTTCGGCGATCTGCGCCTGTTCGGCCTCGAGGGCCTCGATCTGCGCCGGCAGGCCGTCGAGCTCGCGCTGCTCCTTGAAGCTCAGCTTGGCGCCGCTGCGCGCGGCCGGCTTCACGGCGGCGGCGGGCGCCGGCTGCGCGAGGGCCTCGGCCGCGACGCGACCGCGCTCGCGCTGCACGCGCCAGTCCTCGTAGCCGCCTTCGTATTCACGCCACAGTCCAGGGCGGCCGCCATAGGCCGGGTCGCCCTCCCAGGCGATGGTGCTGGTGACGACGTTGTCGAGGAATCGCCGGTCGTGGCTGACCAGGAACAGCGTGCCGGTGTAGGACTGGAGCAGCTCCTCGAGCAGCTCCAGCGTGTCGATGTCCAGGTCGTTGGTCGGCTCGTCGAGCACCAGCACGTTGGCCGGCAACGCAAACAGCCGTGCCAGCAGCAGCCGGTTGCGCTCGCCACCGGACAAGGTGCGTACCGGCGAGTTGGCCCGCTGCGGCGCGAACAGGAAGTCTCCGAGGTAGCTCATCACATGCTTGCGCTGGCCGCCGAACTCGACCCACTCGCTGCCCGGGCTGATGGTGTCGGCCAGTGTGGCTTCGAGGTCGAGCCCTTCACGCAGCTGGTCGAAGTACGCGACCTGCAGCCGGCTGCCCTGGCGCACCGTGCCGCCGCTGGGGGCGAGCTCACCCAGGATCAGCTTCAGCAGCGTCGTCTTGCCGCAGCCGTTGGGCCCGATCAGGCCGACCTTGTCGCCGCGCAGCAGCGTCGCGCTGAAGCCGTCGATCAGTGGCGGGCTGTGTGGGGTGTAGCGATGGCTCACGCCGGCCAGCTCGGCCACGATCTTGCCGGGCGGCAGCCCGGCATCGAGCTCCAGCCGCACCTGGCCCAGCACCTCGCGCCGTGCCTGGCGTTCGGCGCGCAGCTTCTGCAGGCGACCGACGCGTCCGACGCTGCGCGTGCGCCGCGCCTCGACGCCCTGGCGTACCCAGACCTCCTCCTGCGCCAGCAGCTTGTCGGCCCGGGCCGAGGCCAGGGCCTCGTTCTCGAGCTCGCGGGCCTTGGTCGACTCGTAGGCCGCGAGCTGGCCGGGGTAGCTGCGCAGCACGCCGCGGTCGAGCTCGACGATGCGCGTCGCGACCGCGTCGATGAACGCCCGGTCGTGCGACACGAACATCAGCGCCGTGGCCTTCTGCCGCTGGGCGTTGGCGACGAGCAGTTCCTGCAGCCATTCGATCGCCGCGATGTCGAGGTGGTTGGTCGGCTCGTCGAGCAGCAGCAGGTCCGGCGCGGCGACCAGCGCGCGGGCCAACGCGACCCGCTTCTGCGTGCCGCCCGACAGCTCGGCCACCGCGCGTGAGCCATCCAGGCGCAGGCGTTGCAGCGCCTGCTCGACCCGCTGCTCCCAGGTCCAGCCGTCCAGGGCCTCGAGCCGGGTCTGGAGCGCGTCGAGGTCGTCCTCGGCGGCATGGCGCTCGAAGCGGTCCCGCAGCTCGCGCGCCTCGGCGACACCTTCGGACACGGCATCGAAGACGCTCTGGCCGGCGGTGAACTGCGGCTCCTGCGCGACGTAGACCCGGCGCAGCCCGGAGGCGAACTGGATCTGGCCGTCGTCGGGCTTGTCGAGCCCGGCCAGGATCTTGAGCAGGCTGGACTTGCCGCTGCCATTGCGCCCGATCAGCGCCAGGCGTTCGCCGGTTTCCAGCGAGAGCGCGGCGCCGTCGAGCAGCGGGACGTGGCCAAACGCGAGGTGCGCGTTGGCAAGGGTGAGCAGGGCCATGCGCGAATTGTCGTGGCCCGGGCTCGGGTGGGCCGGGTGCCCACCCGGGGCGGCCGATCAGAACTTGAAGCCGACGCTGACCGTGAACGCGCTGACGTTGCCGTCGTCGCCGGCGAACGTGGCCTGGGTGCTGTCCCAGTTGGCCTGCACGTTGACGGTCGGGGTGAAGGCATAGCTGATGCCCAGGCCGGCATAGAGCTTGGCCTTGCGTTCCGAACCGATGTCGACGCGGACGTTGTTGACGCTGCCGCCGCCCGAGGTCTTCACGCTCGCCACGCCCAGGCGAACCATGCCTTCGAGGTTGTTGGAAAACGGCGCCATCAGCGCAACGCCGCCGCCGACCATCTCGGTCTTGAGCTCGGCGACCACGTTGCCGAAGCCGGCCACGGGAACGGTGGCCTTGGTCGTGCCGAAGCGCAGGATCACCGCCTCGTAGCCGAAACCGCCCTTGCGATAGCCGCCGGAGACGCGGACGGCGCTGCCGGACTTGTCACAGGCGGTGGTGCCCGTGCAGTCGATGTCGAAGCTCGAACGGCCACCGCCGACGGAGAAGTAGCCACCGTCGGTCTTTGCGCCTTGGGCCTGTGCCGTGCCGACGAGGGCGAGAAGGGCCGCTGCGGCCACGAAATGGATCTTGGACATGAAACTCCCTGAATCTGGATGGGCTCTGGCGCGGGTGCGTGGCACCTCGCGTCACACCACGCAACACCACGTCACGCAGCGCGGCGGATTCTTGGTCAGCGAGCCGGGCCGAGTGTGTCGGTCCAGCGACAACCACATCCCCCAACAGGGTGAGCGCGGGGTCAGCCCATGACCGCGGACGCCGCCGCTTGCCAGGCGGGGCCGCCCAGCAGGCGGTGCTGTTCCTGTGCGCTGTGCACCAGCTTGATGACATGGTCGTCGTCGCTGGCGATCGCATGGGCGACGATGTCCGGCCAAGGGCGCAGCGCGGGCTCCGGCCGTGGCCGGGCGCCACTGGCGGCCGCCGCTGCGGCGTAGGCCCGCCAGTAGTCGGCGACCGCGGCTCGTTGAGCCTCGGGTCCGTCGACGAATGGCAGCAGTTCGCGCACCGCGTGGGCGCTGGTCAGCAGATGCAGCACGACGAAGTTGCCGCCGCTGGCCGCGTGCACCTCGGCGGCGAGCGTCGCCAGGCGTGTCAGCGTGCGCTCGTCGATCGCGAGCCGGGCCACGGTGGCATCGAAGCCCGGCAACTGCGCGGCAGCGGTCATGGCCTGGAAGATCAGGTCGTGTTCCTCCTTCGGTACCGCCAAGGCCGGCAGCAGCCGGGCGGGATCGGGCTCGGTGCCGGCAGGTGCTTCGCAGGGGCCCAGCGGCAGCCAACGGCAGGCCCAGTAGGCCAGGGCGTCGGCCAGTTCCTGCCGGTGCGCCGACTGCACGGCGTAGGCGGTGCGGATCACGCCGTGGAAGGCCGCCGCGCCCACACCCTGCATCAGCACCGGCAGCACCTGGGCCAGCACGTCGCCGGCGTACTCGGCCTTCAGCCAGTCCACGAACAACGAGCGATAGGCCGGCCATGCGGCCCGGTCACCCAGGCGGGCCTGCCAGGGGTCGCCGGCCGGCCAGCGCTGCGTCGCCGGTGCCGGTGCCAGGCGCGTGCTGTAGCCGCGGGCGAAGCTGTCGATCCGGGCCTCGTCGGCGCCGAGCCTGTGCAGCGCCCACAGCACCATCGGCAGGTGGTTGCTCAGGCCGCCACCGTACTCGCAGTCGAAGCCGGCCCCACGGGCCAGCCAGTCCTGGAGCGCACTCATGACGCGAGCGCGGCTTCGAGCGCGTCGACAAACAGCGCCGGCACGTCGCAACCGGTCTGGTCGAGGATCTCGCGAAAGCAGGTCGGGCTGGTGACGTTGATCTCGGTCAGCGAGTCGCCGATCACGTCCAGCCCCACGAGCAGCAGCCCGCGCGCCGCCAGGATCGGCCCCAGCGTGCCGGCGATCTCGCGGTCGCGCTCGGTCAGCGGCCGGGCCACGCCCTTGCCACCGGCGGCCAGGTTGCCGCGCACCTCGCCGCCCTGCGGGATGCGGGCCAGCGAAAACGGCACCGGCACGCCGCCGATCACGAGCACGCGCTTGTCGCCGTCGCGGATGGCGGGCAGGTACTTCTGCACCATCAGCGTCGTCGCGCCGTCGCGGTTCAATGTCTCGACGATGGCGCCCAGGTTCATGCCGTCGGCGCCGACGCGGAAGATGCCCATCCCGCCCATGCCGTCCAGCGGCTTGCAGATGATGTCGCGGTGTTCGGCATGGAAGGCGCGCACATCGGCCGCGCTGCGGGTCACCAGGGTCGGCCCGATGAACTGCGGGAACTCCAGGATCGCGAGCTTCTCCGGGTGTTCGCGCAAGGCCGACGGCTTGTTGAAGACCCGCGCACCTTCACGCTCGGCCTGGCTCAGCAGGTGGGTGGCGTAGAAGAACTCGCTGTCGAACGGCGGGTCCTTGCGCATCAGCACGGCATCGGCCTCGTGCAGCGGCATCGTTCGCTCGGTGACGGTCTCGAACCAGTCGTGCACCCCGTAGCCGCTGCGCCCGGTCAGCACGATCTCGCGCACCGCGGCACGGACCGGCCCGCCACGCTGCCAGTGCATCTGCCGCGGCTCGCAGGCCAGCAGTCGATGCCCCCGGCGCGCCGCCTCGCGCATCATCGTGAAGGTGCTGTCCTTGTGGGTCTTGAAGGACTCCAGGGGGTCGGCAATGAAGAGCAGCGTCTTGGGCATGGTCCGTGGTGGCTGGAGGAACGAAGGGCAACGATAGCGGCTGCTGCGTCGAAGGCGCCTCAGACGGAAATCCACTCGACTAGTGATAACTTGCGAGTTAGCCCCTATTGGCGCATTACTTCGGCGAGGTGTGAAATCGAGCCGAGATAAGTAAGGGAGATAGGAAATGAAGGCAGTGGCATCGCGCGTCGACGGGGCGGTTGGTTGGGTGTCCTATTGGGAGTCATCGCAGGCCCACACATGCTTGCGACAACGCTGACGATTTGGCAGATAACAATGCCATCGTATGCCCAGGGTTCCGAACCGGTCGTCTGGAAGGGCCGCGTGTACCCTCCCGGGACGCAAATTGGGCCGGGCATTCCCGCGAATGGCGTGGAAACCTCATTGATCACATTCCCGCCACCACGCGGAGATGACGCCCAGAGATATGAACACATCCTTCATCGTGCCAGTTATCTGCCGACCGGCGGCTCAATCTTGCGGGCTGGGGGCTCGGGCTATTCCTTCGTGCCAGGAGCTGGCTTCAGCTTTGGCCATTCCCGCCTGAGTGACTACCTCGGCCTCCTTCCCGCGATTGAAGACTTCAGCGGGCGCCTTCTTGGACCTTCCGGGCTTGCTCAAGGCGCACCGGAACAGCCGCGGAAGGCGCCGGACCCGGAGTCCGGCAAGGACGCGAAGACGGATGGTGTGAAGTGCGGAAACCCGGTTGTCGTGCAGACGGGCAACAAGATCGAGACGGAGGTCGACTTCGGCGCTGCGGGCGAGATGGGGCTTGTCCTGGCCCGCACTTGGAACAACAGCACTGGCATGGTCGGCATGTTCGGACCGAAGTGGGTCACCGTGGCCGATCAGCGGCTGGTGATGGAAGGTGCAGCGGTCCAGGGCGAGCCCGGCACAGTACGGATCTGGCGCGCCGATGGTTCGAATCTGGTGTTCCAGCGCGACACGAGCACGGGACGCTGGCAGTTGCCAACGGGCAACAAGAACTCCAACTTTGTCGAGCGCATCCCCGGCACGCAAACGCTGCGCGTGGTGTCGTCCAGCGGGATGGTGGAGACCTACCACCAGAACGGCAGCCTGCTCAGCCTGTTCAATCCGCACTCGGTCGGCTGGGCCTTCGACTATGCCGACCCAGCTCGAATTGTCGACGTGAGGACGCCGAACCCGACACTGCGCTCGATCATTCGCACGGGTGGCCAGCAGGTGATCCAGTTCGTGTGGGATACGCGTTTTGGCAAACCGGTCGTGCGCACGGTCACGGCGCCAGACGGGGGTGTGTACGTCTACGAGTACGCGCCGCTCACCAATCGTTGGGGACACCTCCGCACCGTGACCTACCCCGCCACGCCGCGTTCCATAGGCGGGGCACCGGTGAGCACGGTCGTTGGCTACCTGGCCGACCAGGAACTGAACTACCTTGGCAAAGAGGTTGACGGCGTCCGCTACTCGACCTTTACCTACGACGGACTGGGGCGCGCCCGAACGTCGGAGCACGCATGGGGCGCCGAGCGGTACACGTTCAACTATGCGGAGACGGCCAGCGGCACCTACACCTACGTCGACAACCCACTGGGCAAACGAACCATCTACACCTACTCGCTCGCCGGCGAAGAGCAGCGAGTCGATGGGCTGCCGGCAACGCATTGCCCGACGGCCACCAACGCTGTGATCGAGCGACCGGCGCCGAATCAGGAGCGGCACATCGACGCGGACGGCTACAAAGTGCTGTTGACGTTCGACGAGGATCGCAACGTCATCAGCATGCTGCAAGGCGAAGGCACGACATCGCCCTTCCTGACAACGTACACCTGGGATCAGCGGCCACTGCGGCTCCGCACGGTCATCACACCCGCGAGCGAAACGGTCTACACCTACCACCCCGGGCACGGACGGCTTCAATCGGTTTCGGTACGCAATCTCAAGCCCGGAATAGGCGATGCAGTCGCCAAGGTCACGACCTACAGTTACCAGTTCGGCCACGGCAACAACTTTCCCAGTCGTATCGTGGTGGATGGCCCGCTCCCCGGGACCGGTGACGCGGTTTGGTCAGACTTCAACGCTGCGGGCCTTGCGGTGTCATCGAGTTCATCGGTGGGCACGACAAGCTACTCCGATCATTCGGGGTCAGGCTTGGCGCGGACGGTGGTCGACGCAAACGGCCTGGTCCAGACCTTCGTCTACGACGCGCGAAGCCGGATGATCGCAACGACCGTCGATGGGATCGGCCAATGGGTGGCCTATGACGGCCACGGTCAGATTTCGGAGGCGCAGAGCCAGGGCTCGCCGCTGACCCGCTTTACCTACGATTCTGCCGGGCGGTTTCTCCGTAGCCATTCGGTCGAGTCGTATCCGAACCAGATCTGGCGACCCGACGGAAGCGTCTACACGGCTCCGCTCGAGAACATGGTTCAGGTCGGCCGTGATGCTGCCAGCAACATCGTCCGAACCGACGTGACACGCATCGAGACCTGGGCTGTCCCGTGCGCAGACGACTTTGATGCCTTCAACCCGTACTGCGTCAACGGCTGGCAGGAGAACCGGCAGTCGGTGCCCTACGTCACCATGCACACCGACTTCGACGAACTCAACCGCATACGGGCCGTGCGCGGCAATAAC
>JAJTGU010000244.1 GCA_021297985.1 Rubrivivax sp.
ACGGCCATCCTGGCACTGCACGACGATGCCCGTGGGAATGTGCGTCAAACGCACCGCCGAGTCGGTTTTGTTGATGTGCTGGCCGCCTGCACCGCTGGCGCGGAAGGTGTCGGTGCGCACGTCGGCGGGGTTGATCTCGATCTCGATCGAGTCGTCGACTTCGGGGTAGACAAACAGCGAGGCGAAGCTGGTGTGCCGGCCGCCGGAGGAGTCGAACGGGCTCTTGCGCACCAGGCGGTGGACTCCGGTTTCGCTGCGCAACTGGCCGAAGGCGTACTCGCCCTCGACCTTGATCGTCGCGCTGCGGATGCCGGCGACGTCGCCTTCGGTCTCCTCGAGCACCTCGGTCTTGAAGCCCTTGCGCTCGCAGTACTTGAGGTATTGACGCAGCAGCATGCTGGCCCAGTCCATGGCCTCGGTGCCGCCGGCACCGGCCTGGATGTCGACGAAGCAGTTCAGCGGGTCGGCCGGGTTGCTGAACATGCGCCGGAACTCGAGCTGCTCGACGGTGGCGCGCAGCGCATGGGCCTCGTCCTCGATGGCCTTCAGGCCGTCGAAGTCCTCGTCGGCCTTGCTCATCTCGTACAGCTCACCGTTGTCGGCCAGGTTGCTCTGCAGGTGGTCGATGGTCTGGACCACGGTTTCGAGCGACTTCTTTTCCTTGCCGAGTTCCTGCGCGCGTTTGGGTTCGTTCCAGACGGCGGGGTTTTCCAGCGCGGCGTTGACCTCGTTCAGCCGCAGCGACTTGCGGTCGTAGTCAAAGATACCCCCGGAGCTGCTGGGTCCGGGTGCTCAGGTCGGCGAGCAGCGCGCCGATCGAGTTGATGTGTTCGATGTCCATGGGCGCGGATTTTCCCATGGCCGGCCATGCCCCCTTGGGGCCGGCGATCAGGCCTTCGCGAGAAAGCCTGCCAGGGCCGCCGCCAGCGCCTCGGGCTGGTCGTGGTGCAGCATGTGGCCGCAGTCGGCCAGCATCACCTGCTCGACCTGCGGCACGACCGCCAGCCGGGACAGGAATTCGCTTCGTGGGTAACGGTCACCCCACCACTGGGTCATGTCGGTGTTGGCGCCTTCCACCCACAGCAGCGGCGCCGTGATCCGCTTCCAGATGGCCAGGATCTCCTCCACGCGATAGAGAACCGGGTTGACCCGCTTGTGCGCCGGATCCCCCAGGATGTGCCAGCGGCCGTCGTCGCGTCGCTCGGCCCAATGCGGAGCGAGGAAGTCGGCCTTGTCCTGCGACAGGCGCGGGTTGTTCTGGCGCATCCGGTCAGCGACCGCAGCCAGGCTGGTGTAGCTGCGCAGCTGCTGCGGCGTCTTCAGCTCGTCCAGCCACTGCGCCAGGCGCTTGGGCGCGGCCTCGGGCCGGGTTAACGGAAGTCCGAAACCTTCGAGGTTGATCAGCCGCCGGATGCGTTCGGGCCGCACGCCGGCGTAGCTCATCACGACATTGCCACCCATGCTGTGCCCGAGCAGGTCGACCGCCTGATCGGGAGCCAGCCTGTCGAGCAAGGCGTCGAGGTCGCCCAGGTAGTCCGCGAACGCGTAGCTGTCGGTGGGCTTTGGCGACTCCGTCCGGCCGAAGCCGCGCCAGTCCAGCGCGATGACCCGGCGCTGCAGCCCGCCCTCGGCCGCGGCCAGTGCGTCGACCAGGAACTGGAACGACATCCCCACGTCCATCCAGCCGTGCAGCAGCACCAGCGGGGGCAACGACGACGACTCCGGACCCCATTGCAGGGCATGGCTGGCCAGGCCGCGAAGCGCAAGGGTCTGCGAGCGGGCGGCGTGTTGTGCGGCGTAGGCGGTCATGCCTGCCACTGTAGGCCAGGGTCGGCCGGGCCGCTGCCGCGGGCGCGACAACAATCCGCGGCATGAGCGACGACCCAACCCCCAACGCCCGCACGCTGCGGCCGGCAACCCCGCACGATCTGCCGGCGATCTGCGGCCTGATCCACGAACTGGCCGACTTCGAGAGGCTGAGCCCTCTGTGCCAGGCCACGCCCGAGGCGCTGGCGCCCCATCTGTTTGGCCCCAGGCCGGCGGCGGAGGCGGTGGTCGCCGAGGTGCAGGGGGCAGTCGTCGCGTTCGCCCTGTACTTCACCAACTTCAGCACCTTCCTGGCGCGGCCCGGGCTGTACCTCGAGGATCTCTACGTGCAGCCGGCGCACCGCGGCAGCGGCCTGGGCCGGGCGCTGCTTGAGCATCTCGGCGCGCTGGCGGTGCAGCGTGGATGCGGACGCTTCGAGTGGAGCGTGCTGGACTGGAACGCCGACGCGATCGGCTTCTACGAAGGCATGGGCGCACAACTGCTGCCCGACTGGCGGATCTGCCGTGTCAGCGGCGCCGCATTGGAGCGTTTCCGCCGCTGAGGCGGGGCCTTCAGGCGAAGACCATCGAGGCCAGGCGATCCAGGCGGGTTGCAGTGGCCTGCGAGCCGCCTTCGCCGACGATGGCCACGATGTTGAAGCCCGGCGAACTGCTGCTCACCCGTTGCGGCACGGTGAGAACCTTCCCGCTGCCGTTGGTGAGCAGGGCGATGATGGGGCTGGAGATGCTGTCGCCTCGCTCGACGACCACGCCCACGGCGCCATTGGCCATGCGCACCATGCAGCCCGGCGGGTAGATGCCGAATTCCTTGACCAGCGCAGCCGTCATGGGGTGACCGGGATCGGCCATGAACATCGCACGGCCGGCCAGGTCGGCGGCCATCGCCACACGGGTGCTGCGCGCCGAAAGCTTGGCGGTGTAGATGTCGGCTCGACGGGCCAGCGACGCCAGGTCGCCCGGGTCGCGACGGCCGCTGGGGTAGCCCGTGCCGTCTTCAGATTCGTGGTGGTCGAGCACGGCCTGCAGCCACTCCGGGTCGCGGACGCCAGCCTGCTGGAGCAGCTGGACGCTGCGCATCGGATGGGTGTTCAGCTCATGCCGTTGCTCGGGCGTCGGCGGCGAGCTCTGGTGCGAAAGCTCGCCTTGCAGGACCAGCATCGACAGATTGCAGCTCAGGCCGACCTTGAAGGCCTTTTCGGTTTCGCTGGGGCTCCAGTGCAGCCGCTGGGCGACGAGCGAGCAGGCGATCGCCGACTGCAGCGAGCGCCGCGCACCATAGTCGGCATCGGCGCCGCCGGCGCGTGCCAGCACCTGGAAGATCGCCAGATCCGGGTCGCGTTCGACAAGTGCCAGCACCGGTGCGCTGCACTGTTCGAGGGCGTCTCTGAGGCCGGCGCCGGGCGCGGTCTGCAACGCTGTCGCGACGCCCGCCAGGCACTCCTTCCACAGCCCGGGCAATGCGGCACGGGGCAGCGCCAGGATGGCCTCGCGGTCGAGATCCAGCCCACCTTCGCGCGCCAGCACGGGCTCCGGCGTCCTGGCATCCGCGGTCTGCAAGGCCTGGACGGCGTGCAGGGACACCAGCGCGCCACGCTGGATCAGGGCATCCATCTGCGCCTGATCGCGCATCTGGAAGCCGCGGGCCAGCAACAGCCGCTGCTGTGCATCGAGCACATCGAACGGCAGGGGTTCGGCAAGCACGACATGCCGGCGGACGTGGGCGAGCGGGACGAAGGACATGGCTGGGTTTCGGCTGATCGCGCGTCAACTTGACCGGACCGCCTGCAGCACGCTCCAGCCGCCGGGCCTTAGGGCAAACTGCGCGGCCGAATTCACGACCGCGAGCTTCCCGTGTCCCTGCCTCGACTGACATCGACCGTCCCGCTCGGCCGCAGCGGCCTGCATGTGAGCCGCATCGGCCTGGGCACGATGACCTTTGGCGAGCAGGTCGGCCGCGAAGACGCGCACGGCATCCTCGACCATGCGCTGGAGCGCGGCGTCGACTTCATCGACACCGCCGAGATGTACGCCGTGCCGGCCCGCGCCGAAACCTGCGGCGCGACCGAGACGATCATCGGCGAATGGTTCGCCAGCCGCCCGGGCGTGCGCCAGCGGGTGGTGCTGGCCACCAAGTGTGCGGGTCCGTCGCGTGGGATGCCCTGGCTGCATTCCGGCAGCGCCGACCTGACGCCGCAGCAGATCGTCGCCGCCTGCGACGGCAGCCTGAAGCGGCTGCAGACCGACGTCATCGACCTGTACCAGATCCACTGGCCCAACCGCAACGCGGCGATCTTCGGCGGCATCTACCTTGACCCGGCCAAGGACCGCGTCTCGACGACGATTCAGGTCCAGCTCGAGGCCCTGGCGGGCCTGGTCCGGGCCGGCAAGGTCCGCGCCATCGGCCTGTCGAACGAGTCGCCCTGGGGCTTGATGGAGTTCCTCCGGATCGCCGAGCAGCACGGCCTGCCGCGCGTGGCCAGCGTGCAGAACCCGTATGCGCTGGTCAACCGTGCCGTCGACAACGGGCTGGACGAAGCCTTGCACCACGGCGGGGTGTCGCTGCTGGCCTATTCGCCACTGGGCTTCGGCACGCTCACGGGCAAGTACGACCGCCACGGCTTTGACGAGAAACAGCCCGAGCTCGGCCGGCTGTCGCGTTTTGCCAGCATGCGCCAGCAGCGCTGGGCACGTGAGGACACCTTGGCCGCTGCGCGCGAATACAACGCCCTGGCACGCGAACACGGCCTCACGCCAACCCGCATGGCGCTGGCCTTCTGCTACCGCAATTGGCGTGTGGCCAGCACGCTGATCGGCGTGACCTCGCTCGCCCAGCTCGACGAGAACCTGGCCGCCTGGGACACCCCGCTGTCTCCTGAGCTGCTGGCGGCGATCGACGCCATCCGGTGGCGTCGTCGCGACCCGGCCCAGTGAGACTCGCATCGTCATGGCCAAG
>JAJTGU010000187.1 GCA_021297985.1 Rubrivivax sp.
CGGCGTCCTTGGCGCGCATGGCGGCCTTCATGTCGTCCTGGATGCGGTCCTTCAGCGTGCTCATGTCGGTGGGCTCTTCGAGATTGTCCAACGAGACAAGCCCGCCACGGACGTTCCGCGCGGGCTTGGCTCGGTATCGATACCGGCGCCGGCGGGTGCCGGCAGCGGCATCAGTACATCTTCTTGGGCAGCTGCATGCTGCGCACGCGCTTGAAGTGGCGCTTCACGGCGGCCGCCTTCTTGCGCTTGCGCTCGGACGTCGGCTTTTCGTAGAACTCGTGGGCGCGCAGCTCGGTCAGCAGGCCGATCTTCTCGATGGCGCGCTTGAAGCGGCGCAGGGCGACGTCGAACGGCTCGTTTTCTTTGACGCGGATGGTGGTCATGCGGATCTTGCGGTGGTGCGGCCGGTGGGTGGACGGGATTGCAGGGTGGCGCTTCGGTGGCTGCGGGCAGCTCGGGTGCCTGTCTCTTGGGGTGGAGGGCTGGCCAAGCCCTCTTGGCAAAGCCCGCGAGTATAGCCCAAGGCAAGTTCGCGCACGGCGTTCTGATCGGCTTCACGCAGTACGGAGCCGATGATGAGGATGGCCGGACTGGCCAGCCCGGCCTCGCGGACGGCAGAGACCAGCGTGGCCAGCGTCGCGATCACGGCCCGCGCGTCGGTCCGACCGGCATTCATCACCGCTGCAGCCGGAGTGTCGCCCGGCAGCGTCAAGGCCAGACCGGCGGCAATGCCGTCCAGGGCGGCCATGCCCATGTAGACCACCAGTGTCAGGCCCGTGGCCGCTGCGGCACCCAGGGTCGGCCAGTCCGGGCCCGAGGCCGGGCCGCCGGCCGGTCGACCGTCGTCGCGGGCATGGCCGGTGACGATGATCGTGCCATGGGCGTGGTCGCGATGCGTCCAGGGCACGCCGAGCGCCGACGCCGCCGCCAGTCCGGAAGTGATGCCATGCGCCACATCGACCGCGATGCCGTGGCGGCGCAAGGCCTGCACCTCCTCGCCCCCACGTCCGAAGACGAACGGGTCGCCGCCCTTGACGCGCACGACACGCTCGCCGGCCAGTGCTTCAGCCACCATCAGCCGCTCGATGAAGGCTTGCGGCGTGCTGCGGCAGCCGCCGCGCTTGCCGACATTGACCACCCGTGGCGTTGGCGAGCCGGTCGGGCGACCTTGAAGGGCGAGTGCGACGATGGCGTCGCCCACCAGATCGTCGACCAGCAGCAGCGTGGCCTGCTGCAACAGTCGCACCGCCTTCAGCGTCAACCATTCCGGGTCGCCCGGACCCGCGCCGACAAGGGCGCAGTGGCCTTTGCGGGTGGTGTCTGGTCGCGCGTTCATGCGGTTTGCAGTGAGCGCCCGTTGCCGGACGCGGTGGGCATCGTCGTGCGCAGCCGCGTCATGGCGGCAGCCAGGGCCTGTACCTGGCGGGCCATCGGCCGAGGCAATGGGCGGTGGCCGGCCAGGACGTCGCGGGTCCAGCGCGCGCTGGGTTGGGGATCGGGACCCGCAGCGTTTTCAAGCAGCGGCAACTCCAGGCCAGCGCCAGGGACGGCGTCTTCAGCCGCCACGGTCAGATCGGCAACAGCACGGCCGCCGAGCAACAGCACGAGTTCGCCTTGCCGGCGCGGGTCGGCGACGGGCTCGCCTTCCAGACCCCGCAGCAGCAGGGCATCGACGCCATCGCGTTCGGCCCAGGACCGCATCAGCGCGCCGAACTCGGGGTGGGTGTGGTTGACCACCCGCAAGGCCGGGACGCCGGCCACCGGGGCGAGCATCTTGGCCACGGTATGCGCCGGCCCGCGCACGCCGATCTGCCAGCGCAGGTCCAGCAGCGTCTGCAGCGGCGGGCAGAGCCAGGCCGTTGAAACGAAGGCGGGTTCGCAGCGGGCCCAGCAGCTCAGGACGGCGGCCTCCGACTCGGCTTCGGACAGGCCCAGTGCGGCCAGGAGCGCCGGGGTGGTGAGCCGACGAGACTCTTCATCGGCGTTCGGCCGCGGGCTGTGCACCAGCACGTTGACGCCTTCGCGGGCGAGCAGCAGGGCCAGCAGCGGCGTCAGGTGAGGCAAGCGGCGGGCCCCATTGCACGACGGCAGCACGACAACGGGTGACGAGGCCGCGATGCGCCTGCAGCGCGCCTGGGTCGCGTCCAGGAACCCCGCGAGTTCGTCCACCGACTCGCCTTTCATGCGCATGGCCATCGTGAAGGCGCCGATCTCGGCGGCACTGGCATTGCCATCGAGCATCGCGGCAAACGCCTGTTGAGCCTGGTCGCGGGACAGTGCGCGTGAGCCTGCCGCACCGCGGCCGGCAGTCTTGATGAAGGTGGCCAGCGTTCCCATGGCGTCATGCCGGCGACACGGGTGCCAGGGCTTCGGGGGCCGCCGCCACGTAGCGCCTCAACTCGGGCGTGCAGGAGCCGCACTGGGTGCCGCATTGCAGGGCGGCCTGCAGGCCGGCATATCGCGCTGCAGCGGGCCCGGGGTGAGCCGCCAGCCATTGCACGATGCGCTCCTCGCTGACGTTCAGGCAGGTGCAGACCTGGCGCCGCGCGGCGCTTGACGCGGCACCGCTGGCCGGGCTCCGTGCCGGCGCGGCGAGCCACTGCGCGCCGCTCAGTGCCAGTGGTTCCCGGGCCTGCAGCAGCGGCAGCATCCAGCCCCCGGCGCGTATGTCGCCGGCGAGCAGCAGGCCTTCGAGCCGGCGTTGCGGCCCCACGGGATCCATCAGCTTCAGGCTGCGCCGCAGCCCTTGGCGGATGTCGCGGTAATGCAGCGTGTCCGGACCTTCCAGGGCCAAGGCGTTGGCGATGCGATCGATCCGCTCGGGCGCCGGCGCGTCGCTCGCGGCGGCCTGAAGCAGAACGCCGGCGCGACCGTGGCCGAACAGGGTCACCTGCAGGTAATCGAAGCCTGCAGCCAGGCCGCGCAGGGTCTGCCGCAGCGTGTGGGCTTGCGCATCGTCGTCGCACCAGGTCGCTGCCAGCAGGCGCCAGGGCAGGGCGGCGGGCTCGATGCGAACGGCGCTGTGCTTCAGTTCAGGCTGCAGCGACTTGGGACAGCGGGCGGTCGTCGTCAACAGGTTCACGCCGCCGGCCAGGAACTCGTCGCCCCAGTGCATCGCGATGAACGCCTGGGTGGGCGCCATGCCGTCGCTCGCGCGTGCCGGCAACACGACACAGCCCCTGGCCGAGGCCACGCGAAGCAGGTCGCCGTTGGTGACCCGCAGCCGGCCCATGTCCTGGGGGTGGAGTTCGATCACCGCCTCGGCCGCGTGGCCGAACAGGCGCGGCAGCGTTCCGGTGCGGCTCATGCCGTGCCACTGGTCGCGAAGCCGGCCGGTGATCAACGAAAACGGGCGCCTCGCATCGCGTGATTCGGCGGTGCCGCGTGGCGCGACATCGGCAAATGCCGCACGGCCGTCGGCCGTCGGGAAGCGACCGTCTTCGTAAAGCCGCTCGCGACCGGTCACGTCACCTTCGGGGCAAGGCCAGCTCTGTGGCGCGGACTCGAGCTGCGCCCAACTCAGCCCGGTGATGTCCAGGTCGCGGCCACGGGTCGACTCGCGATGTTCGAGCCAGACCTCGTGCGCCGAGCGGTAGGGGAACAGTGTCGGCAGCCCCGGGCGCAGCACGGCTTCGAGGCGGTGCGCGACATCGACCGCAATGGCCCAGTCCGCCCGCGCTTCGCCCGCAGGCGCGATGGCGGCGCGAACCCGGCTGATGCGGCGCTCGCTGTTGGTGACAGTGCCTTCCTTCTCGCCCCAGCTCGAGGCCGGCAGCAGCCAGTCGGCATGGGCAGCCGTGGCCGTGTCGCGATACGCCTCCTGCAGCACGACAAACTCGCAGCGCTCGAGTGCCCGCCGCACCAGGGCCTGGTCGGGCAGCGACTGCGCCGGGTTCGTGCAGGCGATCCACAGCGCCTTGATTTCACCCTCAGCGGCGGCCTCGAACATCTCGATGGCGGCCTTGCCAGCGCGGGCCGGAACCTCGGACACGCCCCACAGGGCCGCCACCTCGGCCCGATGCGCCGGGTTGTCCAGATCGCGGTGCGCGGACAGCAGCGTGGCCATGCCGCCGACCTCGCGCCCACCCATCGCGTTGGGCTGGCCGGTCAGCGACAACGGGCCCGCACCCGGCATGCCGATCTGCCCGCAGGCCAGGTGCAGGTTGATCAGCGCGGCGTTGTTGGCCGTGCCCTGCTGGCTCTGGTTCAGGCCTTGGCAGTACATCGACAGGGTGCGGCGGCGACCGGTGTGCGGCAGCCGCCCGTCATCGTCCATGCCGGCAAACCAGCGGGCGGCGACGATCAGGTCGGACTCGGCCAGGCCGGTCAGGCGGGCCGTTTCGCGCGGCGTGAACTCGCGCACCCGCTGGCGCAAGGCATCGAAGCCGCGGGTGTGCGCGGCGATCCAGGCGTTGTCGGTCCAGCCCTCCCAGAGCATCAGGTGCAACAGGCCGTGGCTCAGCGCCACGTCGCTGCCGGGCAGCAGTTGCAGGTGCAGATCCGCTGCGGCCGCGGTCTCGGTCCGGCGCGGATCGACGACGACGAGCCTTTGCTGCGGATTCGCGCGTCGGGCGTCTTCGAGCCTGCGGAACAGCACCGGGTGGGCCCAGGCCATGTTGCTGCCGCTGACGTAGACCGTGTCGGCCCGGGCGATGTCGTCGTAGCAGGCCGGCGGCGCATCCGCACCCAGCGTGGCCTTGTATCCGGCAACGGCACTGCTCATGCACAACCGCGAGTTGGTGTCGATGTTGTTGGTGCCCAGCAGTCCCTTGGCGAGCTTGTTGAAGACGTAGTAGTCCTCGGTCAGCAACTGGCCGCTGATGTACAGGCCAATGGCATCAGGCCCGTGCTCGGCATGCACCTCGGCCAGGCGCTGGGCCACGCTCGCCAACGCCTCGTCCCACCCGGTGCGTTGCCAGGGTCCGCCACGCTCGGGCCGACGCATCGGGTGCAGCGCGCGGGCGGCCTGCACCAGCTTCGGCTCGGCCGTCAGGTGAAGGGTCTGGCCTTTGCTGCACAGGCGGCCGAAGTTCGCCGGGTGCGCCGCGTCACCCTGCACGCCGACGATGGTGTCGCCGCGGCTTTCGATCACGACGCCGCAGCCGACCCCGCAATAAGGGCAGGTGGATCGCGTCTGGCGGAGTTCGGACACGGCCGGGTGCGTGTTCAGCCGAGCGTGGCCAGTTCGATGCGGTCCAGGTGCACCGCGTCGCCTTCGACACGGACCGCAAACGCTGTCGTGCAGCCCTGATCGGGCGCCCGTGCCTGGCCGTCGGCGAGGCCGATGGCCCAGTTGTGCAGCGGGCAGGCCACGTGTTCGCCAAAGACGATGCCCTGGCTCAGCGGGCCGCCCTTGTGCGGGCAGCGGTCGAGCAGCGCGAAGATGCGGTCGCTGGCGCTGCGGAACAACGCCACGTCGACCTTCCCGGCTCTGGCGACCCGTCGCGCGCCAAGTGGCGGGATGTCGGCGACGTTGCAGATGCGTACCCAGTCGTGTTCGCCTTTGGCCAAGTCCACGCCGGGCATGGCCACTGTCGCGGTGACACCGTTCACGCCGGCACCTCCAGCTTCACGAACTGGCGCAGGTCGACCTGCGCTGCGGCCTGCTCGAACCAGGGGTCGGGCTCGCTGTCCAGGCTGAACTGCAAGCGCTCCCAGAGCGACTTGCGACCGACGGCGTCGTCCAGGATGCGCTGCCTGATATGCGGCATGCCCACCCGGTCGACGTAGTGCACGGTCCGTTCGAGGTACCAGCCTTCTTCGCGGTAGAGCTGGAGGAAGGCGCCGCTGTACTCGAGCACCTCCTCGGCCGTCTTCACCTTGACCAGGAACTGGGCCACCTCGGTCTTGATGCCGCCGTTGCCGGCGACGTACAGCTCCCACCCTGAGTCGACGCCGATCACGCCGACGTCCTTGATGCCGGCCTCGGCGCAGTTGCGCGGGCAGCCACTGACGGCGAGCTTGACTTTGTGCGGTGCGTACATGCGCCAGAGCGCCCGCTCAAGGTCCTTGCCCATCTGCGTCGAGTCCTGGGTGCCGAAGCGGCACCACTCGCTGCCGACACAGGTCTTGACGGTGCGCAGCGCCTTGGCGTAGGCGTGGCCACTGGGCATGCCGATGTCGCGCCAGACGCCCACCAGGTCTTCCTTCTTGACGCCCAGCAGGTCGATGCGCTGCCCACCCGTGACCTTGACGGTGGGGATCGCGTACTTGTCCACCGCATCGGCGATGCGGCGCAGCTCGTCGGCCGTGGTCTCGCCGCCCCACATGCGCGGAATCACCGAGTAGGTGCCGTCCTTCTGGATGTTGGCGTGGCTGCGCTCGTTGATGAAGCGACTCTGAGGATCGTCGCGCGCCTCCTTGGGCCAGGTGCTGATCAGGTAGTAGTTGAGCGCCGGGCGACAGGTCGCGCAGCCATTGGGCGTGCGCCAGGCCATGCCCTGCATCACCTCGGGAATCGTCAACCAGTGCTCGCGGCGGATCGCCTCGCGCACGTCGGCATGGCTGGCGTCTGTGCAGCCGCACATCGCCTTCCGGGTCGGTGCGGCGCTGTAGTCGCCCCCGGCCGTGGCCATCAGCAGCTGCTCGACCAGGCCGGTGCAGGAGCCGCACGACGCGCTGGCCTTGGTGTGCTTTCGGACGTCGTCGAGCGTGAACAGGCCCTGCGCCTTGATCGCCTGGCAGATGGCGCCCTTGGTGACGCCATTGCAGCCGCAGACCTCATCGCGGTCGGCCATGGCCATGGCGCGGTTGACCCCTTGGTGCCCGGCGTCACCGATGTGGGTCTCGCCGAACATCAAGCGGTCGCGGATGTCGGCGATCGAGCGGCCTTCGCGCAGCAGCTGGAAGTACCAGCCCCCGTCGACGGTGTCGCCGTACAGGCAGGCGCCGACGAGTTTGTCGTTCTTGACCACAAGCTTCTTGTAGACGCCGCCAGTCGGGTCGGACAGGACGATCTCCTCACAGCCCTCGCCGCCCATGAAGTGACCGGCCGAGAACAGATCGATCCCGGTGACCTTGAGTTTGGTCGACACGGCGCTGCCGCTGTATCGCGCGATGCCCATGTGGGCCAGGTGGTTGGCGCAGACCTTGGCCTGCTCGAACAGCGGCGCGACCAGTCCGTACGCGACGCCCCGGTGTGCCGCGCATTCGCCGACGGCGTAGATGCGCGGGTCGGTCACCGTTTGCAGCGTGTCGCTGACGACCATGCCACGCTCGCACAGCAGCCCGGCCGACTGCGCAAGCGCGACGTTCGGCCGGATGCCGGCGGCCATCACCACCAGGTCGGCCGGGATCTCGTCGCCGCCCTTGAACCGGGCCGCAAGCACGCGGCCATCGGGCCCAGGGATCAGCGCTTCGGTTTGCGTATCAAGACGAAAGCGGATGCCGCGTGCCTCGAGGCTCTTCTGCAGCAGGCCGGCCGCGGTTTCGTCGAGCTGACGCTCCATCAGCCAGGGCATCAGGTGCACGACCGTGACCTGCATGCCGCGTTGCGCCAGGCCGTTGGCGGCTTCCAGGCCGAGCAGGCCACCCCCGATGACCACGGCGTGCCGGTGGTGCGCCGCCGCGTCGATCATGCCCTGCGTGTCGGCGATGTCCCGATAGGCCAGCACGCCCGGGAGCTTGGCGCCGGGGATCGGCAACACGAAGGGCAACGAGCCAGTCGCGAGCAGCAGTCGCTCGTAAGGGGCTTCGGTGCCGTCGTCGGCGACCACGCGGCGGCGAATGCGGTCGATCCGCGAGACCGTCTTGCCCAGATGCAGCCGAATCCCGTTCTGCTCGTACCAGGACAACGGGTTCAGCACGATGTGCTCGAGCGTCTGCTCGCCGGCCAGCACCGGCGACAGCAGGATCCGGTTGTAGTTCGGGTGCGGCTCGGCGCCAAAGACCGTGATGTCGTACAGGCCGGGCGCGATCTTCAGCAACTCTTCGATCGTGCGCACGCCGGCCATGCCGTTGCCGACCAGCACCAGCCGGGGGCGCGTCGGGTTCTGCGTCATCTGGAAGCTCCGTGCAGGCGAGGGGTCGGGGCTGCGGCCCCGAATCCGACGTGAAGATTCGCGGGCAAGCAGAAACTGGAGACGGCACCTCGCTGTGCACGGTGGCCCATTGGCGGACCACGGGCGCGCCTTCGCACCCATAGGGAATCAAGCACGAAGCGTGCCTGATCACCCACAAGAGGGCCCTCGCCAGCGCGCGAAGCGGGGGGTGGCGGGCGACGCGCCAATGCGCAAACATGCGATGTGCCAAATGGACAGGCTTACGTTCCTCGGCACAATCGCTTAGGGTGTGTCAGAAGGTTTACGCTCTCTTTGTGCCGCCATGGTTGAACTTCGACCCGCGGGCCGAGCCTCACCGGCCCAGTGGACTTGTTTGAGTTGCCGCAATCTGGTGCGTGGTGCACCTTGCCGAGCCATGCCATGCTGACCGTGAACACCGATGCGCCCCTGGGCAGCGGACTGCCGACCGAGTCAAGTCTGCCGGCGCGGCTGCTGGCGCTGGCGGCGCCGCTGTGGCTTGAGCGAATCGAACACGGCTGGACACTGAAGAACCTGACCGCGGGCGGGCGCTACGAGCAGGTTTCGCCGGTTCTGGGCCGCCTGTGGGGTCGCAACGCAAGCGAACTGCTCGGGCGCAGCGACGCCGAGATCTTCGGCGCGGCGTTGGCGGCCCCGTGGCGCGCCGCCGAGCAGACCGCCATTGGCCAGGCAAGCCCACTCTGGAGCGAGCACCGGCTCGACGTCGACGGCCAGCGGCGGGACTTCGAGGTGCTGCGGCTTTCGTTTTCCGAGGCCGGCCAGCAGTGGATGCTGGCTCTGTGGCGAGACGCGTCCGAGAACAGGCGGCACAGCGACCAGCTCCGCCATGCGCTGGAGCAGATCGAGCAGCAGCAACGCGACAACGAAAGGCTGCGCCGAGAGCTGGCCGATCAGGCCCTGCGCGACCCTTCCACCGGTCTCTACACCCGGGCCCATTTCGAGGACCAGCTGCGCCGCGAAGCCGACCTGTCCACGCGCGAGCAGCGAGAGTTCTCGATCGTCTTCATCGCGCTGGGCTCCGGGCCCGAAGGATCGCTGCCGCAGGTGCTCGAAGCCCTGGGCCAGCAGCTGCGGGGCGGCACGCGGGCGATGGACGCCAGTTGCCGGTATGACGGCTCGCGGTTTGCCGTCTTGCTCTCCGGCGTCGGGCTGGCCACGGCCCATGGCCGAATGGAGGGCTTGCGCAGACGCTGCGCGGCGCAGATCGTGGTCGACGGGGGCCACGAACGTCGATACACCGTGGCGATGGGCGTCGCCAGCTACCCGCATACGGCGCAGACGCTGGACGCGCTGGTGTCGGCCTGCGACGCTGCGCTGGCCCAGGCTCAAGAGCGGGGCGGCAACCAGGTGGTTCTCGCAGCGATCCCGTTCGAGGGTTGACCGAGGACCGGCGCAGATCGGAAGGGCCCTGACCTTCGGTTCAGCCCGGTTTCAGGCGCGCGCCTACGGCGTCCCACTCGGCTGCCGAGACCGGAGTGATCGAGAGCCGGTTTCCGCGACGCAGCACCTGCATCGTCGCCAACTCCCGCGCCCCTCGCATTTCGGCAAGGCTGAGAAGGCGGGTCTTTTCGACCAGCATCACGTCGATCTGCAACCAGCGAGGCGCCTCGGGAGTCGCCTTGGGGTCGTGGTAGGGGCTGGACGGATCGAACTGCGTTGTGTCGGGCCGGGGTGGCCCCGCGATTCGAGCGAGTCCGACAATGCCCGGTTCGGCACAGGACGAGTGATAGAACAGCACGCCATCGCCGATGCGCATGAGGTCGCGCATCATGTTGCGAGCCTGGTAGTTGCGCACCCCGGTCCAGGGCAGGGTCTGCTGCGGAGCCGCGGCAAGATCGTCGATCGAGGCCTCGGCGGGCTCGCTCTTCATCAACCAGTACTGGGGCATCGTGCGAGCCGGAAAAGGTGTCCGCCCCTGCCCCACGAGCCACATTCCCGAACCTCTGTGGAGAGTTCAGGTGGGCGAAGTCAGTCGGGCTTCGGGTTCATCTGACGCGAGACGATCACACCAGCCCGACGATGTTCCAAGCCCTTGGTCATAGACCATCGGTTCGAAGAAATCAAAGCCCGCGCGAGCGGGGACGGACAGGGTCAGTATAGGGGTCGGGTTCGGCCGCGCAAGCGTGAATTGCGCACCCTTGCAACGACTTGGTTCACAGCAACTGGCCGTCGCCTTCAAGGGCGCTGTCGACACGCCGGATCAAGCCGGCGATGTCCAGGCCGGTCGAGTCCAGGGGCGGGGTTGCTGCGAGGGCGGGCGCTGGGCCGGCTGCCACACTGCTGGCGGCCCCTTCCGCCTGCTGCCACGCCAGATTGAGGGCCGCAAGGACGGCAATGCGTTCGCGTGCCTTGACCTTGCCTGCGTCGCGGATGGTGGTCATCTCGCGGTCCACCTGAGCGACCGCCTGGTTCAAGAGCGACTCGCCCCCGGTCGGGCAACCCAGGATGTAGACCTGGCCGAGGATGCTGACTTCAATCTGCTTCATCGCGTCCGATCCTCAGGCCGGGTCCACGGGTGCCGACTCGGGCGCCGGCGCCGGGCTGCGGGCCTCTTCGCCGGGCAGTCGTGCGAGCAGGGCGTCGATGCGTCCGCGGGCTGCGCTCAGGCGCGACTTCAAGCTGTCGCGCTCGGCTGTCACCACCGCCAGTTGCTCTTCGACGAGCGCCGCGCTGCGCTTCAACTCCTGGTGCCGCAGCACGAGCCGGTCGACGCGCTCAACGAGGTCTTCGAGGGAGGGGGACATGGGGCCGCCTAGACTTTCGCAACAGAGACGAATTGTAGGGAACGGCCGTGGTCGCAGACCGAGGCCACGGCACATCGTGTGCACTGCGGCGCTCTGGCCTGACAGACGTAGCGCCCATGCAGGATCAGCCAATGGTGGGCATCGACGAGATGTGGAGCCGGCACCCGGGCCAGCAATCCGCGCTCGACTTCGAGGACGTCCTTGCCGCGGGCCAGTCCTGTGCGGTTGGCCACGCGGAAGATGTGCGTGTCGACCGCCATCGTCGGCTCGCCAAAGGCCACGTTGAGCACGACGTTGGCAGTCTTGCGTCCGACGCCAGGCAGCATCTCCAGCGCCTCGCGGCTGCGCGGCACGCGGCCGCCGTGCCGATCAACCAGGATCCGCGCCGTCGCATGGAGATGCTTGGCCTTGGTGCGGAACAGGCCGATGGTGCGGATGCAGTCGGCGATGCCTTCTTCGCCCAGATCGACCATCCGTGCCGGCGTCGGTGCCAGGGCAAACAGGCGCTTGCTGGCCTTGTTGACGCTGATGTCGGTGGCCTGCGCCGACAGCAGTACCGCAGCCAGGAGTTCAAAGACGTTGGTGAACTCCAACTCGGTCTGAGGCCGCGGGTTGGCGGCGGACAGCGTGGCAAAGAAGCGATCGATGTCGGCGTCGGTCATGACGTGCCCGGGGCAGGCTCGGACGGGAACTCGACAAGCGGCACCGGCACCTGGCGGGCTCGGCGGCGTGCGGCGAGGCGCTCGTCGTTTTCGCGTGCTTCGCGTTCAAGGCGGACCCGCCGTTCGGCATAGCGTCGGCGAGCGGAGTCGGCTTGGGGTGCCGACCAGGCGTCCCAGCCTGTCGCCGATCCGGTGACCGGCTGCATCGAAATGCAGTCCACCGGGCACACCGGCAGGCACAGTTCGCAGCCCGTGCAGTGTTCGTCGATCACGGTGTGCATCTTCTTCGCGGCGCCGAGGATCGCGTCGACCGGGCAGGCCTTGATGCACAGCGTGCAGCCGATGCACCAGGCCTCGTCGATGATGGCCAGCGACCGAGGGCCCTCGACACCGTGGGCGGGGTCCAGCGTCCGCACCGACGCGCCGGTAATCGCGGCGAGGCGGATGATGCCCTGCGCACCACCGGGAGGGCAGCGGTCTATCGTGACTTCGCCTGACGCAATCGCTTCGGCGTAGCGGCGGCAGTCGGGCTCACCGCATCGGGTGCACTGCGTTTGCGGAAGCGCGTCTTCGAGACGGTCTGCAAGGGTGCTGGTGTTCGGCGGGGCGTCGCTCACCCGCCGGATTGTCGGCGAGCCGGTTGTGGCCTGGCCTTCGCCTTGGCCTTGCGGACCTGCGGCGCCGGTGTGGCATCGGGCCCGTCGTGGCGGGCGATGAAGCGCTGGACTTCGGGATGCACCATCTCGCGCCAACGGCGGCCACTGAAGATGCCGTAGTGGCCGGCGCCGATGGCGTCGTAGTGGAACTGCCGGCTCTTGGGGATGCCACTGCAGAGCTCGTGGGCGGCGCGCGTCTGGCCGGCACCCGAGATGTCGTCGAGTTCGCCTTCGATCGTCAGCAATGCCGTCTTGGTGATGTCCTGAGGGCGTACCGACTCGCCGCCGACCTTCCACGTGCCGTTGACCAGTGCAAAGTCCTGGAACACGGTCTTGATCGTGTCGAGGTAGTACTCGGCCGGCATGTCCAGCACCGCGTTGTACTCGTCGTAGAACTGCCGATGGCCGTCAGCGCTGTCGCCATCCCCGCGCACCAGATCGAGGAAGTAGTCGTAGTGACTGGTCAGGTGGCGGTCCGGGTTCATCGCCACGAAGCCGGTGTGCTGCAGGAAGCCGGGATAGACCGGGCGTCCAGCGCCGGGGAAGTTCGGCGGAACGCGGTAGATGACATTGGTCTCGAACCAGGCGTGGCTCTTGTTCATGGCCAGGTTGTTCACCGCCGTCGGGCTGCGCCGCGCATCGATCGGACCGCCCATCATCGTCATCGTCCGCGGCGTCGCTTCGCCCGCGCTGGCCATCAGCGACACCGCAGCAAGCACCGGTACGGTTGGCTGACACACCGAGATCACGTGGGCCGACGGGCCGATGTGGCGGATGAACTCCTGCACATAGCGAACGTAGTCGTCGAGATGGAACGGGCCGGCTTCGGTCGGCACCATGCGGGCGTCGGTCCAGTCGGTGATGTAGACCTTGTGATGCTGGAGAAGACTCTTGACCGTGTCGCGCAGCAGGGTGGAATGGTGACCCGACAGCGGAGCGACGACCAGCACCGTCGGCTGCGTCTTCATGTCCGACAGTGCCCGCGGGTTGTCGGTGAACCGCTTGAACCGCAACAACCGGCAAAACGGCTTCTCGATCGCGACCTGCTCCTGGACAGCGACGTCGACTTCGTTCACCCGCACGGTCGTGATGCCGAACGCGGGCTTTTCATACTCCTTGGCCAGCCGGTGCAGCAGATCGAAGCTCGCTGACCAGCGTTGGCTCATCGGCATTTGCGCAAACGGCGACAACGGATGGCTGTACAGCTTGGAGGCCGCGCTGGCGAACTCGGCAAACGGAGCGACCAGGGAGCGTTGGGTTTCGTAGAGCTGATAGAGCATGGACAGATCCCGCAAGCCCGGGCCGGTTGACCCAGTGCCCGAATGTAAACACAAAAATGCTGCGCCGCAGCAATGATCAACCCGAACCCTCAGCGAGGGATCGCCAATGCTCCGCCCAGGCAACAGCCAGGTCAGGTCCTTGTCAGGATCGCATCACCGCGGCCAGGCCACGCACGACGCGGTCGAGGTTGCGGCTGTTGATGGCCGCCACGCAGATCCGCCCTGAGTCGACACCGTACACCGCAAACTCGCTTCGCAGTCGCTGCATCTGAGAGGCATTCAGCCCCGAGTAGCTGAACATGCCCTTCTGCTCAACGATGTAGGCCAGTTCGCCCGCTCCATTGGCCACGCCTGCGGCGGCCAGTTGGGTCACAAGTCGTTCACGCATCGTGCGGATGCGCAGCCGCATGCCGGCGAGCTCGTTTTCCCACAGGGCGCGCAGGGCCGGGGTCGTGAGTACCAGCGCGACGACGCTCGCGCCGAAAGTCGGCGGGTTGCTGTAGTTGGTGCGGACCACGATCTTCAACTGCGAAAGCACACGTGCGGCTTCGTCGGCGCTCGAACTGACCACGCTGAGCGCTCCGACCCTCTCGCCATAGAGCGAGAAGCTCTTTGAAAACGACGTCGAGACAAAGAAAGGCAGGCCCGCGGCAAGGAAGCGCTGGACCACCGCCCCATCCTCGGCGATGCCCTCGCCAAAGCCCTGGTAGGCCATGTCGAGGAAAGGCACATGGCCACGGTCGGCGCAGACGGCCACGACCGCAGCCCACTGCGCCGGGCTCAGGTCGCAGCCGGTGGGGTTGTGGCAGCAGGCGTGCAGCACGACGATGCTGCCCTCGGGCGCAGCCAGCAGCGCGGCGTGCATCGCCTCGAAACAGATGCCGCGGCTGGCGGCGTCGTAGTACGGATACGTGCGCACCCCAAAGCCCGCCGTCGCGAACAGCGCTCGATGGTTTTCCCAGCTTGGGTCGCTGATGTACACCGCAGCGTCCGGCCGAAGCCGCTTCAGGAAGTCGGCCCCCAACTTCAAGCCGCCGGTGCCGCCCAGGGCCTGCACCGTGACGACCCGCTTTTCAGCGACAGCAGCGCTGTCGAGACCGAAGACCAGGCCCTGCACGGCTCGGTCGTAGGTCGCCAGGCCATCGATCGGCAGGTAGCCCTTGGCCGGATGCTGGGCCAGCAATTGCTGCTCGGCCTGGGCCACGCAGCGCAGGACCGGCAACCGGCCTTCATCGTCAAAGTAGACCCCGACGCCGAGGTTGACCTTGTCGGCGCGGGCATCGGCCAGGAACTGCTCGTTGAGTCCAAGGATGGGGTCGCGGGGCGCCATCTGGACGCCGGCGAACAGGGTTTTGCTCATGCTTGCGCTAATCTGTGCGGTTCGGCTGTCGATTCTAGGCAGCCACCTGTTCCGACCTTCGCGCCAAGCCTAGAGCCCACCTTCGCATGCCTGCCAGCAAATCCCGCGCACCGGTTGCCAGCCGTTCCGACCTCGATGCCGACGAGCCGGAACCGACCGGTGAAGGCCGCTTCGTCAGCTTCGAGGGGTCGCCGTTCCAGCTCTTCATGCCCTATGAGCCTGCGGGTGACCAGCCCGCGGCGATCGCCCAACTGTGCGAGGGCATCGCCGATGGCCTGACCTACCAGACCCTGCTCGGCGTCACCGGATCGGGCAAGACCTTCACGATGGCCAACGTCATCGCCCGCCTGGGCCGGCCGGCGATCGTGTTCGCACCCAACAAGACACTGGCAGCGCAGCTTTACAGCGAGTTCCGGGAGTTCTTTCCACGCAATGCGGTCGAGTACTTCGTCAGCTACTACGACTACTACCAGCCCGAGGCCTACGTCCCGCAACGCGACCTGTTCATCGAGAAGGACAGTGCGATCAACGAGCACATCGAGCAGATGCGGCTGTCGGCGACCAAGAGCCTTCTGGAGCGACGCGACGTGGTCA
>JAJTGU010000169.1 GCA_021297985.1 Rubrivivax sp.
GATCAGCGTGACCGCATCGACACCATGCCGGTACGCCAGCTTGACGATGATCGCCTTGCCGGAAAACGCGATCGCACCCAGGCCGGCCAGCGCCAGACCGACGGCGAGCGCGCGCTGGGTCGGCCGCTCAGGAACCATCCGCATCTTCGTCGTCGCGCGGGGAGTCAAGGCGTGCAGTCGGCAGAGGGGTCACGCTCAACAGAATAACGGGCGATGCGCGACCAGCCCCAGGTCGACTGCTCCGCAACGGTGACGCGACTACGGTGCCATGCACCGAAACACTTTCTCAACTTCGGTTTCGACTTCGGACTTGTTGGCGCTGCATCCCGACTGAGAGACTGCATCGAAGGCGACTCGGCAGGACGCCCCAAAGTGGCATGGCCTGTACGGAATCGAGCCATCGCCCCTCTGTGTGCGGGTTGTCCGTCCGCGGCCCGGCGTATCGCCCCGGGATGCGGGTCTCATGTTCCAGCGAAAGGCCCCCATGGTGAAGTGCACGGCAGTCCTGTTCGGCTTGTTGGCGAGCGTCATCACGTTGTCGGGCTGCGCGTCCGACCCCGACCGCATCGCGGTCCAGGACCTGCGTGCACGGGTGGCACCCCTGACGGGGCAGGTTGCACCGGTGACCGCGGCCGAGGTGTCGGCCCCGCAGGCCGTGCTGGGGCGAGCGTTGTTCTGGGACACGCGGTTGTCGCTGGACGGCAAGACCGCCTGCGCGAGCTGCCACACCGTCTCGGCCTGGAGTTCGGACGCCCGCAAGCTCTCCATCAACGCCAAGGGCCAGCCCACCACCTTGCACTCGCAGCCGATGTTCATGGCCCAGGACCAGAGCAGCCTGCGCTGGTACGGCGACCGCAGGGACGGCGAACACCAGGCCGAGCGTTCGATCACGGGTTCCATGGGCATGCCCTCGGCCGCAGACATGGTCCCATTGCTGCGCCGATTCGGCTACGAGCCGGCGTTTGCCGGCGCCTTCCCGGGGCAGGCGGACCCGGTCAACCCGGCCAACTACGCCAAGGCGCTGGCGGTGTATCAGCGCACGCTGCGCAATCCGGCGCCCTTCGACAGCTTCCTGGCCGGCGACAACTCGGCGCTGAGTCGGCAGCAACTGGCCGGCCTGGAGAAGTTCGTGGCCAACGGCTGCGTGGCCTGTCACAGCGGTCCGCTGCTGGGCGGCAATGGCCTGCAGAAATTCGGCATCACCCGGGACTACTGGCTGGCGACGGGTTCCAGCCCGGCCGATCTGGGCCGGTTCAATGCAACCAAGAAGGAGGAAGACCGGTACGTGTTCCGGGTGGCGATGCTGCGCAATGTGGGCAAGACCGCACCTTACTTCCATGACGGCTCGGTGGCCACGCTCGAGGACGCCGTTCGCGTGATGGCCGAGGTGCAGCTGGGGCGGAACCTGCCCGCCGCCGACGTGGCCGACATCGTCGCCTTCCTCGGGTCCTTGACCGGCCCGATCCCGACCCATTACGGACCCCCATGAACCACCGTCTTCTCGGCCGTCTCGGTGTTGTCGCAGCGGCCTGGCTTCTGCTGTCGTCGACGGGATCGGCCCTCGCACAGGCGCAGACCGTCGTCCCGACATCCGCCATCCTCGTCGGCCAGAGTGGTGGCTTCACCGGCGGACAGGCCGAGTACGCCCGGGACGTCAGGACCGGCATCGAAGCCGCTCTGGCGGCCGCCAACGCCAGGGGCGGCATCAGTGGCCGCCCCGTGCGGCTGGTCACGGCAGACGATGGCGGAAAACGCGACGCCGTTCTGGTCAACACCCGCAAGCTGGTCGAAGTCGACAACGTCGTCGGCCTCATCGGCTACACCAGCGGCGCGGGGACCGAAGGCACCCTGGCCTACCTCCAGCAGATGCGCGTGCCGATGCTGTCACCGGCCACCGGCAACATGGGCATCCGCGAGGCCGCCAACCCGCATGTCTTCCACACGCGGGCGGGCTACGACGACGAGATGGCCAAGATCATCGGCCACGTCGCCCGACTGGGCTACAAGCGCGTGGCGCTGGCCTACCTGGACGATGTCGGACCGGCCAACCTCAGGGCGATGACAGGCGCCTTGGCCCGGAACGGCCTCAGTGCGGCCACGGTGGTCGGCTTGAACCGCAACGCAGCGGACTTCACGCCCCAGGTCGACAAGCTGATGGCCTCGCAGCCGCAGATCGTCGTGTTCATCAGCAACGCCAAGCCGATCGTGAACATCGTGCGCGGGATGCGGGCCCGCGGCTACGGCGGCCAGTTCGCCACCAGTTCGTTCGCCGGATCGCGCCTGGTGGCCGACCTGAAGGAGCATGCGCCCGGCCTGATCCTCATCCAGGTGCTGCCACAGCCCCGGAAGAACCACCTCCAGTTCCACCGTGAGTTCCACGCCGACCTGGCCGCCTTGTCGCCCCAAGTGAAAGCCAACTACACCATCCTGGAAGGCTATGTCGCAGGACGCGTGCTGCTCGAAGGCCTGCGTCGCAGCGGGCCGGGGGTCACCCGGGGACGTCTGCAGGCCGCGCTGGAGGCCCTGCCTGAGCTGGACTATGGCGGCTACCGGATCCGCCTGGGCACGTCGGACCGCAGTGGCTCTCGATTTGTCGACCTTGGCGTGGTGACAGACGACCTCCGGCTGGTCTTCTGAAGGCTGGGCTCGCGATCAGAACGCCCGGTGTCGAGGCCGGGCGCCTTTGTCCACCTGACGACGAGGTGCGTCAGAACCCCACGGCCGCCCCGTCGCGGCGCGGATCGCTGGCGGCGACATAGCCTTCGATCGCGGGGTCGCCCAGGCGCCAGATGAACTGGCCGGCACCGTAGTCCTGGTAGCTGTCGGAAAACGCCTCGATGCGGTGGCCCATGTCGGCCAGGCCTTGCGCCGTGGCGGCATCGAATCCGGGCTCGACGTTGACGATGCCGGCGTTGAAGCGCCAGCGCGGCGCGTCGCAGGCGGCCTGGGGATGCTGGTGGTAGGCGAGCATGCGAACCAGCGTCTGCAAGTGGCCTTGCGGCTGCATGTCGCCACCCATCACGCCAAAGCTCATCTGCGGCACACCGCCTTTCGTCAGGAAGGCCGGGATGATGGTGTGGAACGGTCGCTTGCCCGGGCCGACGCGGTTGGCGCGGCCGGCTTCGAGCGTGAAGCCGTGGCCCCGGTTCTGAGGCTGACGCCCCAGCCCGGCACAACGATGCCCGAGCCGAAGCCCATGTAGTTGCTCTGGATCAGGCTGACCATGCGACCGGCTTCGTCGGCGGCGGTCAGGTAGATCGTGCCGCCCTGGGGGCCGTGCCCAGGACCGAAGTCCTGCGCGCGCCGGGTGTCGATCAGCCGGGCGCGCGACTCGAGGTAGGCCGGGTCCAGCATCTGTGCCGGGCTCAGCGACATCGTCGCGGCATCGCCGACATGCCGGTAGACGTCGGCAAACGCCAGCTTCATCGCCTCGATCTGCAGGTGCTGGCTGGCCACGCCGTCGACCGGCAGGTGGGCGACGTCGAAGTGCTTCAGGATGCCCAGCGCGATCAGCGCCGCGATGCCCTGGCCGTTGGGCGGGATCTCGTGCAGTTCGTGGCCGAGAAAGGCCTGCTCGATCGTGCCGACCCACTGCGGCGCGTAGCCGGCCAGGTCGGCCTCGGTCATCGAGCCCCCGTGTTCACGGGCATGCGCGGCAATGGCCGAGGCGATCTCGCCGCGGTAGAAGGCCTCGCCCTTTGTGGCCGCGATCGCCCGCAGTGCACGTGCCGCCGCCGCAAAGGCGAACCGCTCGCCGACCTCGGGCGCGCGACCGTGGGGCAAGAAGGCCTCGGCAAAACCCGGCTGTGTGGTCAGCTCGGGCAGCGCAGCGGCGTTGGCCCACTTCTGCTGCACGATGGTCGGCACCGCGTAGCCGCGCTCGGCGATGCGGATCGCCGGCTCCAGCAGGTCGGCAAACGGCAGCGATCCGGCCTTGCCGTGCAACGCCACCCAGCCGGCCACCGCGCCCGGCACGGTGACGGAGTCCCAGCCGCGCTTGGGCGGCGCTGTCGAGGCGCTGCCGTAGCGACCGCCGAAGTAATCCGGCGTCCAGGCCGCCGGCGCGGTGCCGCTGGCGTTCAGGCCGTGCAGCTGCGTGCCGTCCCAGAAGATGCAGAAGAGGTCCGAGCCCAGGCCGTTGCTGCAGGGCTCGCAGATCGTCATCGCGGCAGCAGTGGCGATGGCGGCGTCGATGGCATTGCCACAGCGCTGGAGCATCGCCAGCCCCGCCTGCGCCGCCAATGGGTGCGAGGTCGAGACGACGTTGCGCGCGAACAAAGGCGAACGCCGGCTGAAGTAGCCGGCGTTCCAGTCGAAGGGGGTGGCGGAGGGGGTGGGCAGCGTGCTCATCGGGCCATTCTGACCCGATCCGCCATCGGCACTGGATCAGTGGGTCAAGCGACGGCGGCGTGCCGCTGCTGCGATGCCGAACAGGCCCAGGCCCATCAGCGCCCAGGTGCCGGGCTCCGGGATCGCGGTCACGGTGCGCTCGAACGCGAAGTCAGGATCGAGAGACCCCCCGGTACCGATCTCCCAGGTGGTGAAAGCGTTGCCGGTATTGCCGTCAGCATCCAAGCCGCGGAAGTTCAGCGTCACGGCCGTGCCGTTCCAGCGGTAGACGCCGGGCGTCGCGCCACCGGCCACCGGTACGAAGTAGCCGAAGGTGTACTCGAAGCTCTCGCCCGGATTCAGCGTGAAGGCCTCAAGGAAATTGATCGACGGGTGGCCGGGCGAACCGACAGTATTGAACTCGAAGCTGTAGTTCGAACTCGGCGAACACACGTTCGTGAAGTCGCCCTGGCAGGAGTAGTACGTGTTCAGGAATGCGCCGGTGACCTGGACAAAGGGCCGGATCTCGAACTGCTGCGTATCCGGGTTGTAGAACTGCCCTTCAGTCGGAATGTCTTCCGGGTCGAAGCCGGTCAACGGGTCGCTGCTGAAGTTAAACGCCGGCGAGTCGGCGTCCAGTGTCAGGCGCATCATGACCGGGATGGTCTGGTCGGCGGTCACCGTTCCGGTCCGCTCGACGAAGCTCAGCGTGCCGAAGGGCAGCGCTGCAAACGTCGGACCGGCGAGACCTGCGGTCAGGGCCAGCGTTGAAAGGGCGAGAGAAATGCGGGTCATCGGGATACCTCGTCAGGTTATGCACCGATCTTGAGGCGTGGCCACGGTCCATGTCGAGCCCGGCCTGTCCCGCGGACGGGGGTTCACCCCCGCGAATCGGGGGGCGGTATCTTCAAGGCGTGTCGGTGCCCTCGCCTTCGGCCAGATAGCGCCGAAGCACCGGAGGCTCGGGGCCGAGGTGAAACGCCATGCGCTCGTCCCGCAGTCCGGCATCGAAGGCCGTGAAGCGTTCGAGCCGGCGCTGGTGCTCGAGCCAGTTCTCGTCGACGAAGTACTCGACGAAGCGGCCTGGATCGGTGGTGTCGCGGAACAGGCCCCAGGACAGCGCCCCTTGCCGCAGCCGCGCCCGCCGGGTGCGCTGCATCACCCCGGAAAACGCCTCGGCTCGCGCCGGATCGATCTGGTAGGCGATGGTCACCATCACCGGGCCGCTCTCGGGCGCGATGTCGAACGCGGGCTCGGGCACGGAAGCCGGCGTGGGCGAAGGCGTGAAGTCGGGCGTACGGCCCATCTCCAGGGCGATGCGGCGGGTCACGGCCAGTGCCAGACAGCCGGCAATGGCCGCCACCAGAACCGAGGTCCTGACGCTGGTCAGGCTGGCCACCTGACCCCACAGCAACGAGCCGGCTGCCGCGCCACCCATCAGCGCCATCTGGTAGATCGACATGCCCCGTGCCCGCACCCAGTCGGGCAAGGCCGCCTGGGCCGCGACGGCCAGGGTGTTGGCC
>JAJTGU010000118.1 GCA_021297985.1 Rubrivivax sp.
AGGCCGAGCAGGCGCAGCGATTGGTGCTTGCCCTTGAGCACGGCGAGCAGGGCCTGATCGATGGTGCCGATGCCAGCCGGCGCCAGTAGCGCGCGCTTGCTGTGATCTGCCAGCCAGTGGGCGCAGCGGGCTTCTGCGGTGTCCGCCTCGCGCAGGGGTTGGCCGCCGGCCGACTCAGGTGCGGGCAGAACCGACTGAGCAAACGACTCGACCAGCGCCGCTGAGCCCGTGGCCAGTACCAAGCTGGGCTGGCTGTCACCAAACAGGCGCTGGTAGAGCGGGCGAATTCGGTCGTACAGCGCATGCGCCGTTGCCATGGTTGGCAGGCCCACGTAAAAGCCCTGCGCCTGGCCCTGGGCCATCAGGCGGTGGGTGAGCATCAGGGCCGCCTCGGTCTTGCCGGCTCCGGTGACGTCTTCCAGGATGTGCAGTTGGGGGCCTGGTTGCAGGATCAGACGGCTGAGGTAATCCTGCAGCGGCGAGGGGCTCGCGATGTTGGGGAACAGCGAGGCGAATGCCTGCTCGGCGCATTGGTTGCCCGGCAGCACGCCGCTGGCAGCCAGCGCGTTGGTGGCCTGCCGTTGCGCCCGCCGCCAGTAGTCGATCAAGGCAAACGGTGCAACTTCATAAGGGAAGTAGCGGGTGTTGGACCCCAACCAGTCACAAAGCACTGCCAGACCCGCTACCCACCAAGACAGCTGCTTGCTGATCTTTAGGCGCTGCCCCGGCGACATGGCGGATGACACGGGGGCGCATGGGGCGAGCAGTTCGCGCATTTGCCGAGCGAAGGTCAGGGCCGAGTCGCTGTGCAGGCGCCGAAAGTGGTCGTCCAGCCGTCCGAGCAGTTCCTTCTTGGGCGGTTGACCATGGTGGCCGGTGACGGCTTGCAGCCACGGCAGCAGTTGATCGTGGTCAGCACCTGGGAACCAGGCTTCGTCCAGCATCAAAGGCAGCAGGTGCTGCTCGGCCCAGACTGCGCCCAAGCTGTCGTGCCGCTCGCTGTCGCGCACACCGGTGAACGAGCCCTGGAGCCGCTGCAGCAAGTGTGGGCACTGGGCCTGAAAGGTGAGCGAGAACTTGCCAAGGTCATGGAGGGCGATCCAGAACACCAGCCAACGGCGCAGGTCGTCGGAGTCGGCAGTTCCCAATTCGGTCCCCAGCCAGTGCAGCCACCGAGGTGCAGCTTGCAAGTAGCGGTCGGCGACGGCGGCCACGTCCAGGCAATGCAGCGCCAGCAGGTGGTGATCTGGCCCCCGCGGATCGGTGGGCCTGGCCTTACCCCAGAAGCGGTGATCGGCGTTAGGAGTGAGGTTGCTCATTGCCCGTTCGACCTCAGCTTTGGTCCCTTTCAGGTACGGGAAGTCTGAACTACCAGTGGCTCATAGGGTGAGCGACCTTCAAGCACAAGAAACGAACGCCCGCGCGGCAAGCAGCAAACCGGAGACACCGCAATGTCAGGTCTCGGAGCCCTTTGAACCAGACAAGGGCCCGCAGCTGGAAGGGCGAAGGGTCAAGGGAAGATTGGCGCGAGGCAACCACTTGGCGGCGGAGGACGCGCAAATGACGTCTTTCGAGTCATCGTGTATGCCGCTGGGCTGACCTCAGCCTCTCTTGATGCCAGGTTGCCCCGACCCCGCCTGGTCCCAACCCGGCCCCTGCAGCCAGCCGTCGCCGCCCTCGATCTGCGCCCGCAGCATCGGCAGCGCGTCCAGACCCCAGAACACCCGGCCGTCGCAGCCGAAGCTGGGCACGCCAAACACGCCCGCGGCGATCGCGGCATCGGTCTCGTCGCGCAGGCGGGTCTTGACGACGTCCGACGACGGGTCCTCGGCCGGGGCCAGCGCGGCGCTCAGTTCGGCCAGCCGCGCCGGGTCGCCCGGGTCCGCACCCTGGCCGCGCCAGACGTGGCGCAGCACAAGCTCGCAACTGCGCCGGTTCGGCCCTGCGGCCCAGAGCAGGCGCAGCAGCGGCAGCGGGTTGAACGGGTGCACCGCCGGGGTCTGCATCGCGATGCCGTGATGCGCCGCCCACCAGTGCACATGGCGGAAGGTCCAGGCCCGCTTGGGCTCGATCTCGGCCGGGCCGACATTGCCCCAGTGCTTGAGCATCGCCACGAAGAGCACCGGGCGATAACGCACGACATGGCTGGTACCGGCCAGCGCCTCGGGCAGCCGCTCGAAAGCCAGGTACGCAAACGGCGAGATCGGGTCGAACCAGAAATCGAGGGTCTTCATGGCTTGGCGGGTGATGAGACAACCGGCCGCTGCGACCACTCCACCCGACGCAGCGCGAGCTCGGCCCAGACGGCGCGCTTGTCGGCCTCGTCGAGCTGGCTCCAGAACGCGATCTCGTCGAGCGTGCGCAGGCAGCCGGAGCACCAGCCACTGGCCTCGTCGATGCGGCACACGTTGATGCAGGGGCTGGCCACGGGCGGAGTGTCCCGGGGGCTCTGCAGGTTCGGCGGGTTCATGGCACGGCCTTCACGACGTCGTCAAAGGCAGCCCCGGTCAGTCGCAGAAGGTCGGCCGGGCTCAAGGCAAACACGCCGTTCGGATGGCCGGCCGCGGCCCACAGCACCTCGAATCGCGTCAGGTCGCGGTCGATCAGCGTCAGCAGTGGCTCGCGGTGCGCCAGCGGGGCAACCCCGCCGATCACGAAGCCGGTCTGTGTCTTGACGAAGTCCGCGTCGGCCCGTGCCAGCGGCCCGACGCGCTCCGCGACCTTGGCCTCGTCGACCCGACGGTCGCCGCTGGCCACCACCAGCACCGCGCGGCCATCGGCCACACGCTTGAAGATCACGCTCTTGGCGATCTGCCCCACGGCCACGCCCAGTGCATCGGCGGCCTCCTGCGAGGTCCGCGCCGGCACTTCGAGCCAGCGGGGGGCGTGAGGGTGGCCGCGCTCGCGCAAGGCGGCGCTGACGCGGGCGAAACCCTCGGACGAGGGTGCTGCGCCGCTCATGCCTGCCGTGCCTCCAGGGCAACCCCGCGCCGGGCCAGCAGCGCCCGCGCGACACGTGCCGCCGGCGGTCGGCCGAGCACGCCCGAGATCCAGGCCCCGGCGTCGACGAGCTTGTCGAGATCGATGCCGCAGTCGATGTCCATGCCACGCAGCATGAACACCACGTCTTCGGTCGCGACGTTGCCGGTCGCGCCCTTGGCATACGGGCAGCCACCGAGGCCGGCCACGCTGGTGTCGAAGGTGTGGATGCCCATCTCCAGGCAGGCCAGGATGTTGGCCAGCGACTGGCCATAGGTGTCGTGGAAATGGCCGCTCAGCTCGGCCAGCGGGTAGTGCCGGAGCGCCCGCTGCATCGCCGCCTGCACCCGGGTGGGCGTGCCGACGCCGATGGTGTCGGCGATGCCGATGTGGTCCACGCCGATGCCGTGCATCAGGGCCACGACCCGTTCGACCTCGTCCAGGCCGACCTCGCCTTGGTAAGGACAACCAAGAGCGCACGAGACGGCGCCCCGCACCTTCAGGCCGGCTTCGTGCGCTGCGGCGACGACGGGGCGGAAGCGTTCCACCGACTCGGCGATCGAGCAGTTGATGTTGCGCTGGCTGAAGGCCTCGCTGGCGGCGCCGAAGACGACGATCTCGTCGGGCCGCGCGGCCGGGTCGGCGAGCGCCGCCACCAGGCCCTTGAGGTTGGGCGTCAGCACCGAATGGCGAACGCCCGCCGGTCGCGCGATGCCGGCCATCACGACCGCGTTGTCGGCCATCTGCGGCACCCACTTCGGGCTGACGTAGCTGGTGACCTCGATCTCGCGGCAGCCGGCGGCCTGCAGGCGGGCGACCAGTTCGATCTTGTGTCCGGCGCTCACCGGTTGCGCTTCGTTCTGCAGCCCGTCGCGCGGGCCCACTTCGACCAGGGTCACGTGGCTCGGAAACATGGCGTCGTGTCCACTCTTGAGAGGACGGCACTATAGGCCGCGGCCCCGTTCGATGGCGTTAAGCAACGGATTGCCCCCGCAAGCCAGGACCTGCCCGCCATGAGGGGGATGTGCGCCACAACCAGAGCCGCCCAGACTGCGTACCACTCCCGATGAAAGCCTCCATGCCTGCCCCCATGAACAGCCGCCGCTGCCTGCAGATTGCCGAACGCATGAACCTGCTGCTCAAGCGCGACTTGGGCGAAGGGGTCGATGGCTTGCGTCTGATGCACGACGCGCTGTATGCGCGCGATGTGCTTCTGGTCTGCGAGTCGCATCGCCATGGCGACCTCCCTGGCCTGGCGCGCCAGTGGCGCGAAGCCTTGGCGGAGGTCGAGCCGCTGCCGCAACCCGGCGGGACGCGGCTGGCCTCGCGCGTGTTCGGACACTCCCGATTCGGGTCCGACCAGCCGGGCTTCTTCCACAGCCAGGCCGGTGGCTTGAACAGTGGTGCCGATTCCACCGGCTTCGGCCTGGATTCGACGATGACGCCGATGCCGGCTCATCGACCGCCGGCCTGGTACTCGCCGGCACGCTGGTTCGGCAGCCGCTGAGCGGTCGCGCCGTCTCAGGCTGCGGCCAGCTTCAGCAGCTCGCCACCTTCGGACACCTGGTCGCCCGGGGCGTAGAGCAGCGCCTCGACCGTGCCGTCGCGCGGCGCGGTGATGGTGTGCTCCATCTTCATCGCTTCCATCACCGCCAGCGCCTGGCCCTTGACGACCTTGTCGCCAGCCCGCGCGAGGAACGACACCACTTTGCCTGGCATCGGCGCCGTCAAGCGCCCGCCCTCGCTGGCGCCCTCTCCGGCATGGGCAATGGCGTCGTGCTCGGCCACCAGGGCACTGCCGGTTTCGCCGAACACGGCAAATCGTTCGCCCTGGCGATACACCGTCAGCCGGTGGCGCTGGCCGGCGAGCACGATGTCGTGCCGAGTCCCTCCGCCACCCGGCACCGGGTGCGCGGTCAGCGGCAGCCGCTCGTCGCCCAGCGCCAGCACGGTACGGCCGTCATGGCCGCGTTCGATCATCACCGACATCGGCACACCCGCCAACGCCAGGTCGAGCCGGCGGCGCGCCCCGCCGTGCAGCCGCCAGCCGTCACGGCGCGACCAGGGGTCCGCATCCTCAAGCGCGTTTTCTTCGGCCAGCACGGCGGCGGCCACGCCCGCAGCGGCCACCGCGGGCGGCATGCCGGGCAGGTCGAACAGCACGGCACGCTCGCGTTCGATCAGCGCCGTGTCGAGTTCGGCCGTGGCAAAGCTCCGGCTTTGCACCACGCGGCGCAGGAAGGCGACGTTCTGGTGCAAGCCGACGATGTGGGTGTCGCGCAGCGCCGTGTCCAGCCGCGCCAGGGCCTGGGCGCGGGTATCGCCCCAGACGATGAGCTTGGCAATCATCGAGTCGTAGTGCGGCGAGATGGCGTCGCCTTCGCCGACCCCGGCGTCGACGCGCGGCAGCGTGTCGCTGCGCTCGAAGCTCACGTGCGCCGGCCAGCGCGCGATGTGCAACGACCCGGTGGCGGGCAGGAAGCCGGCGTCCGGGTTCTCGGCACAGATCCGGGCCTCGATGGCGTGGCCCCGCATCGGCACCTGCTCCTGGGTCAGCGGCAAGGGCTGGCCCGCGGCGACGCGCAGCTGCCACTCCACGAGGTCGAGCCCGGTCACCGCTTCCGTGACCGGGTGCTCGACCTGCAGCCGCGTGTTCATCTCCATGAAATAGAAGCCGATGTCGCCGTCGTCACGCTCCTCGGCGATGAACTCCACCGTGCCCGCACCGACATAGCCCACCGCCCGTGCCGCGGCCACCGCCGCCGCGCCCATCTCGGCCCGGCGCGCAGCCGACAGCCCGGGCGCCGGTGACTCTTCCAGCACCTTCTGGTGGCGGCGCTGGACCGAGCAGTCGCGCTCGTTGAGGTGGATGCAGTGGCCCAGCGAGTCGGCAAACACCTGGATCTCGATGTGGCGCGGCTTGAGCACGTAGCGCTCGATCAGCACGTGGTCGTCGCCGAAGCTGTTGCGCGCCTCGCGCTGGCAGCCTTCAAGCGCGGTGACAAAGTCCTCGGCCCGGTCCACCCGCCGCATGCCCTTGCCACCGCCGCCGGCGCTGGCCTTGATCAGCACCGGGTAGCCGATGCGTTCGGCCTCGCGCGCCAGCAGCGCCGGGTCGTTGTCGCGGCCGTGGTAGCCCGGCACCAGCGGCACGCCGGCCTGGTCCATCAGTGCCTTCGCGGCCGACTTGCTGCCCATCGCCGCGATCGCCGCCGCCGGCGGGCCGATGAAGACGATGCCGGCGTCGGCGCAGGCCTGGGCGAAGTCTTCGTTCTCGGACAGGAAGCCGTAGCCCGGATGCACCGCCTGGGCGCCGGTGGCGCGGGCGGCTTCGATGATGCGCTCCCAGCGCAGGTAGCTGTCGCGTGGGGCAGCGGCACCGACATGCACCGCCTCGTCGCAGGCGCGCACGTGGCGGGCATCGGCATCGGCGTCGGAGTAGACGGCCACCGTGCGCACGCCCAGGCGCCGGGCGGTGGCCGCGACGCGGCAGGCGATCTCGCCGCGGTTGGCAATCAGGATCTTGTGGAACATGGTGGACGGTCCTGTGCGGTGAATAGGACTCACGATAGCGGCTGCCCGGCCGCACCGAGGCGCCGCCGCAGCCCCCCCAGCAGGGCGCGCAGGAAGCGCCACAGCAGCACGATCAACAACAGCGCCAGCACGGCCAGTACCGCCACCAGCGGCAGCAGTATGAGCGGATGCTCGAACGCCAGCCACAGCAAGCCCGGAACGGCCAGGTCCCCGGCCAGCGACAGCGCGATGTTCGAAAACGGCTCCGGCGAGGTATTGGCCGCCGCCCGCGTGGTGGCCTTGGCGGTGTGTGCGGTCGCGGCCAGCGTGCCGCCCATCAGCGCCGCGATCAGGCCCCAGGCGGCAGAGTCGCCACCGAACACGCCCGCCGCCAGAGCCGCGCCCGCCGGGATGCGGATCAGGGTGTGCAGCGCGTCCCACAACGTGTCCACGCCCGGGATCTTGTCGGCCACGAACTCGACCACGACCATCACGAACGTCGCGATCAACACGACCGGGTGCTGCAGGACCGCCAGACCCGAGGGCAGCGTCACCCAACCGGCGTAGCCGACGGCGCCGGTGATGAACACCGCGGCATACAGCCGCATGCCACTGGCCCAGCCCAAGGCCGCCGCCAGGGCGGCGAGCTGCGCCAGGCCCCAGCCGGACGTGACATCACCGAGGTTGGGCATGTTGCGGGTCGGGGGTCAGCGCCACGGCGGGTCGGACTTGTTCAGGAAGGCCTGCACCCCGGCGCGGCCCTCGTCGCTGGCGCGGATGTCGGCGATGCGGCGCGCGGTGTCGTCGCGCAGTTCGGCCGTCAGCGGCGACTCGGCCAGGTCCTTGACCAGCCGCTTGCAGGCCTGCACCGCAGCCGGACCGTTGGCGACCAGCGCGGCAACGATCTCGGCGACCTTGGCATCCAGGGTTTCGGATGAAACGACCTCGTGCACGAACCCGAGCCGCTGTGCCTCTGCTGCGGAAAAGCGCTCGGCGGTCGTGAAGAAGCGCCGCGAGGCCTGCTCGCCCAGTGCGCGCACGACGTAGGGGCCGATGGTCGCCGGCAGCAGACCGAGCCTGGCCTCGCTGAGACAGAAGTGCACGCCCTCGGCGGCCACCAGCACGTCGCACACCGCGGCCAGCCCCAGGCCACCGGCGTAGCAGTCGCCGTGGACCCGGCCGACCACGGGCAACGGGCAGTTCCAGAGCGTCCACAGCATCTGCGCCAGCCGTGCCGCGTCGGCGTGGTTCTGGGCCCAGTCGTAGTCGGCCATCGCGCGCATCCACGACAGGTCCGCACCGGCGCAGAAGGCCTTGCCGCGGCCGCCGAGAACGATGGCCCGCAAGGTGGAGTCGGCGCCCAGGGACTCGAAGGCCGCCGTGAGCTCGGCAATGACCCCGTCGTTGAAGGCGTTGCGGACCTCCGGCCGGTTCAGCCAGACCTCGGCGACATGGGGCCCGAGCGGGCCGTGGCGGACGATCTCGAGCGTGGTCGATGTCATGGCGGACGGCTCCTCAAAGCGGCGCCGGCCGCGCCGCCTGCGCCAGCAGCATCCACACCAGGTCGATCGCAGGGCACTCGTGGCCGAGCGCGGTGATGGCTGCCGTGACCTGGCCGCGGTGGTGGGTGCCGTGGTTGAACACGTGGGCGAGTGTCGCGGCAAACGGCAGTGACGCCGGTACGCCCTGGCTCGTTGTGTAGTCCAGCGTGGCGACAAGTCGCGCGTCATCCCAGCCGGCAATCAGCGCCGGCCAGGCGGCAACACCTTCAAGCAGACGCTGCTTCAATGCGACACGGTCGGGCTCCGCTTCGAAGTCCAGCTTCAGCATCGGCGATACGCCCTCGGCAAAGCGGCGCTGCCACAACAGATGCTCGGCGACCCGCAGGTGGTTCAGCGTGCCGTGGATGCTCTTGAAGAACAGGCCCGCGTCGCGCCGGTAGTCGGCGTCGGAGAGCGCTTCCAGGCTGCGATACAGCCGCGCGGTCGCCCAGGCGTTGTAGCGCGCCATCGTCAGCAGCTGCGCCTTCAGCGGCGATGTCGGCAATGGCTTTTCGAAGACCACCGAACGGTAGGTCTTGCCCGGCCACTGGTCGACCCCGATCACGCGATAGCCCAGGCGGCCGTACCACTGGCGCAGGTGTTCGGCAGGCTCGGCCGTGTCGAGCACGATCCGGGCGGCACCCCGCCCGCGGGCCGCGGCCTCGCAATGGGCCATCAGCGCGCCACCCAGGCCGCTGCGCTGCAGCGCGGGCTCGACGGCGAACTGGTTGACGTGGGCGATATCGGGCGCGCAGACCCAGGGGTGGGACGCCGCCCAGGCCTGGGCCACCGGGTCGCGCGGGCGAGACAGCGTCACCGTGCCCACCAGCGTCCCAGCGGCGTCCAACGCGACAAAGGTGTCGCCGGCAGCCACACGCTCAGCCGTGTTGGCCACGTCCTGAGTCGCTGCACTGAAGTTCAGGCCCGCGGCGGCCAGCGGCGCATAGGCGCGGTGCAGCAGCGCCGTCAGGGTATGAAGGTCGTCGCTGGGCGACAAACGGCGGATGTCGATGCCTGTCGTCATGGCTCAATGTCCCCAGCCACGCAAGCCCCGCCACTGCTCGAAAGCCCGGAAGTCGCGGTCACGGTGCAGCAGCATGTAGTCTCGCTCGATGCAGAAGCTGGCCACCAGCACGTCGATCACGCTGCGCACCGTGATGCCCTGGGCCCGCAAAGCGCGGTCGTGCTGTGCTGCTTGCAACGCCAGCTCCGGTGAAGCCGAGCCTTCGATGTCCAGGGCTTCCAGCAAGCGGCGCGCCTGGCGGAGATCGCTCTCGTCGCGAAAGCCGCGCAGGACCTCGAAAAAGACCAGATCCGGTACGACGAGCCTCACCTCGCCCGCCTCGAGCACGCTTTCAAGCTCGGCGACGGCGGGGTGTTGAGCGCCGTTGAAAAAGTCGATCCAGACACCCGAATCAACGACGAGCACGGCGCGGTCCTTCCGGCGAGGCAGGCTCCTGGACACGCAAGGCCGTCGGCGGCGGCGGGGCCGAGGTCCAGTCGATCGATTCGTCGCCCTCCCACTGGAGTCGCCCGCGCCATTTCGCGATCTCGCGGTAGCTCGCCTGTCGCGCCAACAGCTTCAGGCCCGCCTCGACCGCGTCCTTCTTGGTCTTGTACGGCCCAGCCTTCAAGGCCTGAGCCATCAACTCGTCGTCGATGTCGATGTTGGTACGCATGATGTGTTCAATGTTTGCACTCAACACACATCGTACACCGGGCCGGACCGTCAACGTGGATTGCAGTGCGGGCATGGACCGTCGGGTGCATGGCGGCCCAGGTTGAAAGGCTGGGCAAACGGCGTGGCCATGCGCGGGCGGCCGGGCGTGGGCGATGCGGCGGCGGCATCACCGAGGCCGTCGCAGACCTCGCGCGGCGGCTTGGCAGCTGGCGACTCGCGGGCCTCTTGCTGGCGGTATCCGGCCAGCGGCAGCAGCCGAAGCTCGGTCGGCAGCAGCGGCTCGCCGGCCGCAATGAGGGCGCACCAGCGTTCGGCGTGGCGTCGAAGGGCCCCGGCACGTTCGGCCGGCGCAGGGTGGCTGGCGCTGGCCGCCGCCTCCCAGCCGGGCAAGGCGGTGGCGGCGCGCTGGAACAGGCGCTCGCCGGCTGCCGCCGGGTAGCCGGCGCGCATGGCCAGCAGCAGACCCAGGGCATCGGCGTCGAACTCGCGCTCGCGCGGGTCGACGGGGGTGTCGGGATGGCCCTCGGGCGTGCTGGCCTTGATCCAGTCGTCCATCAGGCCCAGCGCCCGCCGTTGCTCGGGGGCGGCCGCGGCTGCGGCAGCGGCCAGCCGCTGGCGCGCATGGCCGAGCGCGAGGTGCGCAATCTCGTGGCCGAGCACCACGGCGAGTTCGGCTTCGTCCAGGCGCTCGAGCATCGGGCGCGTCAGCGCCACGGCATCGAACATCTGCATCGCGTTGGCCTGCGCGATGGCGGCGTCGTCGAACACCTTCACACGCAAACGGCAACGCCGCTGGCCATCGACCCCGAGTTCGCTGCTTCGGTCGCACCACGGGCCTGCCGCAAGAGACAGCCGCTGATGGACGCGCTCGAACACGGCCGCATCCGCGGCCCTGGCGCCCGATGTCGCAGCGAGCCCGCCCAGGGCCAGCAACACCGCAGCGAGCCAGCGCTTCATGCCGTGGGCCGGGCGCGCCGCGTCACATCCGGAACACACCGAAGCGTGGCGTCTCCGGGATCGGTGCGTTCAGGCTTGCCGAAAGGCCGAGCGAGAGAACCCGCCGCGTGTCGGCCGGGTCGATGATGCCGTCGTCCCAGAGCCGGGCGCTGGCGTAGTAGGGGTGGCTCTGGGCCTCGAACTGCTCGCGGATCGGTGCCTTGAAGGCCTCTTCCTGCTCGCCGCTCCACTGTCCGCCCTTGGCCTCGATGCCATCGCGGCGCACGGTGGCCAGCACGCTGGCGGCCTGCTCGCCGCCCATCACCGAGATGCGCGCGTTGGGCCACATCCAGAGCATGCGCGGGCTGTAGGCGCGGCCGCACATGCCGTAGTTGCCGGCGCCGAAGCTGCCGCCGATGATCACGGTGAACTTCGGCACCGTCGCGGTGGCAACGGCGGTGACCATCTTCGCGCCGTGCTTGGCGATGCCTTCGTTCTCGGCCTTGCGGCCCACCATGAAGCCGGTGATGTTCTGCAGGAACACCAGCGGGATCCGACGCTGGCAGCACAGCTCGATGAAGTGGGCGCCCTTCATCGCGCTCTCGGCGAACAGGATGCCGTTGTTGGCGACGATGCCCACCGGCATGCCCTCGATGTGGGCGAAGCCGGTGACCAGGGTCGCGCCGTAGCGGGCCTTGAACTCGTCGAACACCGAGCCGTCGACGATGCGGGCCACGATCTCACGCACATCGAAGGGCTTTCGCGGGTCGGTCGGGATGGTGCCGTGCAGTTCGGCCGGGTCGTAACGCGGCGCCACAGGGGCCTGCAGCCGGAGTTGCTGCGGCTTGACCCAGTTGAGCTTGGACACCGACGCACGCGCGATCGCGAGCGCATGCAGGTCGTTGTCGGCCAGGTGGTCGGCGACCCCGGACAGCCGCGTGTGCACGTCGCCGCCGCCCAGGTCCTCGGCGCTGACGACCTCGCCGATCGCGGCCTTCACCAGCGGCGGCCCGCCGAGGAAGATCGTGCCCTGGTTCTTGACGATGATGGCCTCGTCGCTCATGGCCGGCACATACGCGCCGCCCGCGGTGCACGAGCCCATCACGACGGCGATCTGCGGGATGCCCTTGGCCGACATCTGGGCCTGGTTGAAGAAGATGCGGCCGAAGTGGTCGCGGTCGGGGAAGACCTCGTCCTGGTTGGGCAGGTTCGCGCCACCGGAGTCGACGAGATAGACGCAGGGCAGGCGATTCTGCTCGGCGATCTCCTGTGCCCGCAGGTGCTTCTTGACCGTCAACGGAAAGTAGGTGCCGCCCTTGACGGTGGCGTCGTTGCAGACGATCACGCACTCGACGCCGCTGATTCGGCCGATGCCGGCGATCACGCCCGCGCCCGGCGCGGCGTCGTCGTACAGGCCATGCGCGGCCAGCGGCGCGATCTCGAGGAAGGGCGTATCCGGGTCGAGCAGCATCTCGACCCGTTCGCGCGGCAGCAGCTTGCCCCGTGCGGTGTGCTTGGCACGCGCCGCGTCGCCGCCGCCCTGCACGACCTTGGCCAGTTGGGCATTGAGGTCGTCGACCAGTCCTCGCATCCAGGCCATGCTGGCCTTGAAGTCGTCGCTGCGCGGGTCGAGCCTGGTGGTGAGTGCGGGCAAGCGCGTCTCCTGGTCCTTTTGTCGCCCGGATTCTAGGAACCCGGTTCCACCGCAGCGCCGGCGGCGCGCCAGGCACTGAAGCCGCCGCCGATGTGGGCCACGTCGGCGTAACCAAGCTGCATCAGGCTCTGCGCCGCCAGCGCCGAGCGCCAGCCGATGGCACAGAACAGCACGTAGCGCGCGGCCGGGTCGGCAAACACCTCGGCCCGGTGCCAGGGGCAGGAGGCATCGGCCCAGAACTCCAGCACGCCGCGTGGCACCGCACGCGCACCCGGGATCCGCCCCTCGCGCACGCCCTCGGCAGGCTCGCGCACATCGACGAAGACCACGCCCGGCCGGCCGAGCAGAACCTGCGCGTCGGCCACCGCCAGCGTGCGCACCTGCGCCATCGCGGCTTCGACCAGGGCCTTGCTGGTCGTCGTCATTTGCGCCAGAACTGCGGCGTGAACAGCACCAGGACCGACAGCAGCTCCAGCCGCCCCAGCAGCATCGCGAAGGTGCACACCCAGGTCTGGAAGTTGGTGAGCCCGCCGTAGTTGACGGCCGGCCCGACGTCGCCCAGCCCGGGACCGATGTTGTTGACACAGGCGATCACGGCGGTGAAGGCGGTGACGACGTCCAGCCCGCTGAACAGCAGCAGCATCGTCAGGCCCACCAGCGAGGCGCCGTAGATCATCATGTAGGCGATCACGGCCTGCATGACGCGGTCGCTCACGGCATTGGAGCCCAGCGTCACCGGGTTGACGACGTTGGGATGCACGATGCGCACCAGCTCGCGCCGCGCCTGCTTGAGCAGCAGCAGCATGCGGATCATCTTGATGCCGCCACCCGTGCTGCCGGCGCAGGTGGCGAAGCAGCCCAGCAGGATCATCAAGAGCGGCGCGAACAGCGGCCACTGCGCGTAGTCGGTGCTGGCATAGCCGGTGGTGGTGGCGACGCTGACGACGTGGAACACCGTGTGGCGCACGGCCTGCCAGGGCTCGGCGTAGGCGTCGTGCCAAAGCAGGTAGCCGGCGATCAGCACGATGGCGCCGCCGATCACGAGGCCGAAGGCCACCACCTCCGGATTGCGCAGCAGCGGCGCCGGCGAGCGCGCCCGCCACATCGCGAAGTAGCTCAGCAGGCTCACGCCCGCCAGCATCATGAACACCACCGCGATCATCTCCAGCAGCGGCGACTGGAAGTGCCCGAAACTGGCGTCGTAGTTCGAGAAGCCGCCCAGGCTGACGGTGCTGCACATGTGCAGGAAGGCGTCGGTCCAGCTCATGCCGCCCAGCCGATAGGCCAGGAAGCAGGCCAGCGACAGCCCGAAGTAGGTGCCCCAGAGCACACGCGCGGTATCGGCGATGCGGGGCGTGAGCTTCTGGTCCTTGAGCGGCCCCGAGAACTCGGCCTTGAACAGCTGCGAGCCACCCACGCCCAGCAGCGGCAGGATGGCCACCGCCAGCACGATGATGCCCAGGCCGCCCACCCACTGCATGAAGCAGCGCCAGACGTTCACGCTCAACGGCTGCGTGTCCAGCCCCGACAGCGCGGTGGCCCCGGTGGCCGTGAAGGCCGACATGGCCTCGAAGTAGGCGTTGGTGATGGACAGCCCCGGCACCGCCAGCACCAGCGGCAGCGCGCCAAAGGCCGGCAGCACGAGCCAGGTCATGCCCACGAGCACGAAGCCGTCGCGCGGTTGCAGCTCGCGGCGGAAGCGGCGCGTGGCCGCGCTCATCAGCAGCCCGGCCATGGCGGTGACGACCGCGGCGGTGATGAACGCCTGCTCGGCGGCGTCGTGCCGGCCCACGGCAAAGGCCAGCGGCACCAGCAGCAGCAGCGCGAACAGCACGACCATGCGGCCGACCAGCGCGAGGACGGCGAGAGCACCCATCTCAGCGGTGCCCGGCCGTCCCAAGCCGCTGAGCGCCCCCTCGGGGGGCCGCGAGCGAATGCGAGCGTGGGGGCATCAGAACAGGAAGGTGGCGCTCACCTGGAAGAGCTTCTCGACCTCGCGCACCATGCGCTTGCGAGGCACGAAGACGATCACATGGTCGTTGGGCTGCACCACGGTGTCGTGGTGGGCGATGATGACCTCGGGCCGGGCCTCGTCACCCGCCTCGCTGCCGTCGGGCCGGTGCAGGCCGCGGACGATGGCGCCGACCTGCGCACCGGCGGGCAGGCCGACCTCGTCGATGCGGCGGCCGGCAAAGCGGCAGGTCTTGGCGTCGCCGCGGACGATGGCCTCCAGGGCCTCCGCCGCGCCGCGGCGCAGGCTGTGCACGGCCTCGACGTCGCCGCGCCGCACGAAGGCCAGCAGCTCGCCGAGCACGGTGTGGCTGGGCGAGATCGCGATGTCGATCGTCGTGCCCTGCACCAGGTCGGCGTAGGCGCCGCGGTTGATCACCGCGATCACGCGCCGCGCGCCAAGCCGCTTGGCCAGCAGGCAGCTCATGATGTTGTCCTCATCGTCGCTGGTCAGGGCGATGAAGAGATCCATGTCCTGCACGTTCTCGTCACCGAGCAGGTCCGCGTCCGTGGCGTCGCCCTGCAGCACCAGCACCCCGCCCTCGAGCTGCGTCGCCAGGTACTCGGCACGGGCGCGCAGCGGCTCGATGATCTTGATCTGGTACTGGCCCTGGATCTGCCGCGCCAGGCGCAGCCCGACCTTGCCGCCACCGGCCAGCATCAGGCGCCTGACCGGGCGGTCCATCCGCCGCAGGGCCCCCAGCACGGTGCGGATGTTCTCGGTCGCGGCGAGCACGAAGACCTCGTCGCCGGGCTCGATCCGGGTCTGGCCTTCGAGTTCGCTCAACGCGCGGTCCTGGCGGTAGATCGCGACGATGCGCATGTCCACGCCACGCAGCAGCTGCGGGATCTCGGCCAGGCTGTGCTGGACCAGCGGCCCGCCCGCCACCGCCCGCACCGCGATCAGGCTCACCAGGCCGTGGGCGAACTCCAGGACCTGCAGCGCCTCGGGGTACTCGATGAGCTTGCGGATGTACGCCGTGACGGTCTGCTCCGGGCAGATCACCTTGTCGACGCCAAAGCCGGTCTTGTCCAGGATCGGGTTGCCGTCCGCGAACTCGGGGCTGCGGATCCGGGCGATCGTCGTCGGTACGTTGAACAGCTGCTGCGCGACCTTGCAGGCGACGAGGTTGGTCTCGTCCTGCGGCGCGCAGGCGATCAGCAGGTCGGTGTCCTCGATGCCGGCGTCCTTCAGCACGCTGGGCTGGATGCCGTTGCCGGTGACCGTGCGCAGGTCCAGGCTTTCCTGCAGCTCGCGCAGGCGCGCCGGGTCGGTGTCGACCACGGTGATGTCGTTGCGCTCCGAGACCAGACTCTCGGCCACGCTCTCCCCCACCCGGCCTGCGCCCAGGATCATTACTTTCATGCTGGGGATTATGGGCACCGCACCGTGCCCGCCAGCGGCGGGATCAGCGCGCTGGACGAAGTGACGGCGTCGCGGCTTCGATGCGGTCGAGAAGCAACGGCCAGGCGCGCGCGCCCGCCTGCCGGCGGAAGACCCCGAAGTGGCCGAGCGACGCGACCCCTGCATCCTTCGGCGTCAGCGTGTGGCGACCGAGCGCCGCGTTGCGGAACTGCGCCGCCAAGGCATCCACTGCCCGCGGCGGCGCGAAGCTCAGGTCGTCGCTGACGTTCCACAGGTGGACCGGCACCACCAGCGCAGAGGCCTGACGATGCGGCGCCATTTCAGGGTCTGCAAACGCCCAGCCGCGGCGCAGACCCCAGGCCGCCCATTGGCGCGCCACCCCGCCCGGAAGCGGCGCAGCACTTCCACCCAGTGCCCACGATGGCAACACCCCGGTGGCCGCCACCGCAGCCGGAATGACGGCACGGAAGAACAGCTCGGCCACAAGCCGGTGCGCGCCAGGGTACAGCCGCGGCTCCCCCACCTGCGAGCCGACCGCGAGCAGCGCGGCAGCCCGCTCGACGCCAGGCACGAAGCCGATCATGTTGCCGCCGAAGCTGTGGCCCACGAGCAGCAATGGCAACCGCGCCGCGGACCCACCGTCCGACGGGCCACGGCGCTGTTCGGCCGCGACCAGCGCGGCGGCCATGTCGAGCAGGGCCCAGTCGCGCATCGTGGCCGGCTCGTCGCGCAACCGACCTTGGCGCGAACCGCCGATGCCGCGGTAGTCGTAGCTCAGCACGGCATAACCACGTGCGGCCAGAAAGCTGGCAAAGCCGCGATAGAAGCCGCGCGGCACCCCGGTGGCCGAGCTGATGACGGCCACCGCGCGCGCCGCGACGCCCGGCGGCGGTTCGGTCCATGCCGCAGCAAGCCCACGGCCGTCGCTGGCAACCAGCCGGGTGGGCAGTTCGCCAGCGGTCGAATCGGCCACGGGGCCGGCCTGGGGCCCCGCCAGGGCCGAAGAGGTGTTGAGCCGGGATGTCATGCAGTGGATCGTCCGCCGTCAATGGCTCATTGACTAGATCCACCCGAATTGACATATCGTCAACCGAAGATTGACTCAAAGGAACCCAGTCGCCCGTGGCCACACCCGCTTCGCTTGACGCCAATGCACTCGAACTGCTGGCCCGTGTCGCCGCCGCCGGCAGCTTCGCCCAGGCGGCGCGCGAGCTCGGGCTCACACGCGCCGCGGTGAGCCGGCGCATCGAGCACATCGAAGGCCTGCTCGGCCAGCCCCTGTTCGTGCGCAGCACGCGGTCGCTGGCGCTCACCGAGACCGGCCGCAGGCTCGTCGGCCGTGCCCGCGCCGTCTGGGAAGCCGCCGAAGCCGCACGCCGGAGCCTTCGTGCCCGTCGCGGCGAAGGAGGCGCCAACCGTCTGTCCGGGACCCTGCGCGTGACCGCGATCCCCAGTGTGGGCCAGGCGTTCCTCGGACCGGCCTTGGTGGCGTTCCAGGCCCTGCACCCGGCTTTGCGAGTCGAGCTGACCTTGACCCACCGCCGCGTCGACCTGCAACGCGAGGACGTGGACCTGGCGCTGCGGATCACGAACAAGCCGCCACCGGACGTGGTGGCGACACCGTTGCTGCCGTTCCGTGTCCGCGCCTTCGCGGCGCCAGGCCTGAGCCTCGCGGATCCCCAGGCCCTGGCCGATCAACGCTGCTTGCTGTTGGCGCCGGCTGGCCGCCAGCCCGGCGACGACGTGGAGCTTCACTGGAGGCGCGACCCGGGTGGCGCCGGCGGCAGCGAGCGGGTGATGCTTCAGCCCGCCCTGGTGGCTGACGACCTGGGGACCTTGCTCGCCGCAGCACGCGCCGGTGGCGGGGTCGCCTTTGCGCCGGACTTCTGCGCCTGGGCCGACCTCGCGCGCGGCGAACTGGTCGACGCGTTGCCGGGCTGGCACCTGCCGATTGCCGAGGGCGACACGGTCCAGGCCCTGACGCTGCCGTCGGCGCTGCGGCCGGAGAGCGCCAAGGCGCTGATCGATTGGCTCAAGACACATCTGGCCGCGCACGCCCCGGGCGGGACGTCGCGGCCAGCGTAGAGCAGCCGATCGGGGCGCGGGCTCAGCAGCTCGTCAGCAAGGCCACCAGTTGCGCCTGGCTGTGGGTGCCGGTCTTCTCGTACATCTGGCCGACGTGGGTGCGCACGGTCGAGATCTTCACGCCCAGCTCTTCGGCTGCGGCGGTCGGGCGCATGCCCTGGCAGAGCATCTCGGCCAGTCGGGCCTGGGTCTGGGTGAAGCGAAAGCGCGTGCGGAGCGTGTCATTGCGCGACTGCCGGACCGGCTCGAGCCTGACCAGCATCCACGGCGAGCTGCTGGCGGCCTCGTCGGCCGGCGCCATCGGCTGGATCGTGACCTGCCAGGGCTGGCCATCGCCACCCAGCGCGGTGTCCAGGCCGAGCCGCACTTCACGACCGGCGGCCATCTCGATGGCATAGCGGCTGAGGGTCACCCAGCGCCCACCGTGCTGGACCGAAAGCCGACCCCCCAGGTCGCGCCAGAGGCCGGCGCGGTCGGACATGCGCCGGTTCGCGGCGGCGTTGGCTTCGAGCACCGTGCCTTCGCTGTCGAGCACCAGCAGCGGGCTCGCGAACTGCTCGAGCAGGCAGCGACCCAGAGCGGCCAGGCGCACCGAGCGCGGCGGCTGTGCGGTCAGCGTGGTCACGAACCCGGCATGCGGGTTGCGCAGCAGGGGGTTGTAGACCGGGGCTGCGGATGGGGCAAAGGCTTGAGCTTGCACGACGTCACTCCTGGGGTTGTTGGCTTCTTGCTCGGGAATGCTGGTGTGCTCCCGATGAATGCCATTGCACCCTGGCGCCTCCTTTTGCCGAATGACACCAAGGTATCCCCTGGCGACAGGAGGCGTGCAGACGTCACATCGTTGGGGGACGCCGGCTACGCCAGCGCCCGGCCAGAAACAGGCACCGGCCGGCTCGCCGGCTATGCCAGCGCCCGGCCAGAAACAGGCGCCGGCCGGCTCGCCGGCTATGCCAGC
>JAJTGU010000042.1 GCA_021297985.1 Rubrivivax sp.
CATCCCCGGCCTGGCGCTGTTCTATGGCGGCTTGGTGCGCAGCAAGAACATGCTGTCGGTGCTGATGCAGGTCTTCATGATCTTCTCGCTGATCTCGGTGCTGTGGGTCGTCTACGGCTACAGCCTGGCGTTCACCGCGGGCAATCCGTTCTTCGGCACGCTGGACAAGATCTTCCTGAAGGGCGTGACGCCGGAGTCGATCGCGGCGACGTTCAGCAAGGGGGTCTACATCCCGGAGCTGACCTTCATCGCGTTCCAGGGGACCTTCGCCGCGATCACGACGGCACTGATCGTCGGTGCGTTCGCCGAGCGCATCAAGTTCTCGGCCGTGCTGCTGTTCTCGGTGCTGTGGTTCACGTTCAGCTACCTGCCGGTCGCGCACATGGTCTGGTACTGGGACGGCCCTGACGCCATCACCGACGCCGCATCGCTCGCCACCGTGACGGCCAACGCCGGCGCCATGTGGGCCAAGGGCGCGCTGGACTTCGCCGGCGGCACCGTGGTGCACATCAACGCCGCCGTCGCCGGCCTGGTGGGCGCGTACATGCTCGGCAAGCGCGTGGGCTACGGCCGCGAGTCGATGGCGCCGCACAGCCTGACGCTGACGATGGTCGGTGCGTCGATGCTGTGGGTGGGCTGGTTCGGCTTCAACGCCGGCTCCAACCTCGAGGCCAATGGCGTCGCCGCACTGGCGTTCATCAACACGGTCGTCGCCACGGCCGCCGCCACGCTGGCGTGGGCCGCGGGCGAGGCGCTGATGAAGGGCAAGGCCTCGATGCTGGGCGCCGCCTCGGGTGCGGTCTCCGGCCTGGTGGCGATCACGCCGGCCTGCGGCTTCGTCGGCGTCGGCGGTGCGCTGATCATCGGTCTGCTGGCCGGCCTGGTCTGCCTGTGGGGTGTCAACGGACTGAAGAAGCTCCTGGGCGCCGACGACTCGCTGGACGTGTTCGGCGTGCACGGCGTGGGTGGCATCCTCGGTGCGCTGCTGACCGGCGTGTTCGCCGCGCCCAGCCTGGGCGGCACCGGCATCTGCGACTACGTGGCCAACACCTGCGGCAACTGGGGCAGCATCGGCGGCCAGGTCTGGATCCAGGCCCAGGGCGTGATCTACACCGTCGTGATCTCCGGCGTCGTCGCCTTCCTCGCCTTCTACATCGTCAACAAGACGATCGGACTGCGCGTGGCCGAGGACGAAGAGCGCGAGGGTCTGGACATCTCGTCGCACGGCGAGACGGCATACAACAAGTAAGCCGACCTCACTCTGCCCGAACCACAAGCCGCCTTCGGGCGGCTTGTTCTTTTGCGCTTGCGGCTCCATCTGCGGGGGCCCTCCTAGAATTCCACCCATGGTTCCGCACCTCGTCACCGCACTCACCGGCCCGATCAACGAACTCGAGGCGCGCGTGCTGGAATCGATGCCCGCGATCGAGCGCTGGTTCCGGCTTGAATGGATGGAGCACACGCCTCCGCTGTATGCGTCGATCGACCTGCGCAACGCCGGCTTCAAGCTCGCACCGGTCGACACCGACCTGTTTCCGACCTCGTTCGGCTATCTGACCAACGAGATGGTGCCGCTGGCGGTGCAGGCGGCCATGGCGGCGATCGAGAAGATCTGCCCGGAGGCCAAGAACCTCCTGATCGTGCCGGCGGCACGGCGCGACAACGCGGCGTACCTGCGCCATCTGCAGCGCCTGACCGAGGTCTTCATGCAGGCCGGACTGAATGTCCGTCTGGGCACGCTGGAGGCCCGGGAGATCGAATCCTGGCCCCTGATCGAAGGCGGCGAACTCCGGGTCGAACCGCTCGTGCGGACACGGCGACGGCTCGGCCTGAAGTCGTTCGACCCCTGCACCATCCTGCTCAACACCGACCTTGCCAAGGGTGCGCCGGGTGTGCTCGAGGATCTGCACGAGCAGTACCTGTTGCCGCCGCTGCACGCGGGCTGGACCGTGCGGCGCAAGTCCCGCCACTTCCAGAGCTACGAAGAGCTGGCGCGCAAGTTCGCCAAGCTGCTCGGCATGGACCCCTGGCTGCTGCACCCGTTCTATGCCGCGGTGCCGCAGTTCGACCCCGCCGCCGAAGGTCGGCATGGCATGGAGGCACTGCGGACCCAGGTCGACAACGTGCTCGCCAAGGTTCGGCGCAAGTACAAGGAATACGGCATCGGCGAACGTGCTTTCGTCGTCGTCAAGTCCGATCAAGGCAACGCCGGCTCGACGGTGTTGACGCTGCACGACGCCAAGGGCCTGGACGAGTTGGACGCCGCCCAGCGCGACATGCTCGCCGGCATGCACGAGGCCATCGTCCAGGAAGGCGTGCCCACCGTGGAGCGCATCGACAACGCCGCGGCCGAGCCCGTGGTGCTGACCCTGGACCGCTACGTCATCGGTGGCCACTACCGCGCGCATGCGGGCCAAGGGGCCGACCGCACCTTGGCCGCACCCGGGGCCGAGATCGTGCCGCTGTCGTTCGCGGCGAGCCCGCAACTGCCGCGTCCCGGAGCCAAACCGCCCAGCAAGACGGCCGCCAAGTCTTCGGCCAAGTCCCGGGCGGCGGTGCCATCGGCGGCATCGCCGAACCGCTTCTACACCTATGGCGTGATCGGCCGGCTGGCGACGCTGGCAGCGGCCTACGAGCTCGAGGCCACCGACCCCGAAGCCGAAAACTTCGACTGATCGCAGCGTCCCGAGGCGTCCGCGGCCGAAGCTTGCGCGTTAGTCTTCCGGGATGGGTTCTTCGCAGTCAGGGGGAGCGTCTCGCAGCGCTGGCGCAACGGCCGCGCTGACGCTGGCGGCCATCGGCGTCGTCTACGGCGACATCGGCACCAGCCCGCTGTATGCGCTGAAGGAGGTCTTCGCCCACGGCCGCGTGCCGCTGACGCCAGACAACATCCTCGGCATCCTGTCGTTGGTGTTCTGGACGCTGACGGTCGTCGTCTCGCTGAAGTACGTGGTGTTGATCCTGCGGGCCGACAACAACGGCGAGGGCGGGCTGATCGCGATGCTGGCGCTGGCTTCGCAGGCGGTGAAGGACCGCCCCGTGCTGCGCCGCAGACTCTTGCTGCTGGGCATCTTCGGCACCGCGATCTTCTTCGGTGACGGCGTCATCACGCCGGCCATCTCGGTGCTGTCGGCGGTCGAGGGCCTGGAGGTCGCGGCGCCTGCGCTGCACCGCTGGGTCGTTCCGTTGACGCTGGTGGTGCTGACGGCGCTGTTTGCCGCGCAGCGTTTCGGCACGGCCACCGTGGGACGGTTCTTCGGGCCGGTCACCTTGCTCTGGTTCGCCGTGCTCGCTTTGCTTGGCCTGCCGCACATCCTGCAGAACCCGGCGGTGCTGGTGGCCTTGTCGCCCCACCATGCGCTGAACTTCGTGCTCGACCACCCCGGAGTCGCCTTCGTCGCCCTCGGTGCGACCGTGCTGACCGTCACCGGGGCCGAGGCGCTGTATGCGGACCTGGGCCACTTCGGCAAGCGGCCGATCCGAATGGCCTGGTTCACGGTTGCGATGCCGGCGCTGGTGCTGAACTACTTCGGCCAGGGCGCGATGCTGCTCGCCCACCCCGAGAACGTCGCCAACCCGTTCTACGAGATGGCGCCGCAGTGGGCGCTGTTCCCGCTCATCGGGCTGGCGACGGCGGCCACGGTCATCGCTTCTCAGGCCCTGATCACGGCTGCGTTCTCGGTCTCCAAGCAGGCGATGCAGCTGGGCTACCTGCCGCGCCTTCACATCGTGCACACCTCGGTCAAGGAAGCCGGCCAGATCTACGTGCCCTTCGTCAACTGGGCCTTGTTCGTCGGCGTGACCTTCGCCGTCGTCGTGTTCGGCAGCAGCAGCAAACTCGCGTCGGCGTACGGCATCGCGGTGACGCTGGACATGACGATCACGACGGTGATGACGTTCTTCGTCATCCGCTACGCCTGGAAGCTGCCGCTGGCGCTGTGCGTCGCGGCAACCGGTGCCTTCTTCGTCGTCGACCTCGCGTTCCTGGCCGCCAACGCCGTCAAGATCCTCGACGGCGGCTGGTTCCCGCTGGCCATCGGCGGCGCGATGTTCCTCGTGATGACGACCTGGAAACGCGGCCGTGCGCTGCTGGCCGAGCGGGTGCGCGACGAAGCCATCGAGCTGCCGATGTTCATCGAAAGCCTGTTCGTCGCGCCGCCGCAGCGGGTCGAGGGCACGGCCGTGTTCCTGAGCGCCGAGCAGGGGGTGACGCCGTTTGCGCTGCTGCACAACCTCAAGCACAACCGGGTGCTGCACGCGCAGAACCTGTTCGTCACCGTGCGCCACCACGAGCGGCCGTGGATCGGCTTTGACCGCCGCGTCGAGTTGGAGCCGCTGGGCCACGACTGCTGGCAGGTGATGCTGCACTTCGGCTTCAAGAACGAGCCCGATGTGCCCGAAGCCTTGAAGCTGCTCGCAGGACGCGGCATCGAACTCGACGAGATGCAGACCAGCTACTTCCTGAGCCGCGACACGGTCGTGCCCACGCTGGCCGGCGGCATGCCGCTGTGGCGCGAGAAGCTGTTCGCGAGCATGCACCGCAACGCCGCGGCGGCTGCCGACTTCCTGAGCCTGCCGACCAATCGCATCGTCGAGCTCGGCACCAAGATCGCGATCTGATGTCGACGCCACAGCGGGTCTTCATGCTCGGGGCCAGCGGCAGCATCGGCCGCGCCACGGCACACGAGCTGGTGCGTCGGGGCCACGAGGTGACGTGCCTGCTGCGGCGGGCACTGCCCGATGGAACCTTGCCCGAGACTGCCCGCGTGCGCATGGGCAGCGTCGCCGACCCGGCCACCTGGGCACAAGGCGGCCTGTGCGGCGAGCGTTTTGACGCCGTGGTGTCTTGCCTGGCCTCTCGCAGCGGCGTCGCGGCCGAGGCCTGGGCGATCGACCACCTGGCCCACCGTCACGCCCTGGCCGCCGCCCAGGGCGCCGGGGTGCGGCGCTTCGTGCTGCTGTCGGCGCTGTGCGTGCAGAAGCCGAGGCTCGCCTTCCAGCACGCCAAGCGGGCCTTCGAAGCCGACTTGGCGGCCTCGGGGCTGGCGGCTTCCATCGTCCGGCCCACGGCGTTCTTCAAGTCCATCACCGGCCAGGTCGAGCGGGTGAGCCAGGGCGCGCCGTACCTCGTGTTTGGCGACGGCCGACTCACGGCCTGCAAGCCGATCGCCGACGAGGACCTGGCCGCCTACCTGGCCAACTGCCTGGACGACGAGCGGCCTGGTACGCAGATCCTGCCGATCGGCGGCCCGGGTCCGGCCTTGACGCCGCACGACCTGGCCGAGCATCTGTTTGGCGAACTCGGCCGTCCCTTGCGCATCCGCCGCGTGCCGCTGGCGCTGCTGGACGGCATTGCCGCCACCTTGGGCACCGCCAGCCGGCTGATGCCTTTTGTGCCGGTGCTCGCGACCAAGGCGGAGTTGGCACGCATCGGTCGCTACTACGCCAGCGAGTCGATGCTGGTCTGGGACGCCGCTGCCGGCCGCTACGACGCCGACGCGACGCCCGAGTTCGGCCAGCGCAGCGTGCTCGACTTCCAGTCGGCACTGGTGCGGGGCGAGCTCCGCGTCGAACGCGGCGAACACGCCGTGTTCTGAGCCCTCAGCGGCGTCCGGCGACCCAGACCCACACCCGCTGGTTGCGCGCGGTGATGGCGCAAACAAGTGCGAACTCGGCCACACCCGGGTCCAGCAGGTTGGAGCAGTGCTCGTCGCTGCGCAGCCAGTCGGCCACGGCCTCGCCGGCCGCGGCCTGGCCCATGGCGAGGTTCTCGTTGATCCGGCGCCAGCGGTAGCCACCGGCATGGGCACGGTCGCCCAGCCGCTGGCCGGACTCGCCGACATGGGCCAACGCCCCGATCCGTGCCAGCCACCGGGCCTGCTGCGAAGCGACTGCGGCCAAGGTGTCGTTCCAGTCCAGCGCCGGCTGCGCCGGGCGCAGGCCGCGGCTGCCGCAGTCGCCGCCCGCGGATCGTGCGGCGTTGACCAGCGACTGCAGCGTCACGGTCTCGGGCGGCGGGCAATCGGCCGCCGTGCGACCGGAGTCGGCCACGGCCCAAGGTGCTGCGGCCGCCATCACGAGCCCCAGCGCCCGCCAGGGCGACGTCCCGGCAAGCCCGCGGACGTTCGCCAGCCAGCCGCCAGGGCCCTGCGACGCCTTCAATGCCGCGATCCCGGCTCGAGTTCGCGGGCGAGCAGCGCCGCTGCACCACGGTCGACCTGGGCCAGGGCCGCCTCGCGCACCCCCGCCGGAAGGAACGAGGCCGCGGCCGCCTGCCGCGTCATCGCGAGCAGATCAGTCGTCGTCAATGCGGTGTGTCCGAGCAGCGCGGCCGCCTCGTCGCTGTGCGTCAGGCAGGACATCAACCGGTTGTCGGTGTGATAGCTCAGCGAGACCCCGGCCTGCCACAACGGCACGATCGGGTGCTCGGCTATCGATCGGGCCGCACCGGTGTGCACATTGCTGGTCGGGCAGACCTCCAGGTGCACACCGGCGGCGACGACCTCGTCCACCAGGTGCCGCCGCGTCGGATCGGCCAGCGCATCGGCCAGCCGCACCCCGTGGCCGATGCGGAGCGCGCCGAGCCGCACGGCCTCGAGCACCCGCTCGGCGGCGTCGGCCTCGCCCGCATGCAGGGTCAGCGCCAGTCCGGCCTCACGAGCGACCGCGAGTGCCGACGCGTGTTCCGTGGGGGGGTGGCCGAACTCCGCCCCGGCGAGGTCGAAGCCGACCACCGCCGGGCCGCCACCGGCCGGCGCCATCCAGCGCCGGGCCAGCTCGGCCGCCCGCACCGCCAGAGCCGGGTCGTGGTTGCGGATCGCGCAGACGATCAGCCCGCTGGGCAGCGCGCTGCGGGCCAGCCCCCGCAGCATCGCCGCCACCGCGGCGTCCCCGGGCACGCCCAGCGGCTCGAACAGCAGTGGCGCGATCCGGAACTCGGCCAGCACGGCGCCATCGGCCAACGCGTCCTCCGCGGCCTCGAAGGCCACCTGTTCGAGCGCGGCCTCGTCGGCCATCGCCGACACGGTCAGGGCAAAGCCCTCGAGGTACTTGACCAGGCTGCCGGCATGGGCGTTGTCATCGAACCATCGGGCCAGCTCGGACTCAAGGTCGGCCGGGGTTGCGATGCCGCGCCGGCGGGCCAGGGCCAGCAGGGTCTGGACCCGCAAGCCGCCGTCCAGATGCTCGTGGAGCAGGACCTTGGGCAGAGCACGGGCGAGGGCAAGGGTGTTGGCAGGACTTTCGGGACTTGGCATCGGCCAATGCTAGGGGCAGCCGGTGTTGGGGTTTTGTCGTTTGGCGGCCGCTTGACGGCTTGCTATCCTGATGTTCGCCACAGTCATGCTGCGGCACCGCGCCCCTCGCCTGGCCTCCAGCCGAGGGGCTTTCTTCAAGCCGACCGCACTGCTGCCATGTTCAAGAAGACCCTCGTCGCTCTGGCCACCGCCACTCTCGCCGTCGCCAGCGGCACCACGTTTGCCCAGGGCGCACAGCCCGCGGTCATCTACGACATGGGAGGCAAGTTCGACAAGTCGTTCAACCAGGCCGGCTTCGACGGGGCCGAGCGCTGGAAGAAGGAATCGGGCAAGACCTACATGGAGTTCGAGATCGCCAACGCGACGCAGCGCGAGCAGGCCAAGCGCCGGATGGCCGAACGCGGCGCCAATCCCATCGTGGCAATCGGCTTCGCCCAGGGCTCGAGCCTCGAGAAGGTGGCCAAGGACTTCCCGAACACGCGCTTCGCGATCATCGACTCGGTGATCGCGCTGCCCAACGTCCAGAGCATCGTGTTCAAGGAACACGAAGGCAGCTTCCTCGTCGGCATGATGGCCGCGATGGCCAGCAAGACCGGCAAGGTCGGCTTTGTCGGCGGCATGGACATTCCGCTGATCCGCAAGTTCCAGTGCGGCTACGAGCAGGGCGCGAAGTTCGTCAACCCCAAGGTCGAGACCAGCGCCAACATGACCGGCACCACCGGCGCCGCCTGGAACGACCCGGCACGTGGCGGCGAGCTCGCCAAGGCCCAGTTCGCACGCGGGGTCGACGTGATCTTCGCGGCCGCCGGCGGCACCGGCCTGGGCGTGTACCAGGCGGCCAAGGACAACGGCCGCCTGGCCATCGGCGTGGACAGCAACCAGAACCACCTGCACCCGGGCACCATGCTCACCAGCATGGTCAAGCGCGTCGACGTCGCGGTCTACAACGCCTTCAAGGGCGTTGTGCCCGGCACCACGGCGCTGGGCCTGAAGGAAGGCGGCGTGGACGTCGCGCTCGACGCCAACAACGAAAAGCTCGTCACCGCCGAGATGCGCCGTCGCGTCGATGCTGCCAAGGCCGACATCATCAGCGGCAAGATCAAGGTCATCGACTACATGACCAACAGCAAGTGCGAGTGATCCAGTGCGAGTGATTGGGTGCCTGTGAACGCCACCGCGTCGCCCGCGGTGGCGATGCGCGGCATCGACAAGCGTTTCGGGGCCGTCCACGCCAACCGGGCCGTCGACCTGACGGTCGCGGCCGGCACGGTGCACGGCATCGTCGGCGAGAACGGCGCCGGCAAGAGCACGCTGATGTCGATCCTGTACGGCTTCTACCAGGCCGACGGCGGCGAGATCGAGATCGAAGGCCGGACCGCGAGGATCTCCGGCTCGCGCGAGGCCATCTCGCTGGGCATCGGCATGGTGCATCAGCACTTCATGCTCGTCGACACGCTGTCGGCGCTCGACAACGTGATGCTCGGCGCCGAGCCCACGTTCCGGCTCACGCCGGCCCGCGCCACCGTGCGGGCCGGGCTCCAGGCGCTGATGGACCGGACCGGGCTCGTGGTGGCGCTCGATGCGGCGGTGGCCGAGTTGCCGGTCGGCGAGCGGCAACGGCTCGAGATCCTGAAGGCGCTGTACCGGGGCGCCCGCATCCTGATCCTCGACGAGCCGACGGCGGTGCTGACGCCGCTGGAGACCGAGCAGCTCTTTGCGACGCTGCGCCAGCTCCGCGAGCAGGGCACGACGATCCTGCTGATCACGCACAAGCTCAAGGAGATCATGGCGCTGTGCGATCGCGTCACGGTGATGCGCCAGGGCGCTGTCGTGCTCGACGCCGAGATCGCCGACACCAGCGTCGATGGCCTTGCCGAGGCCATGGTCGGCCGCCGCGTCAACCTGGCGGCCAGCGCGGCTGCACGGGCCCCGGGCGAGGCGCTGGTCCGCGCCCGTGACCTGCGCTGGCGCGACGGGCTGGGTGTCGAAAGGCTCAAGGGCGTGTCGCTCGCGCTTCACCGAGGCGAGATCGTCGGCGTCGCCGGTGTCTCGGGCAACGGCCAGAGCGAGCTGCTGGATGCGCTGTCGGGTCTGCTGGCGCCGCAACAGGGTGCGCTGACGGTCGGCGCACGCGGGTTCACGCCGGAGCGATGGCTGGATCCGGCCACGGCGCGCACGCTGCGCATCGCCCATGTCCCCGAAGACCGCCACAAGCGGGGCCTGGTGCTGCCGTTTGCGGCCTGGGAATCGGCCGTGCTGGGCTACCTGGGGCGCTACTGCACGGCAGGCTGGATGCAGCATCCGCGCATGAAGTCCGATACCGCGCAGATGATGGACGCCTGGGACGTGCGGCCCCGCAACCCGGCGCTGCGCAGCTCCAAGTTCAGCGGCGGAAACCAGCAGAAGCTCGTGCTCGCGCGCGAGGCGCTGCCCGAGCCCGAGGTGCTGCTGGTCGGACAGCCGACCCGCGGCGTCGACATCGGTGCCATCGAGTTCATCCATGGTCGCCTGCGGGCGATGCGCGACGCCGGTGGCGCCGTGCTGGTGGTGTCGTCGGAGCTCGACGAGATCCTGGCGCTGGCCGACCGCGTCATCGTGATGAACGCCGGCGCCATCGTCGGCGAGCTGCCCATCGCCGAGTGCTCCGAAAGCGCTCTCGGCCGGCTGATGGGCGGGGCCGTGCATTGACCCGGCTCGACGTCCCCACGCCGCCATGAGCCAACCCGTCGAACTCCCACGCTGGATGGACGTGCTGGTGCTGCCGGCACTGAACCTGGTGATCGCGCTGGCCGTCGCCGGTGTCGTCGTGGCGATCGTCGGCTTCGAGCCGCTCGAAGTGCTGCGACTGCTGATCCGGGGCGCCTTCGGCACCCCGAGCGGCATCGGCTACACGCTGTACTACACGACCACCTTCATCTTCACCGGGCTGGCGGTGGCGGTGGCGTTCCACGGCGGGCTGTTCAACATCGGCGGCGAGGGCCAGGCGATCATGGGCGGCCTGGGCGCCGGGCTGGTGGCACTGGCGTGGTCGGCGCACCTGCCGGCCTGGGCGATGCTGCCGCTGATGGTGCTGGCCGCCGCGCTCTTTGGCGCCTTCTGGGCCGCCGTGCCGGGTGCCCTGCAGGCCTGGCGCGGCAGCCACATCGTGATCACGACGATCATGTTCAACTTCATCGCCGCGGCGCTGCTGGGCTACCTGCTCGTCAACACGCTCAAGGCGCCAGGCAACATGAACCCGGAAAGCGCCGCTTTCGCGGCTTCGGCGCGCCTGCCGGGCGTCCACGAGCTGCTCGCGGCACTGGGCATCGCCTGGCCGCGAACGCCGCTGAACCTGAGCTTCGTGCTGGCCCTGCTGGCGGCGCTGGCGGTCTACCTGGGCCTGTGGAAGAGCCGCCCGGGCTACAGCCTGCGCGCGACCGGCTTCTCGCCCGATGCCGCGCTGTACGCCGGCATCGAGCCCAAGCGCCTGATCGTCGTGGCGATGGCGCTGTCGGGCGCACTGGCCGGCATGGTTGGCATCAACGAGATCGCCGGCGTCCACGGACGCCTGCTGCCGGACTTCGTCGCCGGCGCCGGCTTTGCCGGCATCGCGGTGAGCCTGATCGGTCGCAACCATCCGCTGGGCATCGTGCTCGCGGCGCTGTTGTTCGGCGCGCTGTACCAGGGCGGTGCCGAGCTGGCCTTCGAGCTCAACGGCTTCAGCCGCGACATGGTCTTCATGCTGCAGGGGCTGATCGTGCTGTTCGCCGGTGCGATGGCCCATGTCGCGGCACCGTTCCTGTACCGCCTCTGGAAGGCCGGCGGCGGTGGCAAGCTCGCCACCTGACGCAGCATCGACGGCATGGACGATCTCCTCCTCACCTTCGGCACGCTGATCGCGAGCACGCTGCGCGTGTCGGTACCGCTGATCCTGTGCGCATTGGCCGGCGTGCTGTGCGAGCGGGCCGGCGTCATCGACCTCGGCCTGGAGGGCAAGATGCTGCTGACCGCGTTTGCGGCCGCCGCCGTCGGCGCGGTGTCGGGCTCGTTGCCGCTGGCGCTGCTGGCGGCTGTCGCGGTCGGCGTGGCGCTGTCGATGCTGCACGGCTATGCCTGCGTCAGCCACCGGGGCGATCAGGTCGTGCTCGGCATGGCGATCACGATGACCGCTGCCGGGCTCACGGTCGTGCTCGGCATCGCCTGGTTCGGCATGGGCGGCCAGACCCCTGCGCTGTCCGAGGCCGTGCGTCTGGATCGATGGTTCGTCGACGCCGGCAAGTCCATCGCCCAGATCCCGGTGCTCGGACCCATCGTCGGCGTCGGCCTGCTGGGCCACAACCTGATGGTCTACGGCGCCTTTGCGCTGGTCGCGGCGGTGTGGTGGCTGCTGTTCCGCACCCGCTTCGGACTGCGCCTGCGCGCCGCCGGCGAGAACCCGGCGATGGTCGACGCCGCCGGCGTGAGCGTGAAGGCGCTGCGCTACCAGGCACTGGCGCTCAACGGCGTGGTGTGTTCGATGGCCGGCGCCTACCTGGTGCTGGCCCAGAACCCCGCCTTCGCGCCCAACATGACCGCCGGACGCGGCTACATGGCACTGGCGGCGCTGATCTTCGGCAAGTGGCACCCGGTCGGGGCGATGTGGGCCTGCCTGCTGTTCGGCTTCCTCGATGCGGCCTCGATCCGGCTGCAGGGCGTGGCCCTGCCGGGCATCGGCGAGGTGCCGGTGCAGGCCATCCAGGCCCTGCCCTATGTGCTGACGGTCGTGCTGCTGGCCGGCTTCATCGGCCGCGCCACGGCGCCGGCGGCCCTGGGCCGGCCGTACCTCAAGGAGCGCTGAAGTGGCCACCGATCCCTGGCTCCCGGGCCCAGCGACTGCACTGCGCGAGGCCGCGCTGGCCGCGCGCGCGATGGCCCACGCGCCGTACTCGCGCTTTGCCGTCGGCGCCGCGCTGGTCGACGAACAAGGGCGGGTGCACGCCGGCTGCAACGTCGAAAACGCGGCCTACCCGCAAGGCTGGTGCGCCGAAGCCTCGGCGCTGGCCGCAATGGTCATGGCCGGCGGCCGCCAGGTGCGCGAGGTGGCGGTCTGCGCATCGGGCCTGGTGGCCGTCACACCCTGCGGCGGCTGCCGCCAGAAGCTGCGCGAGTTTGCCGACGCCCGCTGCGTGATCTGGTCGCTCGACGCCAGTGGCCAGCCGCTGGGCCGCTTCACGCTCGGCGAGCTGCTGCCGCACTCCTTCGGCCCCGACCACCTGCCATTGCCGCATCACCCGTGAACCGGCTGCGCCAGCACCCCAAG
>JAJTGU010000061.1 GCA_021297985.1 Rubrivivax sp.
TCGCTGCCTTGCAGGATGCGGTCGATCAGCAGGTTGGCCTTGTCCTCGCCCAGGGCCTTGCGCAGCACGGCCTTGACGTACTCGTTGCTGTCGCTGACGAGCATGGACTCCTTGGCGGCCAGGGCCTCGAAGCTGTCGAGCACGCTCTCCACGCGCTCCTTGGACACCGCCTTCATCTTGGCAATGCACTCGCCCAGGCGCTGCACCTCCTTGGGCGCGAGGTGCTTGAAGACCTCGGCGGCCTCTTCCTCGCCCAGGCTCATCAGCAGGATGGCGGCGTCTTCGACGCCTTGGTCTTCGTTCTTGCTTGGCATAGGGGTGGGGAATCCGGTCGGTTCGGGTTTCTGCGGCGACGGTGCTCAGCCGACTTCGCCGCTGACCCATCCGCGAACGATGTTGGCGACTGCGGCCGGGTTCTCCTTGGCCATGGCGCGGACTGCCTTGAGCTTCTGGTTGACGGCCGGTGCGGCCAGTGCCCGGCCCCCCGGGCCGCCGAGCAGCGGCTGCCCATCGGCCCCCGGCAAGGCGTTTTCGTTGTCGACCACGGTCGACAGCTGGCTGCCCTTTTCAGGCACCGGCGGCGGAGGCGGCGTGACCATGGCCTTGACGGCCGGACGCACCAGCACCATCACCGCGATCAGGCCGACCAGGGCCAGCGCGAGCGGCGCCGCGGCGGTCTTCATCAGGTCCACCAGCCAGGGTTGCTGCCACATCGGCACCGGCTCGGCCGGAGGCTGCGGCTCGCTGCGGAACGGGGCGTTGATCAGCTTGACCTGGTCGCCACGCTCGCTGTCGAAGCCGATGCCCTGCTGCACCAGTGCGGTGAGCTGCTCGATCTCCTTGTCGCTGTAGGGCGTGGTGGTGGTCTTGCCCTTGGCGTCGGTGCTGACCTTGTGGTTCAGCACCACCGCAGCCGACAGCCGCTTGACGTTGCCGACGGCGTTGCGGGTGACGGTGACGGTCTTGTCGACTTCGAAGCGGGTGTTCTGCTCGCGTCGGCTGCTGTTGCCGCCACCGCCGGCCCCTGCGCCTTGCAGTGGCTGGGCCTGGCCCTGGATCGGAGCCGCTGCAGGAGCCGGCGGCTGGTTGGTGGCGGCGCCGGGCACACCGGCGGGCACCGCCGGGCCGGGCTCGCTCGATTCCTGGCTGCTCGACTCGCGCACGGCGGCGCTGGCCTGCGCGCCCTGGTTCGGGACGTGGGTCTCGGCGGTCGACATCACCTGGGCGAAGTCGATCTCCGCGGTGACGCTGGCGCGCACGTTGTCGCGTCCCACCACCGGCTCCAGCAGGGCCAGCACGCGCTTGGCGTGGCCTTGTTCGATGTCGCGGCGGTACTGGAGCTGGGCTGAATCAAGGCCCTCGATGCTGTCGGCCCCTTCGCCGGTCAGCAGCGCGCCGGTGGAGTCGATCACGCTGACGGCCTTGCGGTTCATTTCCGGAACGCTGGACGCGACCAGGTGCACGATGCCGGCGAGCTGGGCGCGGTCCAGCGTGTGGCCGGGGTGCAGGTTCAGCACGATCGACGCGCTGGGCTTCTGCTGCTCGCGGAAGAACCCATTCTGGTTCGGCAGCGCCAGGTGCACGCGGGCGCTCTGCACGGCGCTGATCTGCTGGATGGTGCGGGTCAGCTCGCCCTGCAACGCGCGCTGCACGTTCATGCGTTCCTGTCCCTGGGTCTGGCCGAAGGTCTGCTTGTCCAACAGCTCGAAGCCTGGGCCGGTGGCCGGGCCGACCCCACCGCCGTTGGCCGGCAGTCCGGCTGCGGCGAGCTTCATGCGCAGTTCGTGCACGCGGCTGGACGGCACCATGACCGTGCTGCTGCCGTCGGCGATCCGGTAGGGCACGTTCATCTGCGCCAGCCGCTCGATGACCTGGCCGCCGTCCTTTTCGGACAGGTTCGGGAACAGCACGCGGTAGTCCGATCCCTGGCTGCTCATGGCCAGCACGGCGACCACGGCGATCAGCGCCGCCACGCCGGCCAGCGCCATGAACTGCGTCTTGCCGGGCAGGGCGCTCCAGCGGCCCAGGACGCCAGGCTGGCCCGCCACCGGGGGCTGGCCATTGGGGCCGATCGGTGCAAGCGGGCTGTTGGCGACGGGAGCGAGAGCGGTATCCATGGGCAGGATTCTTCGGCCGCAGCGCCGTGGACAGCGCCCGGAACAGGCCGCGATTGCCCCTTTACTTCGGCGCCCCGCGGCCGAGCGGTGTTCCTACAGTTCGCTCCCATGAACGTCACCCTCAAGCCCTTCGACTTCCAGGCCGCGGTCGCCCGCGCCGGCTTGCGGCCGGACGGCATGCCGCGCAACGACGCCGCCCAAGGGGTCGGCGGCACCAGTTTTGCCGGCGCGATGCAGCAGGCGCTGAAGACGGTGAGTGCTCAGCAGACCGAGAGCTCGCGTCTGCAGCGCGAGGTGACGCTGGGCAACCCCAACGTCAGCCTGGAGCAGGCCGTGATCGCCGGCCAGAAGGCCCAGATCGGCTTCCAGGCCGCGATCCAGGTCCGCAACCGGCTGCTGTCGGCCTACACCGACATCATGAACATGCAGGTCTGAGCGGCTCGCCTCGCCCACGACGCCCACCTCGAGGCTGCAGATTCGGCTCGGCCGGAGAAGGCCACTCGACACCCGGCGTTCGAACGGGCCCAAGACGGCCAGACACTCCGCGAAGGACGGTACTGACGCGAGGCGCGGACGCGATCGCTCGACATGCGCTTGTGCAGATCTTCCTGTCGACAAATAGCCCTTGGGCGAGTGGAGCGCAACGGCTGCCTTGCGATCGCCACGCTCAGGCTCGGGTTCATGGTTGCGTCATCCACTCTGCGTTGAATGATGGGCTTGCGAGGCATTTGCTTGTGTCCGCAAAGCCTACCGACATTCGACTTTCCCAGGAGCCCAACATGCCGCA
>JAJTGU010000105.1 GCA_021297985.1 Rubrivivax sp.
GGCCAGGGCCCGCTGCCCGGCGAGCCAGGTCCAGATCGCGCGGCATGTGTTCCTGCCGCACCCGCAAGGCCCGGTCGAACCCCTCGGGATTCATGCCGGCAAGCAGGTGCACGCCGCAGGTGCAGCCCATGTCGACGAGCTTCGCAACGGGCAGGTCGAGCCGGCGCCCATCGCAAAGGCCGTGCTCGACGCCGTCGATGCGGCCCTGCCAGGACAGCCCCAGGCCGAGTGCGACAGGGTCGCCACCAGCACCCTGGTCGGCCTGCTGCAGGGTCTGCCAGCCACCGTGTTCGGTCACCTGAGCAAGGTCTTGATGGCCTGGCTCGACGATGGCCGGCTGTGGGAGCGCCAGCGTGAGCTGGCGACGGTGCCCGACCGCCAGAACGCCAACGCCGTCATGGAGTGGCTGATGCCGCACCTGCAGGCGCAGATGGCGCTGGATCCGGTGCCCGACCTGATCTGGCGCACCAGCGGCGTCGATGCGACCCTGGGCAAACTGAAGATTGCCCAGGGTCGCAAGGTCGTCGTCAGCCTGCGGTCGGTGGCTGCCGACACGTCCGATCCGGCGGCGCGACATGCCGCGCTGTTCGGGTCGGCGCCAGTGGGCTCGCCGGCAACGTTCCATGGCTGCCCCGGGGACGCCATGGCCCACGGGCTGATGCTGGGCGTGCTGGTGGCCTTGTTCGAGGCCGGGTCGATGCAGCGTTCCGGCTCGCCGACGGCGTTGTGGCTGCGGCGTTGATCGTTCGCCCGGCTACAGCCGCAGCGCCAGGCTCGCGCCGCAGGTGGCGTTGGCTGCGGCCTCATGGGCCGAGCCGCGACGGGTCGCGGCTCGCTGGGCCTGGCGCAGCCAGAAGCGCGCCCGCTGGGGATCGGTCTGGGCGTTCAGGCGCGCCAAGGCCCGGCCGGCCATCGCCAGGCCCAGCCAGTCGCCACGGCGGGCGGCCAGCAGCGTCGCCACGCCCGCGCGTCGCGCCTCGGCCGCATCGCCGTTCCCGGCATGCATCGTGCACAACCAGCCCTGGTTCAGCGAGCCGAACAGGTACACGCCGCGGTCGATCAGCCACCCGGTGGACTCCGCGACCGCCGCGGCGGCATCGGCGTCGCCGCTGAGCCGCCAGCGCGCGAACGCCGACGCGCTGCGGCCCATCGCGCAGGTGAACAGGCTGCGTACCCGCTCGCCGATGCGCCAGCAGCGTTCGCCCCGTTCCTGGGCCTCGGAATGGCGGCCCTGCCACAGCAGCGCTGCAGCATGCAGGCCCAGGATGGACGCCTCGACCTGATGGTTCAGTCCGCGCACCGGTGCCAGCGCTTCTTCGAACAAAGCGTCGGCCGCTTCGAAATCGCCGCGGTCGGCGAGCAGCGTGGCCTTGACGGCGAGCGTGTAGTTCAGGCCAACCGCCAGACCCGTCCCGCTGCGGTGCTGTCGCTTGACCGCGATGGCGGCATCGAGCAGTGGCAGTGCCGCGTCGTATTCGGCTGCCGCGGCCAGCGCCTGACCCAGGGTTGCGGCCAACTGCACGGCCAGCCGGTCATCGCCAACGTCGCGGGCCAGTGCCAACGCCTTGCCAGACTCGGCCACGGCGGCACGCGTATCGCCGACGCCGTACGCCACATAGGCCAGCCAATAGCGTGTCAGGGCCTGCGCCCGGGCGTCGCCGAGCGACTCTGCCAGCACGACGGCACGGCGAAACCAGGGCAGGTCGGCGGCGTCGGCGTCGAAGACGCAGGCCAGGCCCAGGCGCTGGGCCACCAGCACCCACCGCTGTTGCACGGCCGGCGCCGGATCCAGCCGGTCCAGTGCCGCCAGAGCCGCTCGGTACTGGGCTTTGGCGCTGTCGAGCGCAGAAGCCGCCAGCGCCTTGTCGCCCGCACGCTCGGCCATCTGAGCTGCGGCCGCCGGCAGGCCGGCTGCGGCGTAGTGCCAGGCCAGGGCCTCGCAGTGGTCTTCGCCTTGCGGGCCGGCCGCCAACGCGGCCTCGTGCAGGGCACCCGCGGCCAGCTGGTGCAGGCGGCTGCGCTCCGCCATGCCGACCGCGCGGTAGATCGCGTCGCGGGCCACCCCGTGCTTGAACACCAGCTGGCCCTGGGCGACATCGGGGTAGAGCAGATCCTCGTCAGCCAGGGCCTGGACCCGCGTGTCGCGCATCCCGACGCCGGTGACCCTTTCGAAGAGCCAGTCCGCGATCACCGGGCCGATGACTGCGGCGCTGCGCACCAGGGCCGCCTGTTCCGGTGGCAGCCGGGCCACGCGAGAGGCGATCAGCGGGTCGAGCCAGGCCAGGGGGACACCGGCCTGTGCACTGGCCGGCAGCGCCGGGGTCGGGACGAGCGTCCGCTCCGGTTCGGACTCCAGGGTACCGGCATCACGCAGGTTGTGGCACAGCTCCTCGATGTACAGCGGATTGCCACCGGCGCTTGCGGCGATGCGCTCGCGCTCGAACGGCGACGCGGTGGGCAGCAACTGGGCGATCGCCACGGCGGCCTCCGCGATGTCCAGCGGCTGAAGGTCCAGATGCAACTGTGGCGCGGCATCAGGCTCGTCACGGGTCAGGCGCATCTGCTGGCCGCCGCGCTGGGTCAGCACGATCAGGATCGGCGCCCGCAGGGCCAGGGCGTGTAGACGTTGCAACACCCGGTGGCTGGCGTCGTCGGCCCATTGCCAGTCGTCGACGAACAGGGCTCGGGGCTGGCTGCTCGCCAGATTCGCAAAGAGGGCCTCGAATGCGTCCAGCACCTGGAAATGGTTGAGCGCTGAAACAGCAGGCTTGCCTGGCGCAGCGGCTGTCGGCGGTGCAGAAGCCGGTGCAGAAGCCGGTGCAAGCGCCAGCAACTGCCGCAGGACTGAAGCGTGCGACGAGACCGGCTCGCCGAGCGCGGCCAGCTCGGTGGCCGCACGGTCGACGACCTCAGGACCCGCCTCGCCCGCGCGCAGTCCGAGCAGTCGGCGCAGCATCTGCAGCCACGGGTGCCAGGGCTCGGCGACCCGGTCGCCGGTGCACCAGCCTTGGTGCACCTCGCAACCGCGCTCCTCGGCCTGCCGAAGGAACTCCTCGGCCAGCCGGGTCTTGCCGACGCCGACCCCACCGCCAATCACGACCAGCCCTCCGAGCCCGGGCGATGCGAGGGGGGCCAGCAGCGCCTTCAGGCCCGCGCGTTCGGGTTCGCGGCCGACAAAGGCGGCCAGGCCGCGCAGCCGCAGCGCCTCGTAGCGCCGCTGGGCCTGCGCGCGGTCGACGATGCGGCAGACGCGAAGCGGCTGATCGGTCCCGCGTGGCACGATCTGGCGCCTTGCCACGGTGACAAACAGACCCCGCTCCGGGCCGAGACTGGCCTCGCTGGCCAGGATCTCGTCGGGCCCGGCTTCCTGGGCCAGCCGGGCCGCGATGTTGGGTGCGTTTCCGGCCAGCTCAAGCCGGCCGCGCATCAGGTCGCCTTCGCTGACCAGGACAAGCCCGGCATGCAGGCCGCTGTGCAAGGTCAGCGGGCGCAGTTCTGCCGGCAGGCCCGGGCCAGGGTCCAGCTCGCGCACCGCGGCATGCAGGGCCAAGGCGGCCTCGGCCGCATGCCGCGCGTCATCCTCGCCCGACTGAGGGTGCCCGAACACCGCCAGCATGCCGTCGCCCTGGATACGGGCGACCGTACCGCCATGCTGGGCGATCAGCGTCGTGCCCAGATGATGGAGGCGATCCAGCAGCGCAGCGTACTGCTCGGCCTCCAGCAGCGAGCCCAGTCGCGTCGAATGCGAGAGATCGCAGAACAGCAGCGTCAGGTAGCGGCGGCTCGGGCTCTGGGGACTTTGGGGGGGCAGGGTGGCCGCTTGCACAGGCTGCGGTTGTCGCATTCCGGCCGCGCCGGAGTCAATGCCTGATTGTGCGGGGGCGTGGCTCTGGAGGGCAGTGCCCGCAGGTCGGTCTTGAGGCTGCCGCGTTCAGGCCGCCGCTTGCAGACCGTTCTCGAAGTGGGCCTGCATCAACTGCCGTGCGCCAGTGGCGTCGTGGCTGGCGATGGCCTTCATCAGCGCGCTGTGTTCGGCCAGCGAGTCGGCCAGCCGGCCTTGCTTGAACAGGGAGTGATGGCGGTTGAGCTTCATGACCTTGCGCAGGTCGGTGACGATCTGCTCGGCCCAGCGGTTCCCGGCCATGTGCAGCAGTGCCATGTGGAACTCTTCGTTCGCGGCAAAGAAGGCGTCGCGCTGGCGCGCGCGCTTTTCCAGTCGGTCGTGCAGAGCGGCCAGGACGGCGCGCTGGTTGTTGTCGGCGAACTCGGCGACGCGTGCGGCCGCGTCGCTTTCGATCAGCGCCAGCAGGTGGTAGACCTGTGCGACGTCGTCGCGCGAAACATCTGCAACAAAGGCGCCGCGCCGCATCTTCATCGTGACCAGGCCCTCGACCGCCAGGACCTTCAACGCCTCGCGCAAAGGCGTGCGGCTGATGCCGAACTGCTCGGCGAGCTTCATCTCGTCGATCCAGCTGCCCGGCTCCAGACGTCGGCTGAAGATCTGCTCACGCAGCCGATCGGCGACCTCCTGGTAGAGGGCGCGCGGGGCGATGCGAGAAGGTTCGGCTGTCAGGTCCATGTCGGGTGAGTCATCATAATTATGCATAATCAAAGGCAAGCTTCAAGCACCTCCGGAGCACGACGATGAAGGATGAATTCAAGCCCGCCTCGCTGGAGCAGTGGCGCGCTGCCGCCGCCCGCAGCGCCGGCGACCCCGATCGCCTGGTCTGGCAGACGCCTGAAGGGCTGCAGGTGAAGGCCCTTTACACCCGGGCCGATGTCGAAGGCCTGCCGCACACCGACACGCTGCCTGGCTTCGAACCCTTCGTGCGCGGCCCGCAGGCGACGATGTACGCGGTGCGGCCGTGGACGATCCGCCAGTACGCGGGCTTCTCGACCGCCGAAGACAGCAACCGCTTCTACCGCCAGGCCCTCGCCGCGGGCGGGCAGGGCGTCAGCGTCGCCTTCGACCTGGCGACCCACCGCGGCTACGACAGCGACCACCCGCGTGTCGAAGGCGATGTCGGCAAGGCCGGGGTCGCGATCGACAGCGTCGAGGACATGAAGATCCTGTTCGACGGCATCCCGCTGGACAAGGTGTCGGTGTCGATGACGATGAACGGTGCCGTGCTGCCGGTGCTGGCCGGCTACGTCGTGGCGGCGGAGGAGCAGGGCGTGCCGCCGGAGCAGCTCTCGGGGACCATCCAGAACGACATCCTCAAGGAGTTCATGGTCCGCAACACCTACATCTACCCGCCCGGGCCGAGCATGCGGATCGTGGCCGACATCATCGGCCACACGGCGCGCGAAATGCCGCGCTTCAACAGCATCAGCATCAGCGGCTATCACATGCAGGAGGCCGGGGCCACACAGGCGCTCGAGCTGGCCTTCACGCTTGCGGATGGAATGGAGTACGTGCGTGCGGCGCAGTCCCGCGGGCTCGACGTGGACGAGTTCGCCGGCCGCTTGTCCTTCTTCTGGGCGATCGGGATGAACTTCTATCTCGAGATCGCGAAGATGCGCGCGGCGCGGCTGCTGTGGTGCCGCATCATGAAGGGCTTCGGCGCCCAGGCCGCCAAGAGCCTGATGCTGCGCACCCACTGCCAGACCAGCGGCTGGAGCCTCGCGGAACAGGACCCTTACAACAACATCGTGCGCACCACGGTCGAGGCGATGGCGGCGGTGTTTGGCGGCACGCAGAGCCTGCACACCAACAGCTTCGACGAGGCGATCGCGCTGCCCACCGAGTTCAGTGCCCGCATCGCCCGCAACACGCAGCTGATCCTGCAGGAGGAGACGCACATCGGCAACGTCGTCGATCCCTGGGCCGGCAGCTACATGATGGAGAGCCTGACCCAGCAGATGGCGGACGCGGCCTGGGCGATCATCGAAGAGGTCGAGTCCCAGGGCGGCATGACCCAGGCGGTGTCCAGCGGCTGGGCCAAGCTGAAGATCGAAGCCAGCGCGGCCGGGAAGCAGGCGCGCATCGACAGCGGCACCGACGTCATCGTGGGTGTCAACAAGTACCGGCCGAAGACCGTCGACAAGGTTGACGTGCGGGAAGTCGACGACCAAAGGGTGCGCCTCGGACAGATCGAGCGGCTGGCGACGATCCGTGCGACGCGCGACGCCAATGCCGTGAAGGCCGCGCTCGACGCGCTGGCCGCAGCCGCGCGCAGTGGCGAGGGCAACCTGCTGGAGCTTGCGATCCAGGCCATGCGCGTGCGCTGCACGGTCGGCGAGGTCAGCGACGCGCTGGAGTCGGTCTACGGTCGCCACCGCGCCGACATCCAGAAGGTCACCGGCGTCTACGCCGCAGCCTATGACAGCGCCGAGGGCTGGGCCCGGTTGCAGGCGGAGATCGCCGCCTTCGGACAGGAACAGGGACGTCGTCCGCGCGTGATGATCGCCAAACTCGGTCAGGACGGCCACGACCGCGGCGCCAAGGTGGTGGCCACGGCGTTTGCCGATCTGGGCTATGACGTGGACATCGGGCCGCTGTTCCAGACCCCGGCCGAGTGCGCCCGCCAGGCGATCGAGAACGACGTGCATGCGGTCGGCGTGTCCACGCTCGCGGCGGGTCACAAGACCCTGGTGCCGGCGATCGTCGACGAACTGAAGAAGCAAGGTGGCGACGACATCATCGTCTTTGTCGGCGGTGTGATCCCGCAGCAGGACTACGACTTCCTGTATGCGGCGGGCGTCAAGGGCATCTACGGACCCGGCACGCCGATCCCGGTGAGTGCCAAGGACGTGCTGGAGCAGATCCGGCTCGCTCTGGCCGCCTGAAGCTGCGACCGGCATGAGTGACCTGCTCGGCCCCGCCGGCCCGGCGCAGCGGCGTGCGCTGGCCAAGGCCATCACGCTGCTCGAGTCGACCCGGCCCGAGCACCGCGTCCAGGCCGATGCGCTGCTCAACGCCGTGCTGCCGCACACGGGTGCGGCGCTGCGGCTGGGCTTGTCCGGCGTGCCGGGCGTCGGCAAGAGCAGCTTCATCGAGGCCCTGGGCCTGATGCTGGTCGACCAGGGGCACCGGGTGGCGGTGCTGGCGGTCGACCCTTCGTCCAGTCTGGGCGGCGGCTCGATCCTGGGCGACAAGACGCGGATGGAGCGGCTCTCGGTGCACCCGTCGGCGTACATCCGGCCGACGCCGTCGTCGGGCGCGCTGGGTGGCGTTGCCGAGCGCACGCGCGAGACCATCCTGCTGGCCGAGGCCGCGGGCCACGACATCGTCATCGTCGAGACCGTCGGTGTCGGCCAGAGCGAGACCGCGGTGGCCGGGATGACCGACCTGTTCTGCCTGCTTCAGCTGCCCAACGCCGGAGACGACCTGCAGGCGATCAAGAAGGGCGTCATGGAACTGGCCGACTTGGTGGTCATCCACAAGGCCGACCTCGATGCCGCGGCAGCGACACGCGCCCAGGCCCAGATCACGAGCGCCCTGCGCTTCTTCGGTCCCCATGCGACCCATGGCGTGCCGGTGCTTCAGGCCAGCGCCATCACCGGGCAGGGCCTGGTCGAGTTCTGGTCCACCGTTCGAGCCCAGCACGACGCCCGGCGTGCCAGCGGGGCGTTGCAGGCCCGGCGCAAGGCGCAGGACGAGGCCTGGCTGTGGGAGCGCATCCACGCCGGAGTCCAACAACGTTTTCGTGAGCATCCGGCGGTCCGCGCGGCCTTGCCAGGGGTGTTGTCCGACATCCGCGACGGCCGCCTGGCCGCGTCGGTGGCGGCGCGCCAGCTGCTGGATCTCGCGGCGCCATGACACACTGAAACCCAGCACCCACGAGGAGACCCTGCTCCATGCACGACATCATCGAGCGACTCGAGAACAAGCGCGCCGCGGCGCGACTGGGCGGAGGCGACAAGCGCATCGCGGCCCAGCATGCCAAAGGCAAGTTGACGGCGCGTGAGCGGCTGGAGTTGCTGCTCGACCCCGGCAGTTTCGAAGAGTGGGACATGTTCGTCGAGCACCGCTGCACCGACTTCGGCATGGCCGACAACAAGATCCCCGGCGACGGTGTCGTCACCGGCTACGGGATGATCAACGGGCGGCTGGTCTTCGTCTTCAGCCAGGACTTCACCGTCTTCGGTGGCGCGCTGTCGGAAGCCCACGCCGAGAAGATCTGCAAGGTCATGGACCAGGCGATGAAGGTCGGCGCGCCGGTCATCGGCCTGAACGATTCCGGCGGTGCCCGCATCCAGGAGGGCGTGGCGTCCCTCGGTGGTTATGCCGAAGTCTTCCAGCGCAATGTGCTCGCCAGCGGCGTGGTCCCGCAGATCAGCATGATCATGGGCCCGTGTGCCGGCGGCGCGGTGTACTCGCCTGCGATGACCGACTTCATCTTCATGGTGAAGGACTCCAGCTACATGTTCGTCACCGGCCCCGAGGTGGTCAAGACGGTGACGCACGAGGAGGTCACCGCCGAGGAGCTCGGCGGCGCCGGCACCCACACCGGCAAGAGCGGCGTCGCCGACCTCGCATTCGACAACGATGTCGAGGCGCTGCTGATGCTGCGCCGCTTCTTCAACTACCTGCCGCTCAACAACAGGAGCGGTGTGCCGGTGCGCCCCAGTGGCGACCCGGCCGAGCGACTCGACCGGTCGCTCGACACCCTCGTGCCAGACAACGCGAACCAGCCCTACGACATCAAGGAGCTGATCGTGAAGGTCGTCGACGACGGCGACTTCTTCGAGCTCCAGCCCGACTATGCAAAGAACATCGTCATCGGCATGGCGCGCATGGAAGGGCGCACGATCGGCATCGTCGCCAACAACCCGCTGGTACTGGCCGGCTGCCTGGACATCAAGAGCAGCATCAAGGCGGCTCGCTTCGTGCGCTTCTGCGACGCGTTCTCGATCCCGGTGGTGACCTTCGTCGACGTCCCCGGCTTCATGCCCGGCACCAGCCAGGAGTACGGCGGCATCATCAAGCACGGCGCCAAGCTGCTCTACGCCTATGCCGAGGCCACGGTGCCCAAGGTCACCGTGATCACGCGCAAGGCCTATGGCGGTGCCTACGACGTGATGGCCTCCAAGCACCTGCGAGGCGACGTCAACTTCGCGTGGCCCAACGCCGAGATCGCGGTGATGGGTGCCAAGGGCGCGGTCGAGATCATCTTCCGCGAGGACAAGGGCGATCCGGCCAAGATCGCCGCCAAGGAGGCCGAGTACAAGGCCCGATTCGCCAACCCCTTCGTCGCCGGCGCGCGCGGCTTCATCGACGACGTGATCCAGCCGCACGAAACGCGCAAGCGCATCTGCCGCAGCCTGGCAATGCTCAAGGACAAGAAGCTCGACAACCCCTGGCGCAAGCACGGGAACATCCCGCTGTGAGCGGACGCCTGGCCCGGCTGTTCGACCTGCGGCAGGATCAGGACAGCCCCGAAGCGATCGACGAGAGCGTGCGCGCGGGTGTCCGCTTCGCGGGCACCAACCTGTGGGTGCTGTTCTTCGCGATTCTCGTCGCCTCGGTCGGGCTCAACGTCAACTCGACCGCGGTGATCATCGGCGCGATGCTGATCTCGCCGCTGATGGGCCCCATCGTCGGCGTCGGCTATGGCGCGGCGATCAACGACATCGCGCTGATCCGGCGCGCACTGACCAACCTGGCGATCTTCATCGCGCTGTCCTTGCTGACCTCGGTGGTCTACTTCCTGGTCAGTCCGCTGGACCACCCCGGCAGCGAGTTGCTGGCCCGCACGACCCCCAACCTCTGGGATGTGCTGATCGCCGCGTTTGGCGGTGCCGCCGGCATGGTCGGGCTGACGCGGCGTGGCTTCACCAACGTCGTGCCTGGCGTGGCGATCGCCACGGCGCTGATGCCGCCGCTGTGCACCGTGGGCTTCGGGCTGGCCAATGCGCGGTGGGACATGGCCGCGGGCGCGGCCTACCTCTTTGTCATCAACGGTGTCTTCATCGCCGCGGCGACACTGGCGGTGGCCAAGCTGTTGCGCCTGCCGCCGCTGGCGAGTCTGGACGAGATCGCCCGTATGCGCAGCCGTGGCTTCATCACGCTGGCGCTGACGGTGGTGCTGGTGCCCGCCGTCTGGCTGGGCTGGCGGTTCGCGCACCAGGAACTGTGGGTCGCCCAGGCTCGCGCGCTGGTCGCCGAGGTCCAGGCCGATCCGGGCATGGGGCTGGTCTCGCACGTCGTGGACGGTCCGCAGCAGCGGCTGGAACTGGTTGTCGTGGGTCAAGACGCCGAATCACGCTTGCGGGCTGAACTGCCGACGCTGGAGCGGGTGCACGGGGGCTTGGCCGGCCGCATCGTGTTGCGACGGGTCGGCGACGCTTCGGCGCCGGCCCGCGCGGACGTGTCGGCGCAGGCGATGGGCGAACTGGCGTTGCAGGTCCAGCGTTTGCAGGACGAAGTCGCGGGCATGCGCCAGGCGCCGCTCCAGGGGGCCCAGGCCGACGCCCGCCTGCTGGCCGAGATCCGTGCGCAGTGGCCGCAGGTCGCGGCGGTCACCGTGGCCCGTGGCTCGCGCCTGGCCGAAGCCTCGGCCACGGGCGAAGACCGCCTGCTCGTGATGATCGAACTGCCAAGACCGCTGCCGTCGGCCGACGCCATGCGGCTGACCCGCTGGCTCCAGGCGCGCTGGCCGCAGTCGCCGCTGCACCTGGTCGAAGACATCCGCGCGGTGCGGTGAACGCGCCGCCACTTCCGAACGAGTTACTCGAGTTCAAAGAAGAGACAAGACCATGTTCAAGAAGATCCTGGTGGCCAACCGCGGCGAGATCGCCTGCCGCGTCATCAAGACGGCACGCAAGATGGGCATCGCCACGGTGGCGGTGTACTCCGAGGCCGATCGCGAGGCCCAGCATGTGGCCCTGGCCGATGAAGCCGTGCTGCTGGGGCCGGCGCCGTCGCGCCAGAGTTATCTGGTCGCCGACAGGATCATCGCCGCGGCCAAGGCCACCGGCGCCGAGGCCATCCACCCGGGCTACGGCTTCCTGTCCGAGAACGAAGCCTTCGCGCGCCGGGTCGAAGAGGAGGGGTTGGTCTTCATCGGCCCCAAGCACGCCAGCATCGCCGCGATGGGCGACAAGATCGCCTCCAAGAAGCTCGCCCTGGCGGCCGGGGTCAGCACGATCCCGGGCTGGAACGACGCCATCGAGTCGCCCGAGCGTGCGGTCGAGATCGCGCGCGGCATCGGCTACCCGGTGATGATCAAGGCCAGCGCTGGCGGCGGTGGCAAGGGCCTGCGCGTGGCCCATGACGACAAGGAGGCACACGAGGGCTTCGCGTCTTGCCGCAACGAGGCGCGCAACAGCTTCGGCGACGACCGCGTGTTCATCGAGAAGTTCATCGAGCAGCCCCGCCACATCGAGATCCAGGTGCTCGGCGACGCGCATGGGAACACCTTGTTCCTGAACGAGCGCGAATGCAGCATCCAGCGCCGTCACCAGAAGGTCATCGAAGAGGCGCCTTCACCCTTCATCAGCGACGAGACGCGGCAGAAGATGGGTGCGCAGGCGGTGGCGCTGGCGCGGGCCGTGGACTACCAGAGCGCCGGCACGGTGGAGTTCGTGGTCGGCAAGGACCAGGGCTTCTATTTCCTCGAGATGAACACCCGGCTCCAGGTCGAGCATCCGGTCACGGAGTGCATCACCGGGCTCGACCTGGTCGAGTTGATGATCCGCGTCGCCGCAGGCGAGCCGCTGCCGCTGACGCAGGCCGAGGTCAAGCGCAACGGCTGGGCCATCGAATGCCGCATCAACGCCGAGGACCCGGCGCGCAACTTCCTGCCGTCGACCGGGCGGCTGGTGCGCTTCGTGCCTGCGCAGCAGAACATGTTCGCCGCCGCGGCCGTGCCCGCCGAGGGCGGCGTGCGCGTGGACACCGGCGTCACCGAGGGCGGTGAGATCCCGATGCACTACGACTCGATGATCGCCAAGCTCATCGTGCATGGCCGCGACCGCAGCGACGCGATCGCGAAGATGCGCGAGGCGCTGAATGCCTTTGTCATCCGCGGCATCTCGAGCAACATCCCTTTCCAGTCGGCGCTGCTCGGACACCCGCGCTTCGCCAGTGGCGAGTTCGACACGGGTTTCATCGCCCAGCACTACCCCAAGGGTTTCGATGCCCGCGCGGTCGAACACGAGGACCCGCTGTTCCCGGTGGCCCTGGCGGCTTTCGTCCGCCGCAAGGCGCGTGAGCGTTCGGCCGGCATCAGCGGCCAGCTCGCCGGCCATGGCGCGCAGCAGGCGGCGGATCTGGTGGTGGTCGTGCTGGGCCCCGAGGGTCGGCACCGCCACCACCCGGTCCACATCGACCAGTTCGACGCGGTGGCGGGCAAGGCCGACGTGGTGATCGAGGGCCGCCACTTCGCGATCCAGAGTGCCAGCAAGCTCGGCGAACTGCTGATGGTCGGCGCCTGCAACGGCAAGGCCTTCTGTGCCCAGGTCGAGCGCGGCAGTGCCAAGAACCCGTTGGCGATCCGCGTCAGCCACAACGGGGCACAGATCGAGACCCTGGTGCTGCTGCCACGCGCGGCCGAGCTGCTGAAGCTGATGCCGCACAAGGCACCGCCGGACCTGTCGAAGTTCCTGCTGTCGCCGATGCCGGGTCTGCTGGTCGACCTGGCGGTCCAGCCGGGCCAGAAGGTGCTGGCCGGCGAGCGGCTGGCGGTGATCGAGGCGATGAAGATGGAGAACATCCTCACGGCGACGCAAGACGGCACGGTCGGCGAACTGCTCGCCAGGAAGGGCGAGAGCCTGGCCGTCGATCAACCCATCCTGAGCTTTGCGTGATGACCAGCCCCAAGCCATTCCGAGTTCTCGGCATCCAGCAGATCGCCATCGGCGGTCCGGACAAGGCGCGCCTGAAGGCGCTGTGGGTCGACGTGCTCGGCCTGACGGTGAAGAGCACCTTTGTCAGCGAGCGCGAGAACGTCGACGAGGACATCTGTGCCCTGGGTGCCGGGCCGCATGCGGTCGAGGTCGATCTGATGCAGCCGCTCGACCCGGACAAGAAGCCTGCGGTGCACACGACGCCGCTGAACCACGTCGGCCTGTGGGTCGACGACCTGCCGGCTGCCGTGGCCTGGATGACGGCGCAGGGCGTGCGCTTCGCTCCCGGCGGCATCCGCAAGGGTGCTGCGGGGCATGACATCTGCTTCATCCACCCCAAGGCGAATGACGAGTTCCCCCTCGCTGGCGAAGGCGTGCTGATCGAGCTGGTGCAGGCCCCTCCCGACGTGGTGGCGGCACTGGTCTGAAGGGGTCATGTCCCGCCACCCGGCGGTGAAATCGTCGCGCTGGATACAGTCCCCTTCGATCAGACACCCCAAGGCTTGCCATGAACCTCCAGTCCATCCTCAACCAGGTCCTGCAATCGGCCGCCAACACGCAACGCAGCGATGCCGGCAAGTACCTCACCGGCGGCGCCGTCGGCGGTGCGCTTGGCCTGTTGCTGGGCAGCAAGCGTGGCCGCGGCATCGGCGGCAAGGCCATCAAGTACGGCAGCGTCGCGGCCATCGGCGCACTGGCCTGGAAGGTCTACCAGGACCACCAGGCCCGGCAGGCCGCCAGCGGGCCTGCGGCATCGACCGGCACCCTGCCCACGTCCGTTCCGGCGCAGGCCCAGGCCCAGACCCAGATGGCATCGCCATTTGCCGCCTTGCCGGCGCCACAACTCGAACTGCACAGCCAGGCCATGCTCAAGGCCATGATCGCCGCGGCCAAGAGCGACGGACACATGGACGACCGCGAGCGCGAGCTTGTCGAAGGTGAACTGACCCGCCTGAACGCCGACCCGGCCGCGCGCCGTTGGGTCGAGGCCGAATTGCGCAAGCCCATCGACCCGGCCGACGTCGCCGCTGCCGCGTCGACGCCTGAGATGGCGGCCGAGATCTACCTCGCCAGTGTGCTGGTCGTGGACGAGACGACGACGATGGAACGCGCCTACCTCGACGAACTCGCACGCCGCCTGAACCTGGCGCCCGGGCTCAAGATCGACCTCGAACAGCGCGCCGCCGCGGCGATGTGAACGGCCGGGCCTTCTGTCTCGGTGCGGCACTTGCGGCCGCACTGGCGACGCCGACGCCACCCGTGGCGGCCGCCGAGCCGGACGCAGCGACGAAGCGGCCCCGCATCGGCCTTGTGCTCGGCGGCGGAGGTGCACGCGGTGCCGCGCACGTCGGGGTGCTCGAGGTCCTGGAGCGCGCCCGGGTGCCGGTGGACTGCGTCGCCGGCACCAGCATGGGGGCCCTGGTGGCCGGAGCCTGGGCCGCAGGCCTGAGCCCGGAGCTCATGCGACGTGAGCTGGCCGCAGCGGACTGGGCCGACATGTTCCAGGACGACCCGGACTACACCGAGCGCAGCACGCGAAGCAAGTGGCTCGCGCAGCGCTTCCTGCCCGGAAGCGAAACCGGCATCACGGCCCGGGGCGCGGTGACCCCACCGGGGGTCGTGAGCGGTCAGAAGATCAAGCTCTTCTTCAACCGGCTGGTGCGCGCCGACCGTGGCGAGAGACGGATCGAAGGCTTGCCGATGCCGCTGAGCATCGTCGCCACCGACATCGTCACCGGCGAGCGTGTCGTGCTGCGCGACGGCAGCCTGACGGACGCGATGCGGGCCAGCATGGCGGTGCCGGGGCTGCTCGCGCCGCTGGAGCTGGGCGGTCGGAGGCTGGTCGACGGAGGCTTGGTCGACAACCTGCCGCTGCGCGAGGTCCGCGAGCGCTGCGGTGCCGACGTCGTGATCGCCGTCAACGTCGGCTCTCCCCCCTTGCCGGCGGACCAGATCAACGGCCTGCTCGGCATCACGGCCCAGATGGTGGTGTTGCTGACCGAGCAGAACGTCAGCGCATCGCTGGCGTCGCTGCAGTCCACCGACCTGTACCTCAAGCCCGACCTGGACGGCATCACGGCAGCCGACTTCCAGCGCCATGCCGAGGCTGCCGACCGGGGTCGTGCGGCGGCCGAAGCGCTGCTTCCTCGCCTGCAGGCGCTGGCGATGACGCCGCCGGCCTACGCCGCGTGGCGCGGCCGCGCCGGGATCGGGCGCGAGGACGATCCCACGCCGCCGACCCGTGTCGACGAGATCGAGATCGCCGGCCTGACACGTGCCCACACCGGGGTCGTGCAGCGCTGGATCGAGCAGCAGCCGGGTCAGGTGCTGGACACCCGCACGCTCCAGCGCGACCTGCTGCGCGCCTATGGCGACGGCCACTACGAGCGGGTCGACTACGCCCTGGTCCGCAGCGGCAACCGCACTGTGCTGCGCGTGATGCCGGTCGAGAAGAGCTGGGGCCCGGACTACCTCCGGCTGGCGCTGAAACTGGACAGCACCCTGGCCCAGGGATCGACCTACCTGCTGCGCGCCGGCTACCAGAAGACCTGGCTCAACCGCTTGGGCGGCGAGTTGCTGGTCGTCGGCGAGATCGGCAGCACCAGTGGTGCCAGCGTCGAGTGGTACCAGCCGCTGGAAGCACGCCAGCGTGTGTTCATGGACCTTGCCGCCGAGCACCGACGCGACCGCGTCGACTACTTCTTTGGCGATCGACGCATCTCGCAGTACCTGGCCCGCCGGACCCGACTCGAGGCTGTGGCCGGGGTCAACATCGGGCTGTTGGGGCAACTCCGGGCGGGCTGGCGCGACAGTCGAGTCCGCAACCGACTCGAGACCGGTTTCGACATCGCGGCCGCGGCACCGCAAGGGCTGCTCGACCTGAATGCGAGGGGCTGGGTGCTCGCGCTCGACTTCGACCAGCGCGACCGGCAGTTCTTCCCGCGGCAGGGCTGGAGCCTGTCGGGCCACCTGTTCGCCAACGAACGGGAGAGCGCCTTCGGCGAATGGCAACGGGCGAGACTGGAGGCGCGAGCAGTCTGGTCCCTGGGTGAGACGGTTCTCGCGACCCGGGCGTCCTGGACCGGATCGCCGCGTGGCGAGTTGCCGGTGGCGGAAGCAGCCCGGCTGGGCGGGTTGCTGAATCTGTCCGGATTCGCGAGCGGCCAGCTGCTGGGCGACGAGGTCGGCTACGCACACCTGCGGGCCGAACGCATCCTGGGCCGCGCCCCACTGGGCCTGCGCGGCGACCTGCGCCTGGGCGTCGCGCTGGAGGCAGGACGCGTCGGCCAGCCCTACACGCGCCAGGTACGCGACGGCTGGCTGCGGTCGCTGGCGGTGTACCTGGGCGGCGAGTCGCCGTTCGGGCCGGCTTACCTGGGCCTGGGTTGGGGCAATGGCGGCAGCTTCAACGCCTACCTCGTGATCGGCGCGCCTTGAGCGCCGGGTGAAGCCGAGCGACGGCGGCCCATCGACCCCCCTAGATGCGGGACCCCTGTAAACGGTACAACGGATGGCGGGCGTCACGCCAGCAGCGCCAAACTACGCGCAGCTTGATCCACCAACTCTGGAACGTGAACATGCGAACTGCTCATCGACTGACCCTGATCGGCCTGGTCTCGCTGGCGCCGCTGGCCGCACAGGCCACCGTGCTGACCTTCAGCAACAACTTCGGCACGGGCGGCATTGCCGCGTACGGCGACCGTGTCATCGGCCCGTCGCAGAATGGCGCCGCCTATGGCGAGGGCGACGGCTGGACACCGAATGTCACACTCGACTTCACGACCTTGGGCAACCAGGGCCTGGCCTCGCTGTGGAACGTCGGCTACGCCAGCTTGCTGGGCGCGCTAGGGCATGGTGCGTTCGACGTGCCGTACCGGATCGACTTCGTGCCGGATGCGGGCTACCTCGTGACGCTGAACAACTTCAAGATCGCCACCTGGAGCGGCGGCAGCTACCAGACCGACATCCGGATCTGGGACGACAACGGCAGCTTCGCTGCGCCCAACCTCTTTTCGTTCAACCAGCGGCTGCTGCCGTCGACGGTCTACCAGCCGCTGAGCGCGCCGGTCATGGGATCGGGTACGGTGCGGATGTACCTCAACAACCTCGGCTCGACCGGGCTGGACGACATCCACTTCGTGCAGAGCCCGATCCCCGAGCCCGGCAGCCTGGCCATGATGGGCCTGGGGCTGGCCGGATTGATGCTCGCGGCCCGGCGGCGCCGCGACGGCTGACGGACGGGCGACGCCCGATATCGCTCGGGCTCTTCACGGGCGCTCGGCAGCTGCCGGCGCGCGGTGTTCGACGGGCGTTCTCGATGACCGCGCGGGCGCCGGCTCGGCATGGCTAAAGTCCGGGTGGTGTCTTCCGCGCCTTCCGCACCGAACGAGTCCGACCTTGCTGCATCAGGGTCGGCGCGACTGCCGCTCGAGGGCCTGAAGGTCGTCGAGTTCACGCACATGGTCATGGGGCCGACCTGCGGCATGGTGCTGGCCGACCTGGGGGCCGAAGTGCTCAAGGTCGAGCCCATCGGCGGGGACCGCACGCGCAGCCTGCTGGGCGCCGGCGCCGGCTTCTTCCCGATGTTCAACCGCAACAAGCGCAGCATCCGGATCGACCTGCAGCAGCCGGCGGGTCGCGAGGTGGCTCGCCGGCTGTGCCTGGCCGCCGATGTGGTCGCCGAGAACTTCAAGCCCGGCAGCATGGCCCGACTCGGCCTGGACCACGCCACGCTGTCGCAGACGCATCCACGGCTGATCTACGCCAGCCTGAAGGGCTTCCTGCCCGGCCCGTACGAACACCGGACGGCGCTGGACGAAGTCGTGCAGATGATGGGCGGCCTGGCCTACATGACCGGCCGCCCGGGCGACCCGCTGCGGGCGGGCACCAGCGTCAACGACATCATGGGCGGCATGTTCGGTGCCATCGCGGTGCTCGGCGCCCTGGTCCAGCGCGGCATCACCGGCCATGGCATGGAGGTGCAGAGTGCGCTGTTCGAGAACAACGTCTTCCTGGTCGGGCAGCACATGCTGCAGTACGCCATCACCGGCCGGCCGGCGGCACCGATGCCGGCACGCGACAACCCCTGGGCGGTGTACGACGTGTTCACGGTCGCGGGTGGCGAGCAGATCTTCCTGGCCGCCGTCAGCGACGCGCAGTGGTCCGTCTTCTGCGACGTGCTCGGCTTGGCGGACCTGAAGGCCGATCCGGATCTGGGCACGAACAACGAGCGCGTCAAGCGACGCCCGACGCTGCTGGCCACACTGCGCGAGCGCCTGGCCGGCTGCAGCGCGGCCGACCTGGCCCTGCGCTTCGAGCGGGCTGGCCTGCCGTATGCGCCGATCCGCCGGCCTGAAGAGCTGTACGACGACCCGCACCTGGCGGCCACCGGCGGCCTCGCCGACATCGTGTTGACCGACGGGCCCCGGGCCGGGCAGACCGTGAAGACGACGCTGTTCCCGTTCACGCTGGCCGGCCACCGGCCCAGCGTGCGACTGGACCCGCCGCAGGCCGGCGAGCACACCGACGCGGCGCTGACCGCCGTGGGTTACGCACAATCGGAGATTGACGAACTGAAGGCGCAAGCCGCGGTGGCTTGACGAACCCAGGGTCGAGGAGACAGACACCATGACGACGACACCGCACCTCGTTCAGCATTCCATCGGCCGACGCACCCTCGTGCGGGGCGCCGCTGGCCTGGCCCTGGCCGGCCTGGGCCGCGCGGCGCTGGCCCAGGGCGACAAGACCGTGCGCTTCATCCTGCCCAATGCCACCGGATCGGGTGTGGACGCCATCACCCGCGGCGCGCAGACCGCGCTGGCCAAGGCCCTGGGCCACCCGGTCGTGGTCGAGAACCAGGCCGGTGCCGGCGGTGTGGTCGGCTTGCAGGCGCTGGCGCGATCACCCGCCGACGGCATGACGTTGTCGGTGGTGTCCAACAACGTCGTGATCCTGCCCAGCGTGCTGAAGAGCGTGCCGTTCGACATGCCGGGGGACTTCACGCCGATCGCGTTGATCGGCAGCACACCCATCGTGCTGGTCGTCAACCCCAAGGTGGCGGCCGCCAACAGCAAGGAGTTCGTCGCGCTGCTCAAGAGCAAGCCCGGACAGCTCAACTACGCCAGCGGCGGCAACGGCACCATCCTGCACCTGGCCAGCGAGATGTTCCTGGACGAAGCCGGCGCCAGCGCGCGCCACATCCCGTACAGGGGCGTCGGGCCGATGGTGACCGACCTCATCGGCGGCCAGGTCGAGTTCGGCACCGTGGCCCTGCCCAGCGTGCAGCAGCACCTCAAGACCGGTGCGCTGCGAGCCATCGGTGTCGCCGCCCGCCAGCGTCTGGCGGCCGCGCCCGAGATCCCAACCTTTGCCGAGCAGGGCCTGCCGGGCTACGTGGTCGAAGCCTGGTTTGCGGTCATCGGGCCCAAAGGGCTGCCGGCTGCCGAGGTCAAGCGCATCCATGCCGCGGTGACACAGGCGTTCGCCGACCCCGAGGTCAAGGACCTGATGGCCCGGCAGGGCAATACGATCTCGATCACGCCGTCCGAAACTGCCGCGGCCTTGTTCGCCAGCGAACGCGCCAAGTACGCGGCGCTTGTCAAGAAGGCCGGCGTCGAGCCGACCTGAAACCCCTCACTTCCGAAACTCCGATCTGCGCATGACCGCCCGCACGCTGTACGACAAGCTCTGGGACGAACACGTCGTCCACACCGAGGACGACGGCACCGCCGTGCTCTACATCGACCGCCATCTGGTGCACGAGGTCACCAGCCCGCAGGCCTTCGAGGGCCTGCGCCTGGCCGGCCGCAAGGTCTGGCGCACCAGCAGCATCGTGGCCACCGCCGACCACAACACGCCGACGACCGGCTGGGAGCGCGGCTACGACGGCATCGACGACCCGACGAGCAAGCAGCAGGTCGTCACGCTGGACGCCAACATCCGCGCCTTTGGTGCCGCAGCGTACTTCCCGTTCCTGCACGCGCGCCAGGGCATCGTGCATGTGATCGGCCCGGAGAACGGCGCGACCTTGCCGGGCATGACGGTGGTCTGCGGCGACAGCCACACCAGCACGCACGGCGCCTTCGGTGCGCTGGCGCACGGCATCGGCACGAGCGAGGTCGAGCATGTGCTGGCCACGCAGACCCTGCTGGCCAAGAAGGCGAAGAACATGCTCGTGCGCGTCGAAGGCACGCTGGGCATCGGCGTGACCGCCAAGGACGTGGTGCTTGCCATCATCGGGCGCATCGGGACCGCCGGTGGCAACGGGTACACCATCGAGTTCGCCGGCAGCGCGATCCGCTCGCTCAGCATGGAAGGACGGATGACGGTCTGCAACATGGCCATCGAGGCCGGCGCGCGTGCCGGGCTGGTGGGCGTGGACGACAAGACGATCGACTACGTCCGGGGCCGCCCGTTTGCGCCCCAGGGCGCCGAGTTCGAGATCGCCGTCGGCCATTGGCGCACGCTGCACAGCGATGCCGGCGCGCGTTTCGACACCACGGTCGAGCTGGATGCGGCACAGATCCAGCCCCAGGTGACCTGGGGCACGAGCCCCGAGATGGTTCTGCCCATCGACGCCCGAGTGCCGGACCCGGACAAGGAAAAGGACGCGGTCAAGCACGAGGCCATGGTGCGGGCGCTGGCCTACATGGGCCTGGAGCCGGGCAAGGCGATTGCCGACATCCACATCGACAAGGTCTTCATCGGCTCGTGCACCAACAGCCGCATCGAGGACCTGCGCGAAGCGGCCGCGGTGGTCCGGCGGGCCGGCACCCGGGTGGCGGGCAACGTCAGGCTGGCGATCGTCGTCCCCGGTTCCGGCCTCGTGAAGGCGCAGGCCGAGCGCGAGGGCCTGCACGAGGTCTTCAAGGCGGCGGGCTTCGAGTGGCGAGAGCCCGGGTGCAGCATGTGTCTGGCGATGAACGCCGACCGGCTCGAGCCTGGCGAGCGCTGCGCCAGCACCAGCAACCGCAACTTCGAGGGCCGCCAGGGCGCCGGTGGCCGCACCCACCTCGTCAGCCCGGCGATGGCCGCGGCCGCAGCGCTGGCCGGGCACTTCGTCGACGTGCGACGCCTCGCCTGACACCCCCACGACACCGCCATGGAAGCCTTCACCGTTCACACCGGATTGGTCGCGCCGATGGACCGCGCCAATGTCGACACCGACGCCATCATCCCCAAGCAGTACCTGAAGAGCATCGCGCGGTCGGGGTTCGGCCCCAACCTGTTCGACGACTGGCGCTACCTCGACCCCGGTCAACCCGGCCGCGACAACGCCAGCCGAAGGCCCAATCCCGACTTCGTGCTCAACCAGCCGCGTTATGCCGGTGCCAGCGTACTGCTGTGCCGGCAGAACTTCGGCTGCGGATCGAGTCGCGAGCATGCGCCATGGGCGATCCAGCAATTCGGCTTCCGCGTGCTGATCGCGCCCAGCTACGCCGACA
>JAJTGU010000075.1 GCA_021297985.1 Rubrivivax sp.
AGGAGGTCGAAGCGGCGGTGTACCCGTTTCTGGGTGAGAACAAGACCCTGGCCGACGCCGAGGCCGCGCGCTCCGCATTGGAGCGGCGCTTCCAGGCGCGCGGCTTCCTCTCGGTGGTGGTCAGTCTGCCGCCACAGGAACTGAAGGACGACGAAGTCGTGCTCGAGGTCGTGCAGGCCGAGGTCGGCCGATTGCGCGTCACCGGAGCCACCGCCTTCCTGCCCAGCCGCATCGCGGCGGGCGTTCCCAGCCTGGCACCCGGCCAGGTCCCGAATTTCGAGCGTGTCCAGGAAGAGCTGGCCACGCTGCAGGCCCAGCCCGATCTGCGGCTGACGCCGGTCGTCACCGCCGGGCGCACGCCGGACCGCATCGACGTGGAGCTGAAGGTCGAGGACAAGCTGCCGCTGCACGGCCATGTCGAGGCCAACAGCCGCCAGAGCTTCAACACCGACCGTGGCCGGGTCGATGCGTCTGTGCGCTACGACAACCTGTTCCAGCGCGGCCACAGCGCCAGCGCGACCTGGATCGTCGCGCCGACCGATGTCGAGCAATCCAACACCCTCGTGTTCGGCTACAGCCTGCCGCTGGGCACCGGGCCCGATGCCTCGCGCCTGAGCGCCAGCGTCGTCGACAGCGATTCGTCCACGCCCAGCAGCCTGGGCGGCAGCACGGTCGTGCGCGGTGAGCAACTGGGCCTGCGCTGGCGCCAGCCGCTGCGCACGGCCGAAGCGGGTGTCGCGCGCGGCTGGAGCCTGGGTCTGGACCTGAAGAACAACCGCGACCGCACCCGGCTGGGCAGCGGACTGGAGACCGGCGGCAACGCGCTGCGCTACGCCGCCTTCAGCGTCGGCTTCGACCAGTTCGCGGCCGGCGACGATGCGGTGCAGACCGGCTGGGACACCAGTCTGGTGTTCGGCGCCAGCGGGCTCAACGCGCGCCAGGTCGACTGCAACGGCCGCGTGCTCGACCAGTTCGCGTGCAAGCGCTTTGGCGCCACGCCGGGTTTTGAGTTGTTGAAGTTCAACGTCCAGCAGCGACGGCCGTTGTGGCGCGGCGTCGCAGCGCTGTCGGGCTGGACGCTGGCCTGGCGCGTGCAGGGCCAGTTCGCGGCGCACCCGCTGTCCTCGGGCGAGCAGATCGGCGCCGGGGGCCTGGACAGCGTGCGGGGCTACTACGAATACGAGCAGGTCGGCGACTCCGGCCTGGTGGGCAGTGTCGAGGTCGGCTCGCCGGCCTGGGCGCCGTGGACCGGCGCGTCGCTGAACGGCGTGGCCTACGTCGAAGGCGCGCGGCTGCGTGTCAACGAGGCGCTGCCGGGCGAGGTCGCCGATGTCCGGATGCGCAGCATCGGCTTCGGCCTGCGCCTGACCGCACGCCAAGGCCTGCGCCTGAACCTCGACGTGGCACTGCCGCTGGCCACGACGCTGAAGGCCGACAGCGCCGGCGCGCTGCAGGCGGCCAGCGGCCAGGACAGCCGCAACGACGTCCGCGTCGACCTGAGTCTTCGCCAGAGCTTCTGATGCGGATCCGCAGGTCACCCTCGTCCTGTGCGCCGCGTTGTGCGCCCCTGGCCGTTGCGGTTGCGGCCAGCCTGCTGCCGCTGGCGGTGATGGCGCAGCAGGCACGGGTGGGGCCGGTCCCGCGTGCCGCGGCGATGCAGCCGTCGGCGCCGTTGCCGGTGCTGTCCAGCGACGCGGCGCGGGTGGCCGGCAACGCCGGTCAGTTCAGCGTCGCGACGAATGCCGCCGCAACCCAGCTGACCGTCACGCAGACCAGCCAGCGGGCCATCGTCAACTGGGACAGCTTCAACGTCGCTGCCGGCCGGACCGTGCAGTTCCAGCAACCCAGTGCCCAGGCCAGCACGCTGAACCGCATCCACGACGCCAACCCCAGCGTCATCCAGGGCAGCATCAAGGCCCCGGGCGAGGTGCTGCTCGAAAACCGCAACGGCCTGATCTTCGGCGCCACGGCGCGGGTCGACACCGGCCGCTTCGTCGCGACCGCACTGCGCACAGCCGACGCCGCCTTCCTGCGCGGCATCCGCGCCGGGCAGGTCGAGCCGACACCGGCGTTCGGGGGTTCCGACGTCGACCGTGCCGGCTTCGTCAGCTTCGAGCGCGGCGCCGAGGTCCGCGCTGCGGCCGGTGGCGATGTGCTGGTGTTCGCACCGCGCGTCGTCAACGAGGGTCGCATCGAGACGCCCGACGGCCAGACGGTGCTCGGCGCCGGTCGCGATGTCTACCTCACCGCGTCGGCCGACCCGGCGCAGCGCGGCGTTGTCGTGCGCATCCAGCCGTTCGGTGGCGACGACCCCGCGCTGAACACGGTGACGCAGGCCGAGGCGCGGCGCTACTTCGTGCGCGACGGCCAGACCGTCGCCAGTGCCGCCGACGGCGCCGTCGAGCGCATCAACGCCATCGTCGCCGAGCGCGGCAGCATCAACCTGGTCGGCCTGGCCATCCGCCAGAACGGCGTGCTCAGTGCGACCACGGCGGTCAAGGGTCGCAACGGCAGCATCGTGCTGCAAGCCCAGCGCGCACTCGGCGTTCCGCTGCCGTTGTCACCCACCGTGGTGGGCGAAACCGTCAACCTCCCGCGTGTCGACCTCTCCGGCAGCGTGGCCCTGGGCCCGGAGGCGCGCATCGAGATCCTGCCCGACACCGCGCCATTGCCGCGGCGCAACCCCGACGACCCGCCACCCAAGGGCGAGGCCACGCAGTTCGACAGCGAGACCTTCTACCGGTCCCGCGTCGCCATTGAAGGCCAGGACATCGTGCTGGCCAGCGGCAGCGTGGTCCGCGCCACCGGCGGCAGCATCGAGATCCTGGCCAGCGCCATCGCGCCCGACGACTCTCGCGCCTTCAATCCGGCCTCGACAACGCCCAACCTCGCGCTCGATCCCAGCCGCATCGTGGTGTCGGCTGGGGCGACTCTGGACGCATCGGGCGAGCGCGACGTGGCCCTGGCCATGGAGCGCCACCAGGGCCGGCTGTCGCTGTTCCAGAACGAGCTGGCCGACTCGCCGCTGCAACGCGACGGCCCGCTGTACCGCCAGGAGCTGTGGTTCGACCTGCGCAACCGGCCCGGCATCGCCAACGTCGCCGGGGCCTATGCGACGCTGCCGCGCACCGCACGCGAGCTGTCCAGCAGTGGCGGCACGGTGTCGCTGCGCGCCGACGGTGCCGTGGTCGTCGACCAGGGGGCGCGGCTCGACGTGTCCGGCGGCAGCCTGAGCTATGCCGCGGGCACGGTGCAGCGCAGCCTGGTGCGCGATGGGGCGGCCTGGATCCTGGCCGACCGCGCCAACCCCGAGACGCGCTACGACGAGTTCGGCAACTCCAGCGTGCGCAACGCGGCCGGCACGGCGCTGTTCCAGACCGACCACTATCCGGCCTATGTCGAGGCGCGCAGTGCCGGCACCATCGAACTCGTCGGCCGGCGCACCTGGCTGGGCGGCACGCTGGCCGCCGGTGTGACGCCCGTGGCCGCCGAGACGCTGCGGCTCGGCAACCCGTTTGCCGCATCGGCCGGTGGAGTTGCGGCACAGGGCGGACGGCTGGTCCTGGGGCGATCCAATGACCTTGGCAACGTGCTCGCGGAAGTGCGGATCCAGACCCAGCCGGCCAGTCGACCCGACGCGTTTTTTGCCGATCCGCTGGCCGCCGACCTCGACACCCAGCTGACGGCGCGACTGGACTTCGGCACCGGTCTGCTGGCTGGCGGCACCACGCGCCTGGCCGTCAACGCCACCACGCAGGCCGAGTTGGCGCCGCAGGCGCGGCTGGATCTCGGCGCGGGCGGCGAACTGCGGCTCGACGCACTGCGCATCCGGCTCGACGGCGAGGTGCATGCACCCGGCGGGCGCATCGAGGCCCGGACGCGCTCGATCGCCGGCCAGGTCTCGCGGCTCGAACTCGGCAGCCTGGCCCGGCTCGACGTCGCCGGCCGCTGGTGGGACGTCGGCAGCCTGCCGGACCGCCCGGATCGCCTGGCGCTGGATGGCGGCGTGATCGCGCTCGACTCCGCGGCGTCTCTGGTCGCGGCGGCGGGTGCCGTGCTCGATGTCTCAGGCGGTGCGCAGCGGGCCGGCCAGCGGCTGACATTCGGCCGTGCCGGCAGCGTCGAGCTCGGCTTGAACAGCGGCGTCGACCTGAGCCAGTCCGCCGATCTGGCCGGCTTTGCCGACTGGCAGGCGACGATGAGCGGATACGACGCCCAGCGGGGCGGCCGGCTGCGTGTTGCCGGCCTGCCGGGCCTCAGCCTGGGTGGGCGCAACGGCGACGCCGGGTTCGACGATGCGTTCTTCAACGGTCGTGGCTTCGGCAGCATCACGCTGAGCGCACTGGGAGACGTGCGCCTGAACGCGGGCCTGGACCTCGGCTTGCAGATGTCGAACTGGCGCGCCGACCGTCCCTTGGACACGCCGGCGGCGAACGGTCGCTTCCTGGCGGCCGCGCCGTTGGCACTGGCCAGCCAGCGCCTGCCGGTGTCGCTGAGCCTGGTCGCCGCGCGGACCCCGGTTCGTACGGGGGCCGACGCCACCTACCGCGTCGCACCGGCAAGCCTGACGATGGCCGAGAGCGCCCGCATCGCCACCGAGCCCGGTGGCCGGATCGACCTCGCGGCCACCGGCAGCGTGGTCGTCGCCGGCCGCCTGCTGGCCCCGGGCGGCCACATCGGCCTGACGATCACGGGCCGGCGCGGCGCCGACAACCCGCAGAGCCCGGAACCGCTGGGCTTCGACGCCAGCCAGGCCTTGTGGCTGCGGCCCGGCGCCGTCTTGTCGGTGGCCGGCACCACGGTGCTGGCGCTCGACGCCCAGGGCCGCACCACGGGCAACGTGTTCGGTGGTGGCAGCGTCAGCCTGAATGCGCAACGCGGCTACATCGTCGCCGAAGCCGGCGCCACCCTGGACCTGCGCGGTGCGGCCTCGCCGACACCGCTGTTCCTGCCCGGCGATGCCGAGCCGCAGGTCGTGTCGCGTCCGGGCGGTACGCTGAGCCTGGCCTCGCCAGAGGGCATGCACCTGGCCGCGACGATCCAGGCCCAGGCCGCCGATGCTCGCGCCGAAGGCGGGCGGCTGGACCTGGCGCTGAGCCTCAACACGCTCGTTCCCGTGACCGGCGGGCCGGCCTATCCCAACCAACCCGAGCGCGAGTTGCGCTGGATCGGCCCGGAACAAGGCCTGCCGGCCTTTGCCGCCTCTCCTGGCGACGATCTTGTGGCCGCGCTCGGCAACGGCCTGGCCTTGCTGCCTCAGGCCGGCTTGCAGGCGGCGGGCTTTGCCCAGATCGCGCTGCGCGCGGACGAGCGCATTTCCTTCAGCGGCAACCAGACGCTGGCGGCCAGTGGCTCCCTGGTCCTGAACGCCCCGGTCGTCTCGGCCAGCGCCGACAGCGAGGTGCTGCTGCGTGCTCAGCACATCGCCATCGGCGACGCGCGCCGTGACAACGCGGTCCGCGCGGCGACGCGATTCAACGCCACCGGTGGTGCGGCCGTGCTTGAAGTCCGTGCCGGGCTCGTCGAGGCCTGGGGCGACCTCGTGTTCCAGGGCTTGAAGTCGGTGGCCCTGAACGCCACGCTGGACGCCGATGGCGGCAGCAGCCGGCGCGACGGCGAGGTCCGGCTGATCGGCACCACACGGGGTGCCCAGGCCAACACCGCCAGTGGCAGCATCCGTTTTGCCGACGAACTGCAGTTCACGGCCGGGCAGGTGCTCGCCACGACGATGAGCGAGTTCGTGGTCACCGGCAACGCTGCGGCACAGGGAAAGTCGTCGACGCTGGGCGTGTTTGCGCCGGCGGGCGGCAGCCTGTCGCAGACCCCGCTGTCGGCCGGCGCGACGCTGTCGATGCAGGCGACCGACATGCGCATCGACGGCGTGCTGCGCCAACCGTTTGGCCGCATCGACTTGCAGGCCGAGCGCCTGGTGCTTGGCGCCAACGCAATGCTGTCGGCGTCGGGTGAGGGCCAGACCGTGCCGCTGGGCACCACCGTCAACGGCCGGCTGTGGCAGTACCGCCCTCAGGGTGCCGGTCCTGGCGAACTGGCGTCGATCCGGCAGCTCGATGGCCTGCCGGTGGCCAAGGGCCTGAGTCTGAACGCCACGACCCTCGAGATCGCACCGCAGGCCCGGCTCGTCGCCGAGGGCGGTGGCGAGTTGCAGGCCTGGGAGTTTGTGGCCGGCGTCGGCGGCAGCCGTGACGTGCTGGCCCAGCCGGGGCGCTATGCCTTGCTGCCCGCACGCAACGATGGCTTTGCGCCCTACGACGCGGAGGTCGCCAACAGCGCCGGCAATGCCGCGCCGCGTCCGGGCAGCCTAATCGAGATCCGCCAGTCGACCCCGGCCCTGGCGGCCGGCCGCTACACCCTGCTGCCGGCCCGCTACGCGCTGCTGCCGGGGGCGGTTCTGGTGTCGCTGGCGCCCGGCGGTGTCGGCTCGCCGCTGGCCGAGCCGGTGGCCGGCGACATCGGCGGCTTCGTCGTCGATGCACGCCTGGGCCAGCTCGGATCCAGCACCGCCGGCACGCCCTGGCAGCGCTGGGTGGTCGAACCGCAATCGGTGGTGCTCAGCCGCTCGCGCATCGACCGCACACCGGTCTCGGAACTGCTGGCCAGCACCGCTGCGAGGCTGGACCGTGATCGGCCCGCATTGCCGCGCGACGGTGGCCGCATCACCCTGCAGGCCAGCCAGCCGCTGGCCTTCGATGCGCGGCTGGTGCTCGGTGCCGGGACTCCCGCTGCCAATGGCCCGCAGGCGCTGGCTGGCGAGCTTGACATTGCGGTGCAGGGCACCAACAGCCGCATCTTCATCGTCGACCGCATCGGCCAGCAGCCCGAGGCGCGTGGCCACAGCGAGATCGCGCTGGCGAGCCTGAACGACAGCGGCGGGCGCAGCCTGCTGGTCGGGGGCCGTCGCGGCAGCAGTCCGCTGGCCGACGGCAGCCTGGCGCTCGACACGCTGAGCAGCCGCGTGACCCTGCTGGCCGACGACGCGCCACTGGCCGCGCCGGAGCTGCTGCTGCTGGCCCGCGACGAAGTCCGCCTGGCGCCGCAGACCGCCGTCGAGAGCGGGCCTTCGGGCGGCAACCCGGCCGATGACGATGTCGTGCGCCGCTGGCAGCTCCGGGGCAACGGCGCGCTGCTGCTGGTTTCGCAAGCCGCCGACAGTGATGTCACGCGCAGCACCATCGCCAATGACACCGCCGCCGGTGGCCTGAACGTCGGTGCCGGCGTCCAACTGCAAGGCCGGTCGGCGCGCCTGGTCGCCAGCGGACCGATGGGCCTGGACAACACGCTGGCGCTGGCCGTCGACGATCTCGGCGTTTCGGCGCAGCGGCTGGGCGTTGGCGGCGGCAATGCGGCAGACGGGACCACCGTGCTGGCCGGACCGCTGCTGCAGTCCATGCAGCAGGTGCGCAGCCTGAGCTTTGGTGCCGCGGTGGCGGTGGACTTCTACGGCAGCCAGACGTTGCAGGCCGAGCGGCTGCGGCTGGACGCACCGTTGGTGCGCGGGATCGGGCCCGCCACCGACCGCGTCGTGCTCAATGCCGGTCGCGTCGAACTGCGCAACGGCGGCGGGACTGCCGATGCCACGGCGCGGGGCGACGCTGGCCTGCGTGTCGAAGCCGACACCCTGGTGATCGGCGCCGATCCGGGGTCGAGCGGCAGCAGCGCCGCAGCCCGCCAGCGCCTGGCCTTCGGCAGCGTCGAGCTGGCCAGCCGCGGCGAGATCGTGTTCCAGGGCCAGGGGGGCCTGGACACCGAGGCGCCGACCGAGCTCTCGGCGCGCCGGTTGACCGCCAACACCGGCGCGGTGCAGGGTGTGGACAGTGGCAATGCCGCACTGACGGTGCGGCCCGCGAGCCAGGCCGGCGATTCCGCGGCGCTGGTGGATCGAGGGCAGGGCGCCAGCCTGGTGCTGGCCGGTGGCCGGGTGCGTCACGAGGGCGAGATCCACCTGCCATCGGGCCGCCTCGAGATCGTCGCCCGCGGCGCAGACGCCAGCCCGGCCGCGGCCGACGACAGCCTGTTGCTGGCTGCCGGCTCGCGCATCGACCTCGGCGGCAGCTTGCGTCGGCCGGGCGGCGGCGCCGTGGTGGCCTACGACGCCGGGACGCTGAACCTGGTGTCCGAACGTGGCGACGTCCGCATCGCGGGCGGCATCGGCCTGGACGCGCCGACCGGGGCCGGGCCGGACGCCCTGGCCGGCGCCGGCAGCCTGAACATCAGTGCCGTCGCCGGCAGCCTGAGCCTGGCACCCGAGGGCCGGCTGTCGGCGCAGGTCGCCGGTCTGGGCCGCGGCGGTCGGTTCACGGCCGATGTGGCCCGTGTCGAAGGTCAGGGCCCGGCGGGATCGTCGACGCTGGAAGGCCTCGCCGGGGTGCTGGACCGCGGGGGCTTTGACGACCGGATCGCGTTGCGCGTTCGCACCGGCGACGCGGCACTGGGCGACGCGACCTTGCGTGCCGGCGAGATCAGCGTTGCGGTCGACGCCGGAGCGTTGACGCTGTCCGGCCGCATTGCGGCCGACGCGCCCGGGGGTGGCCGGGTGCGGCTGTGGTCGCGTGACGACTTGAACCTGGCCGCCAGCGTGCAGGCGCGCTCGACGCGCAGCGGCGCCAACGGCGGCGACGTGCAGGCCGGATCGGCGCTGGGCAGCGTGCGGCTGCAAACCGGCCTGGCCATCGATGCTCGCGGCGACAGCCCCGGCGACGGCCGCATCGTGCTGCGGTCCGGACGCGACGACGACAGCGGCCGGGTGGCCGTCGAGCGCGACGCCGGTCTGGACACGGCAGCGGCATTGAGCGCGGCCGAGGTCATCGTCGAGGCCGTGCGGCGCTACGAAGGCGCCACCCGGATTGCCGCCGGGGCCAGCAACGGCAGCACGCTTGGCCAGGCCACGTTGCTGGCCGACGCCGAGGCGTTTGCGGCCACGCATGGCGCCGCCGAACTCGCCCGGCTGGGGCTCGATGGCCAGGCCCAGGCCAGCCTGCGGCCCGGGGTCGAGGTCGTCGCGACCGGTGCGCTCGAGTTGGCGTCGGACTGGAACCTCTACAACGCCGACCGCAGCCAGCCCGGCATGTTGACGCTGCGCGCGGCGGGTGGCTTGCGGCTGAACGGATCTCTGTCGGATGGCTTCTTGATTGCCGGCCGGCCGGCCAACGCGGATGCGCAGACCCTGGCCCAGGCGGGTCCGGCCTGGTCGCTGCGGCTGGTGGCGGGTGCGGACCTGGCGGCGGCCGATCCTCTGGCGGCGCAGGCCGGCGCAGCGGCCGACCTGGTGGTCGCCAACAACCGCGTCGTGCGCACGACGGCGGGCTCGATCGAACTCGCGGCGGCCCGCGACATCGTGCTGGCCAGTGGCAGTGGCCAGCAGGCGGTGGTCTACGCGACCGGCCGGCCGGATGCGCCCGAGCTGGCCGGTGTCGAGCTGAGCCTGCCGGGGTCGCGCTTCAGCCCTCAATTCACCGCCCAGGGCGGCCTGGTCAGCCTGGGCGCCGGGCGTGACGTGATCGGCGCGCCCACGACGCAGACCTGGGGCAACTGGTTCTACCGCAGTGGCAGCACCGGCGATCTGGTGCCCGTGGCCTGGATGTCGTCGTGGGACGCGTTCCGCCAGGGCGTGGCGTCGTTCGGCGGCGGTGCGCTCAGCGTGCGCGCCGGTCGTGACGTGTTCTACCTGGGCGCGGCCAGCCCCAGCAGCGGGGTGGCTCCGGCTCTCGACCCGGACGCCGCCGACCCGCGGCAGGGCCCCGTGTCCGTATTCAACGGAGGCGACCTGTCGGTCGAGGCCGGGCGCGACGTTCGCGGCGGTACCTATCTTCTCGGACGCGGTCAGGGACGGATCGAGGCCGGCCGCGATGTCAGCGAAGAGGCCCTGCCGAACACCGGCGGTCGCGCCTTGCCGACGCTCGGACCGGTGCTGGGCCTGATGGATGGCGCCTGGCAGGTGACGGCACAGCGTCACGCGACGCTGGGGCCCGTGGTCAACCCGACCGTCCTGCCGTCGCCCTCCGGGCGAATCGCGGACAGCGAGGCCGGTGTCTTCTTCAGCTATTCGGAACGCTCGGCCCTGGCGGTCCGCAGTGCAGCCGGCGACGTGGCCTGGCGCAGCCAGACGCTGAGCGGGCCCGAGGTGGTGCAGTACTGGTCGTCGCTGGCGTCCAACAACGCCTTGCCGGCCAACGAGCGCGCGGTCTGGTCGCCCGGGTTCGCGGCCTGGCTGGCCGCGGCGCCACCACGCGTGAGCCTGTCCGCCGGCGGTGGCGACCTGGAGCTGTCGCTGGCCGGACTGACGCTGTACCCTTCGGCGAGCAGCCTCCTGCAACTGGCCGCCGCCGAGGACCTGCGCATCGTGTCCCGACCCGGAGCCGACGTCGGCCTGCGAGTGTCGTCCCTGGATCCGGCCGCCGTGCCGGGCGTCGCCGACCCGGTGGCGCAGAACCGGATCGCGCAGGGCGCGCTGCCGGGCGAGCTGAGGCCGGCACCGACCCGGGCGGCCGAGGTCGGCACCGACGCACTGCCCGGGCGCGTGCGCGAGCCGGTGCGCTTGCAGGCCGGTGGTGACATTGTCTTTGGCGTCGTGGGCGGCGCCACCAGTGGCGACAACTCCGTGTTCCTCAGTGCGCCGCAGGCGATCGAACTGCGGGCCGGTGGCGACATCCTGAACCCGAACCTCTTCGCCGAGCACCGCGCCGTCGACGAGCGAAGCGGCGCCTATGCCGGGGGCAGCATCGTCCAGCAGGGCGGTGCGCTGGACAACCGCATCACGCTGGCCGGACCGGGCCAGCTGCGCCTGGAGGCCGGGCGCCAGATCGACCTCGGGGGCTCCCAGGGCGTCGAATCGGTGGGCAACCTGTTCGATGCCCGTCTGCCCGGGAAGGGCGCCGACATCGTGCTGGCGGCGGGTCAGCGCAGCACGGTCGATGTCGACCGCTTCGTCGGACGCTACCTGGCGCCTGCGCCGGCTCCGGGGGGTGCCGCAGCGGCGGCCGGAGCCGACCCCGCACTGGCGCTGGCCGAGCGCCAGGCCGATGCCTACCTGGTCGCGCTGGGCCGCGACCCGGCCGCGCTGACGGCCGACGACCGCACGCTGCGGGCCGAGCTGGTCGACGCCCACCGCGCCCAGAACACGATGCGCGGCCTGGGTTCGGCGGCAGCCCTGGACGAGCGCCGCGCCGACTTCGTGCGCCTCGTGCGCGCCGCCCAGGGCCTGGTGCCGCTGGCGAACGCGGCTGCCGAGGCCGCAGCCTACGACGCCCACCTCGTGCGCTACCGCGCCATTGACGCCACCGGCCAGGCCAGCATCGCCGAGTCGCTGCTGCAAGCGCAGTTCGCCCGCGCCTACCTCGCGCCTGGGCGGCCGCACGCGAAGCTCTGGACCGCTGCCGCCGAGGCCGCGGGCCAGGACCCGACGCGGTTCGAGATCGGCTCGCGGCTGCTCGACGACGTGGTGCGCCAGGCCTTGTTCGCCGAACTTCGGCGTGCCGGCAGTTGGGGTGCCGTCGTGCCGGCATCGGCGCCCGAGGTGCGTCGCGAGACCTACGGCCTGGGCTTCGGTGCCATCGACCTGGCCGGGCAGGGCGACAGCCAGCGCTTTGCCGGCGACATCGACCTCGTCGCCAGTGGCGTGCAGACCCGTCGCGGCGGCTCGGTGACGATGCTGGCCCCCGGTGGGCAGATCAACGTGGGCCTGCCGGGCGCGACACCGGTGCGGCAGAACGCCTTGCTGGGGGTGGTCACGGTCGGCGAGTCTGGGGTCTCGGCGCTGTCCGATGGCGACTTCCAGGTCAACAGCCAGCGGGTCTTCGTCGTCGGATCGGGCGACGTCACGGTCTGGTCGTCGAACGCGAACATCGACGCCGGCCGCGGTGCCAACACCGCGATCTCGTCGCCGCCGTTGGTGGCGCGGCGCCAGGCGGACGCCAGCATCGGCTTCGAGCTGCCGGCCGTGACCTCGGGCAGCGGCATCGGCATCCTGGCGCCGCCGACCGGGGCGTTCGAGGGCAGTGTCTTCCTGTTCGCGCCCAACGGCGAGGTTCTCGCGCTGGACGCCCAGATCCGCGCCCCCGGTCGCGTGACACTGGGCGCCACCGTGGTCCGCGGAGCCGACAACGTCCAGGGCGGATCGGTCGTCGGTGCGGCGATCGTGGTCCCGACGGCCAGCGTCTCGGTGCCTGCCTCGGCCGCACCGTCCACGGCGGGCCTGGGCAACGCGGCGTCTGGCGGCACCACGGCAGCACCACGCGAACGCGCGACGCTGCTGCTGCTGGAACTGCTCGGCCTCGGGCCCGAGGGCGGCAGCGCCAGCGAGCCCGCCGCCTGCGAGCCCGGCGAGAGCGAGGCGGCGTGCGAGGCGAGGCGCCGGGCCGGCCGGCGGTGAGCGGGTGCTGAGAGGCGCCCAGCGGCGCTCAGCGGAGTTCAGCGCTAACGCTTGAACGGCGTGGTTCGAAGCGGCCTGGACTCGAGTGCCACCAGGCGCTGGCGAGCATCTTCGGTGGCCTCTGACAGCAGCTCCCGCAGCTCGCTCTGCCGCGTCCGCCGGGCGACGGTCGAGGCCGTCCGGCCTTCGCTGTCGGTCAGCAGGGGGTCGGCACCCCCGTCCAGCAGCGCCTGCACCACATCGCGACGACCGAGCGACGCGGCCAGGTGCAGCGGTGGCAGTTCGGCGCCGCCGCGCGACATGGTGTCGGCACCGGCCTTGAGCAACGTGCGGATCACCTCGACGTGACCGCCGATCACGGCCTCGGCCAGCGGCGAATAGCCGTCGTGCAGCGGCGCCGCACGTTCCAGATCGGCCCCCCGCGCGACCAGCCAGCGCACGACCTCGAGCGCGCCGTCGCGGCTGCCGTCGGCAGCGGCCAGCGCGAGCAAGGTCCTGCCGTCGGCACCCATCGTCGTCGCCGGCGCACGGCCGGCGCGCAGTGCGGCGAGCACGGCCTTCCAATCGCGGTTCGCGGCCAGCGCCAGCACGGCACGCTCGGCGGCCGAAGGTTGGCGTTGGGGCGCGGCCTCGCCGGGCCAGGGAGGCGGCGGCAGGCGACCCGGCAGCACGACCGGCGGCTCGGGCACACGGGCGGCAAAGCTGGCGAACTCGGCGCCGTCCTCGGCCCAAGCCGCTGCGCTGCCGAGCAGCGCGGCGACCAGCCAGGCAGCACGCAGCGTGGCGGGCCGTGCCGTCATGGCTTCGCGGCCGTGCCTGCGGACGCGGTGGGCGTCGGGTTGGAGGTCGAACCTGGGCGCTGCGCTGCCGCGATTCGGTCGCGGTAGGTCTGGCCCAGGTTCTCGAGCTTCACGCGGCCGCACTGGAGCAGCGGCTCGCTGGCCGACACCCGCTGCCACAGCGAGGTGTCGAGCAGGCGGTCGACCAGCTCGTCGCCCAGCTTGACCAGGGCTGCGTTGTCGGCCGCGCACTGGCTGGCCAGTGTGCTGCTGCGGTCGGCCCGCTGCGTCATCGTCGCCAGGCGCGATTCGGCTTCGAGCTGGGCGGCCTCGGTGGCGCGCCAACGCTGGCGCTGGCGAACGGTGGCACTGCGCGCCTGCTCCAGTTCTTCGGCCAGGCGATCCCGTTGTTCGACCAGGGTCTCGCGTTCGCTGCGGGCGCTCGCCAACTGCTCCTCCAGGGCGACGATCTGGCGCGCCTGGCTGCCCCCGCGGCCGCGCTGCGCCGCTTCGGCGTCGCGGGCGGCCTGGGTCTCGGCCCGGGCCTTGGCCAGTGCTGCCTGGGCGACAGCGGCCTGTTCCTGGGCGGCCGTCTGGGCCTGTTGCAGCTGTTGGACTTGCAGACGAAGTCGGCGCAGTTGCTCCTGCTCGCGGTCGTTGGCCTGGGCCCAGGCGTCGCCCAGGCTGCCGAGCAGCAGGGCCGCGGTCAGCGCCAGCAGGCGGAGGTCAGAAGCGCGCACCGAGGTCCACCTGGATCGAGTCGAGTGCGTAACCCGGGCGCTGACCGTCGCGTCCGGTGGCCTGGCCGCTCATGCTGTCGATCTGCCGGCCCGACAGCCAGCGCAGCCCGAGCACCAGGTCGCGTTCGAGGGCGTACTGGCCGCCGAGCGACCAGCCGACGACGTTGCTGCCGCCGCCACGAAGGTCACCGTCGGTGAAGGCGTCGAGCACGGCGTCGCTGCCGACCTTGCGCCAGGCGATGTTGGCCTGCCAGTGGCCCTTCTGGCGCAGCGCGCTGTGGCCGAACAGGGCCCGCACCGACAGGCCCTTGTCCGAGCCGTCGCTCAGGCGCACGCCGGTCCGCGCCAGGATCTCGGCGCGGTCGTAGGCGGTGTTCTGGATCGCTTCGGCCGACACCGCCAGCGTCAGCGGCGCGAAGTGCGAAAACTCCGCCGCTGCCGTCAACGCCACCGGCGTGAAGCGCGACGCCAGGCCCCAGCGCCAGCGGTCGGGCGTGAAGGTGAAGGTCGTGCCGCCCGGGCCCTGGCCGCTGCGTTCGAGCGGGTTGTTGGTCAGCACCAGGGTGTTGCCACGCTGGCGCAGCGCGGCGCCGTATTCGTGCTGGCCGTAGCTCGGGCCGGCACCGGTGGCCAGCGAGTAGTCGGCGTCGATCCGCCCTTCGAGGTTGCGGTACTGGTAGCGGGCCAGCCCCAGGCGCATGCGTACCCGCGGCAAGTCGAACGTCATTCCGCCCTGCACCGCAACCAGGCTGCGCGACGCAGCGGCCGCGGGGTTGTCCTCGCGGATCGGGAAGTAACCCGCCACGAGCCAGGGCTCGAAGGTGCGGCCTCCGGCGGCGGGCCAGCGCCACAGCGTCGAGACGCCTTCGAAGTTCAGGTTCTCGCTGAACTGGGCTTCGGTCGCGAGAAAGGGGTTGGCGATGCGCCCGCCTTGAAACGACAGCCACGGCGCCGGGTCCCAGCGCAAGAAGGCACGGTCGAGCAGGAAGGTGTAGCGGTTGGCGTTCTGGCCCAGGGTCTGGTTGGTCGACACGCGGTCGGTCGCGCTGCCGGTGGCGAGCCGCAGACCGGCGGTGACGTTGTCGGCGATGCGGGCGTTGACGGCCAGCCGCGCGCGGATGCGCCAGCGCTCGCGGTCGGCCTGCGTGTTGCCCAGCGCACTGCCGGCGGCATTGGCGCTGGCAAAGTCCGCCGCGCGGGTGACGCCGCTGGTCGCCGCCAGCACGTAGTCGGTGGCGGCGAGGTTGGCGTCGGCGGCGTGGTCCTGCTGCCAGCGCAGGCGCATGTCGCCCTCGACCGTGACGCGCTGCGCCCAGGCTCCGGGGCCGACCCCACCGCTGGCGTTGGCGGTCGCGGCGTTGGCAGGCGCGCCCCACTGTTCATTGCGGGCGACCGCCAGAAGGTCCTCGCGCAGCTGGGCACGCAGCTGCTCGCGCACCGGTTGCGGCACGTAGGGCACCCGCTGCACCGCGGGCGCTGGGGCCTCAGCCACGACCGTGGGTGCTGGTGCCGGTGAAGGTGCTGGCGAGGGTGCGGGCGTGGGTGCTGCCGCTGCCACCGCAACCGCGGGGCTGGGTGCTGGTGCCGGCGCCGCGGTGGCGGGCGCGACCGTGGGCGCCACCGTGGGCGTTACTGCAGGCGGGACTGTCGACGCTTTGGCAACCCGATGGGCTGGGGCGGGCGGCGTCGCGGCGACTTGCGGCACGATGCCGGCCCGCTGCTGGGCCTCGCGCTTCAGCACGTCGGCCCGCGCACGGGTCAGCAAGCCGCGTTGCACCAGGGCTTCGATCAAGGCCTCGGCCTGGGCCAGTTCGGCGACCGCGCCGACGGGCGGCAGTGTGATGGCCGTGCCTTGGGCAGACGCCGACGGAGCGGTTGCAGCAGCGGCAAGCGCCACCAGCATCAGGATCAGGGGAGCGGCAGGCACGGCTGGACGGATGGAGGGTTGACGGGCCGGTCAGCCCAGGTTGCGGTTCGACAGCTGCAGGCGCAGCGGTTGCGGCAGCGCCTGCGGCGGTGGGACCTGGGTCCCCGGAAAGCGCTGAAGCGCGGTACGCAGCGCATCGTCGATCTGCGGGTTGCCACTGCTGCCGAGCAGGTCGACGCGTTCGATGCGGCCGTCGGCATGCAGCCACAGATTGACCAGCAGCCGGTATTCGCTGCTCTTGAGCTGGGCCTCGCGCTGCAGGAACTCGTTGAGCGACCGCGTGGTGGCGTTGGCCCAGGCCGTCGCGGCCATGCGGTTGGCCGCGAGCGCACCGGCGTTGCCGCTGCCGCTGCCCGCGATCACCGGGCCGCCCTGGTAGTCCTGCGTCACGTTGCCGGCGGCCAGGCCGCTGCCGGGTCCGGCGCCAGCGGCTTCGTCGCTCTTGAGCGCCTGCGGCGTGGCGTCGGCGGGCTTGGGCTCCGGACGGGCCTCGGGCTTGTCCTGGGCCTTGGGCGGCGGCGGGGTTTCGTCAGGCTTGGGCGGCGGCGGGGGTGGCGGTGGCGTGTCCGGAAGCAGCTTGACGGTGGCGACCTTGCGCGGCTTCTCGGGCTCGTCGGCGCAGCCGCCAACGAGGGCTGCAACGCTGAGCAGCAAGACCCCGAAGTGCAGGGCGGTGGATCGAGGTGTCGGCATGGGGTCCTCGTGCTGGAGGTTCAGAAGCCGATCCGCGCCGTCGCCAGGCTGATGCCGATGCCGGCCTGTCCGCACAGGTCGATCATCGCGACGACCCGCTGGTATCGCGCGCGTTCATCGCCCTGGATCACGATCGTCGCCTTGGGATCGCGGGACTGGATCGTGCGCAGCTCGGCCAGCAGGGCCTCGTCGCTGCGCGGCGTGCCGTTGAAGCGCGCCGTGCCGTCGGGGTCGACGCGCAGCACGTGCAGTTCGTGGCGCTCGGTCGGTGGCGTCGCCGACGGCTTGGGCAGCGCGATCGGCACACCGGCCACCGTGGCCGTCGTCATCAGGATGAACACCACCAGCAACACATAAGCGAGGTCGAGCATCGGCGTCACGTTGATCGTGTCGTACGGTTTGCTCTCGGTCTGCATCTGCATCGCATCACTCCTCGGGCCGGGTCTTCTTGGTGACGAGGCCGATCTCGGCGATGTCCAGGCGCTTGACGAGTGCCAGCACCTCGACGACCTTGCCGTAGGCCGTGCCGGCGTCGCCCTTCAGCACGATCGGCAGGTTCGGGTTGGCGGCCTTGTACTGGCCGAGCAGGCTCTGCAACTGCTCCATCGTCACCGGGTAGGCGTCCAGGTAAACGGTGCCGTCCTCGGTGACCGTGATCGCGCGGGTCTGCGGCTTGGCGAGGTTGCTCGTCGCGCTGGTGGTCGGCGACTCGACCCGCACGCCCTGCACGCTGGCGGTCGTGAGGATCATGAAGACGACGAGCAGCACGTACGCCAGATCCAGCATCGGCGTGATGTTGATGTCGTCGTAGGGCTCGTTGCCCGATTTGACGTCGGCGGACATCGTGGGGTGTGGGGCGGTTCGCTCGGCGGTCCGCTCAGCGGTCGGCGTAGCGTTCGGCGACGCGGGTGACGAACTCGTCGACGAAGATCTGCATGTCCGCCGAGATGTTCTTCATCCGCGACGTGAGCCAGTTGTAGCCAAACAGCGCCGGGATCGCGACACCCAGGCCGGCCACGGTGGCCAGCAGTGCGGCCGCGATGCCGGGTGCGATGGCGTTGACGTTCACGTCGCCGGCCGCGGCGATGGCGGCGAAGGTGATCATCACGCCGACCACGGTGCCGAGCAGGCCCAGGAAGGGCCCGCCGGAGATCGCGATGGTCAACCACACCATCATCGAGTTCAGGCGGTGGTTCTCGCGCACCAGGTCAGCGTCGATCGCGGCCTTCACGGCATCGAGCGAGGCGCCGCTCAGGGGCTTGCTGTTCTCGCCGCCGATGCCGCGCTTGACGAGCTGGCGCACGCCGGCGTCGAACAAGCGGGCCAGCGATGAGGTCGAATGCACGCTCGCCCCCTCGGCACGCAGCGGATCCGCGGCGTCGCGGAAGTTCTTCAGGAACGCGTCGTTGCCGCGGTCGAGCTTGATCACGAGGAAGGTCTTGACCCACATCACCCAGACCGCGACCACGAACAGCGCGGCGCACAGCCAGATGACGACCCAGGCGTCGATGGTGAGGTTCTTCACCAGGATGCCCATGTAGCCGGGCTGGCCACCTTCGGCCGACGGGGTCTCGCCTTCGCGCTGCAACTGCGCGGCGACGAGCTTGGCATCGGCCCCCTGCGCGGCCCGCGCAAAGCGCACCCAGTCGGCGCTGCGCGTTGCGAGTGCGGCCTGCCACTCGTCGAGCAGTCCGGAATAGCCCGCGCCCAGGCGGACCGCGCCTTCGATGGCGGGCGCCGCGGCGCCTGCGGCCGCCAGGTCGGCCTGCGCCGCCTGCGTGCCGTTCACATACAGCGTCAGCTTGCCGGCGCCGACGGTGGCTGCAAGGTGGACCCATGTGCCCATCGGCAGGCTGCCACCCTCGATGCGTTGATTGCCCACGCTGACCGTGGCGCGCGCGTTGGCCGGGTTGGTGCTGTCGGCGACGAGCGTGACGGCCAGCGTGCCCTGGCTCCACAGCGTGCCAACGGGCGTCGCCGGGCGGGCCCAGCCGGCAACGCTGTACGGAGCACCGCTGGCGGCACGAAGGTTCGCGGCAGTGAGTTCGATGACCGTGTTGCCGTCGAGCCGGGCGCTGCTGCCGATCAGGCCGTTGGCCTCCTGCGCGGTGGCCGCACCGGCGACCGCGGCGCCGGCTGCATCGCGTGCGGGCTGGCCCGCGGGCTCGTCGAAGCGAAGCGTCAGCAAGGCGCCGCTGTCCACGACCGGGGCCCCCGACAGCGCCGGATCGGCTGCCGCCTTGTCGTTGCCGGCGTAGACATAGACCGTGTTCTTGTCCGAGCCCGGCGCGACGATCGGCACCTGGACCCAGACGACCGCGAGCTCGTTGGCGCCGTCGAAACGCTCGACGCGGAACTTCAGCGGCGTCTTGTCGTCGCCGGCGACGATGCGCAGGTCGCTGCCGTCGGGCTTGGCCTTGACGAAGTCGAAGTTGCCCGAATGCAGGCGGAGCGGCACCGCGACGCCCGACAGCGCTTCGCTGGTGGTCACACCGGCCGCCGAGGTGTTCAGCAGGACCTGGGTGCGCTGCTTGAAGTCGGCGTTCCACCAGGCGAAGGCGCCGTGGCTGGCCAGGGTCAGGGTCGCGGCCACGAGGGCCGGACGCAGGAGTCGGATCGATTCGAAGGACATGGAGGCGTTGGGCTTCACATCAGGTTGCGCGACATCGCCACCGCCACCGCCTGCGCGCGGTTGGTGGCGCTGAGCTTGCGCAGGATCTTCTGGACATGGTTCTTGACCGTCAGCGCGCTGATTTCGAGCATCACGCCGATCTCCTGGTTGCGCTTGCCCTCGCGCATGCAGCGCAGGATCTGGCGTTCGCGCTCGGTGATCGCGCTGCCTCGCGGCAACGGAGCGGCCTTGGGCGCGGCCGTCGCCACGGCGCCGGGCGACGCCAGCGTGCGCTCGTTGACCTGCACCCGGGTCCAGGTGGCATGCAGCACCGGGACCAGAAGCTCCAGCAGCACCCGTTCCCGGACCTGCCAGGGGCGACCGACGCTGCCGAACACGAACAGGCTTTCCACCTCGCTCGGCCGCTGCGGCCGAGCAACGCCGTGGACCAGGAACTGGTCAAACCCGGCGCGCAGCAACGCTGCCATCGCGTCGAGCGGTACGCCCGAACGCAGCGACTCGATGTCGACGATGGTGCAGCGGCCGCCGCCCTGCACCCACTGCCGTTGCAACTCGTTGAGCAGCGGACTGGCGAGCACCGGCGGGGGTGGTGACAACGGCGACGTGGCCACCTCGGCGGCCTCTCCGCGGCCGAACGCGGCCAGCACGGCGGGCGCCAGTGCCACACGATCGAAGGTGTCGAAGACCACATCGCGACGGCTGCGTTGCCAGGCGCCGCAGACCGCCACCTGGTGCGGGAGCAGGGCATCCAGGCCGCTGCCCAGCCAGACGTAGAACTGGGATCGACGCTGGACCGTCGCCGCAGACTCGATGGTCCGCACGACGTACTCCGCATGCCGTTGGCCTGCAGCGTCGAACGTGGGCGCGTCGTCGAGGGAGTTCACGGGACTGAGCACGGTGGACGTTTGGGCTGGGGTGGTCAGTGCGGACGGGGTGATGGCAGCGAGCGGCACAAATTCACGAGGCTAGGGAAAGGCTTTGACGCTCAGGGGCGCCAGAACCGGGTCACCATGAGCCGTTGGAACCATGGCAACGGTGCCTGCGGCGGTTTCGCCACGGGGTACGGCCCGCGGCAGCGCCGGAACCGCAAACCGGTGGTCCTCCCAGCGGGCGGCCTGCGGCGCTTTGCCGTCGGCCGCAAGCCGGCGCAGCAGCAGCGCCGGGCGCGTGCTGGCACTTCTCAGGCCGACGATGGCGCCGGTTTCGTCGCGTTCGAGCACCCAGTCGGGCTCGCCACTGGCGGGGTCGGGCCAGAGCCGGCGCAGGTGCCGCTGGGGCGGGGCGGTGCGGGTGTCGAGCAGCAACTCCTCCAGCTGTCGCGGCCCGGCGGCGCCGGATGTCGCGACGGCGACCTGCCAACGTGCGAGTGCCAGCGCGATCTGCTCGCCGCGGAACAGCATCTCGCGTTCGGCCTCACGCTGCGCGTGCAAGGTCCAGGCCTGGCCGGCGGCCGCGAGCGTCGCACCGGCCAGCGCCACCGCCCACAGCACGCTCAGGTACGTAAAAGCGCGGGGGGCGCGGGGGGCGCGGGGGCAACGGATGGACCTGGGCATCGCGAAAGGCCTCACCAGTCGGCGTAGAGCGAGCCGTCGCGGCTGCGACCGGCGGCGCCGCTGCGCACGTCGGCCATGGCCCCGGCGATCAGCGACTCGGGTGCCGGGGCCAGGCCGACCCAGGTGTCGGTCCGCTGGGTGTACGGGTCGGTGGGCAGGGCGCGCAGATACCGGCTCTCGACCAGCTCGGCCAGGCTCTCCGGGTAGCGTCCGCGGTCGGCCGCGTGCTGGTCGATCGCGTCGCGCAGCGCCGCCAGCGACGCCCGCAACGAGGTCTCGCGGGCCTGCTCCAGGCTCGCGATGTAGCGCGGGGCGGCGATCGAGGCCAGCAAGGCGACGATCGACAGCACGACCAGCAGCTCGATCAGCGTGAAGCCCCGCCGCGGTGTCGCTGAGGTCCTGTCCATCACCGTCACCATCACCAGTCGGCCAGGCGGCTGCCGTCCAGCGCCAGGAGCGGCGACGACGTCAGCACATCGAACACGTCGTCGCCGGGCTGCGGGTCGTCGGCCGGGCTGGCATGGCTGCGCAGGCGCCAGGTCTGCTCGGCCGGCAGCGCGGGGTCGGCAAACGGGTCGCGGGGCAGCCGGCGCAGCAGGTGAAGGCGCCGGGTCGTCCCCTGGGTCGCATCGCGCAGCTCCAGGCCTTCGGTCAGGACCGCGAGGCTGGGCGGCCAGCCCGAAGGCGGTGCCGACACCAGCAGTCCGGCATCGGCCAGGCGCTTGTGCTCGTCGAGCGCGCCGCGGATGCTCCGCAGGGCCTCGCGCAGCTCGCGCTCCTGGCCGCGCCGGTGCTGCACTTCCAGCAGCGGACGGGCCGCGGCGAGCAGCACCGCGAGCATCGCCACGGCGATGGTCATCTCCAGGACCGTGAAGCCCAGGTGCCGACGCGGCTTCATGGGCGCGCGGCCCCTGGCAGTGCCGTCGTCGTGGGCGACGCACTGGGTGCGACCTGGATCGCGACGCTGCCACCGCTGATCGCCTCGAGCGCGTCGCCGCGGCCGTCGCGGGCGATGACGCCGTCCAGGCTGACCTCCAAGGTCTGACCGGCGCCGCTGGCCAGCACCCGCAGCGGCAGTACGAACTGCGCCCCCGGGCCGAGCTTGAATGGGGCCCGACCCGAGGCCAGCGAGGGGCCGGCACCGGCCTGCGCGGCCTGCAGGACCCGGGGGTCGAAGCTCAGCTCGCCCTCGACACTGGCGTCGCTGGGGTTGTCCAGCGTCACCGCGACGACGCTGCCCACGCGGGCCTCGCCGCTGGCGGCCAGGCGCAACTGCACCGCACGCGCGGCGGTCGTCTCGGCCGTGGCGATGGCCGGCAGGCCGGTGCCCGTGTTGCCACGCATCCCGCCACCGGGGCTGCCCGAAGCGCTGCCGACGCCGCTGGTCATCGCCATCGCGGCCTGGGCGTTGCTGGCCAGGCGCCACGGGGCCTGGCCCGGCTGGGCCTCGCTGCCGGCGCTGCGGTCGGCCAGGGCCTCGGCAGGCGGCACCAGGCTGCGCACGATGCGCGGCGTGATCAGCAGCACGATCTCGGTCTTGCGGCGCTGGTCGTCGTGCCGCCCGAACAGGCGGCCGAGAACCGGCAGCCCGACCAGGCCGGGCAAGCCGACGCTGCCGCGGCTGTCCTCGTCGCGGATCAGCCCGGCGAGGATCTGGGTCTCGCCGTCACGCAGTCGCAGCGACGTGCTGGCCTCGCGGGTGCCGACCTGGTAGCCGATGGCGCCTTGCGGCCCCGCCACGCGGCCGATCAGCGTGCTGACCTCGAGTGCGATCTTGATCGTCACGTCGCCTTCGAGCTGGACCTGCGGCTCGACCTCGAGCTTCAGGCCGACGTCGAGGTAGGTCACGGTCGACGACGATCCGACCCCGGCGGTGGCGGTGGTCGTGAACACCGGGAGCTTCTCGCCCACAAGCACCCGTGCCTTCTCGCGGTTGCGGGCCCTCAGCCGCGGGTTGGCCAGCGTGTCGGACTGGCTCAGGGTCTCGCGCAGGGTCGCCAGCAGGGCCGGGTTGGCGATGCTGGCGGCGAACTCGCGCCGCTGGCCGAGCAGGGCCGTGGCTGGCGCACCCGCGCCGCCGGTGCCGGGCAGGCCGAAGGCCACCTGGTCGGGCCATTGCACACCCAGCTCGACCAGGCGGCTGGACGCGATCTCCAGGACCTCGACATCGAGCACGACCTCGGGCTCGGGCAGGTCGATGCTGGCAAGCAGCTGCTGGGCCAGCGCAACCCCTTCGGGCGTGTCGCGCACGACGATCAGGTTCAGCCGCTCGTCGACATGCAACTCGCGGATCTTGGCCAGGCTGCGCAGCAGGGCCTGGGCCTGGCGGGCGTCGGCGTTGGCGAGGTAGAAGCTGCGCACGACCAGCTCGCGGTGCTCGCGCTGCTTGGCGGCGTTGTCGGGGTAGATGAACCAGGTGCGATCGTTGAGCGGCTTGGCCGCCAGCGACTGCGTCGCCAGCAGGATGCGCAGCGCTTCGGGCAGCGGCGTCGCGCGCAGGGCCAGCGTGATGCGGGCATCGCCGCGCACGTCGCGGTCGAAGACGAAGTTCAGCTGCTGGCTGCGCGCCAGGGTGTCGAAGACGCTGCGCAACGGCGCGTCGCGGAAGTCGAGCGAGACCGGATTGCCGACGGGAGCCGTGACGGCAGCGACGGCCGAAGGCGCCGCCGTTCGGGCTTCGGCCGCTGGGCTGGCGACACTCGCATTCGCGGGCCGGGCGAGCAGCGAGCGCAGTGCCACCACGCGCGGGTGCTGCGCATCGGCGGCTTCGGCCTGTGCGAGCAACCGCCGGGCGGTGTCGGGCTGGCCGCCCGCGGCGGCGCCCTGGGCCGCGAGCACCCATTGCGAGATCGCACGCTCGCGTTCGCGAACTTCAGCTGCGCGAAGGCCCTCGTCGGCCGGCGCGGCGGTGCTGGCCTGCTTGAGCAGGGTCCAGGCGTCGGCGTGGCGGCCTTCGCGCGCCAGGGCCTGGGCCTGCTGCACCGCCAGCGGCGCCGTGCTGCACGCGCCCAGCGCCAGGCCCGCGGCGACCAGGCCCGCGGCGACACGCAACGCCTGCCACTGGCAGCGCCAGCGGGAGGAAGGGGGTGCGGACATCGGCAGCAAGGACATGGCGGCGTTCGGTTGGTGATCAGTTCTGTGCCGGCAGTCGCAGCGTGTGCTGGTGCTCGGCCCCGCTCGCAGCCGTCGCGCCGGCCGCGATGAGCCCCAGCACCACCGAGCCCGGCTCGACACGCACGACGCGCCACTGGGCGTCGAGACGTTCGCCGGCCTCGACGACAGCGGTCTTGCTGCCGTTGACCAGGGTCGCGGTGGGATTGCCGACGGTCGGCGTCATCTGCCCGACCAGTTGCCAGGCGGGCGCTGGCGGCGCGGAGTCCTCGGCAGGCCCTGCGCTGGCTGCCGCTGCCCCTGAGGCACGGGGCGTGGCGGGGGCGGCGGGTTCGGCTTCACCCCACGAGCGACGTTCGGCGGCCGACACCACGGGCCAGCCCTGGTCGCGGGCCTGAACACCCACCGGCCAAGGCGCCACGCCTGTGGGCTGGCGCTGCAGCGCGGGGCGGGCGACGCCAGGCGTTGACGGCGACGCCTGGCCCACGACCGCATCGCTGACGCCATCCGGCTCACGGACCAGCACCCAGGCGCACAGCAGCACCGTGGCGACCAGGGCCCAGCGCAGCCGCGGGCTCAGGCCCGCACGCGGACCGGGACCGGATGGGCCGACACGCGGATTCATGGCGCCGCCCTCGTTCCACCGGTTGCGGCCGCGATGGCGGTGCTTGCGGCCGCCGCTTCGGCTTGCGCGTACAGCACGAAGCCCAGCTCGCCGCGCAGCATCCCGCCCGTGTTGTCGCGTTGCGCGCGCAGCGCCACCAGCGCGAGGGCGGGGTCCTGTTCGAGAGCGCTGCCGGCAAAGGCCATCATCGCCGGCCAGCTGGCCCGTACCGGCAGCACGACGCGCTGTGCGCTCAGGGCCAGCGCGGCTTCGGGGAGGGTGTTGCGGAACTCGGCGCGTTCGATCTGCACCCCGTGCCGCTCGGCGGTCGCGAGCAGGGTCGCGACCCGCTGCGCGCGTTGCGCCGCGGGCGGAAACGACGCGATGAACCGCCGCTCGCCAGTCGCGCCGAAGCGGTCGGCGGCGACCGACTGAGGGCCTGAACCGGCGCCTGAAGCCGTGTCCGACCGGTGCTGGCCGGTCCACGGGCTGCGGGCGCGAACGGACTGGGCCTGGGCCTTCAGTGCGGCGGTCTCGGCCTCGAGACGGGGCTGCACCCGCCCGGCCAGCACGGTGGCCAGGACCAGCAGCGTCGCGCACGAGGCGGCCACGATGCGCATGGCGGGCGGCACCTCTCGTGTCCAGCGTTGCAGCCGGTCCAACCTCGTGCGCGGGGTCATCGCGAGGGCACCCCCGGGTCCAGCGGCCACTGGGCCGACAGGTCGAAGCGCCAGCCATCGGCCGCCTGTCCGCGGCCTGCGGTCAGGGGTTCGAGCCGGTTCAGCTGCACCGACTGCCAGGGTCCGGTGCTGGCCAACGTGTCGGCGATCAGGAGCGCGTCGCGCGACTGCTGCACCCGGCCCTGCAGGCGCCACAGCGCCACCCGCGGCGCAGTCGGGCTGGTGGTGGTCGGCAGGCTGTGTTCGATGGCGATCCACTGCAAGCCGGTCGCGGGCGGGGCCAGCGCCAGGCCCGACACGGCAAGTCCCAGTTGCGACGACATCCGGGCCCAGGGGTGGTCGAGTTGGGCCTGCACGGTCCAGGCGGCGGCCTGGCGGCGGGCATTGGGGTCGGCAGCGGTGCGCGGCGCTCCACTGCGCGAAGGGGTCGTGGCTGCCGAATTCGCTGGAGGCGCCGTGGCGCCCAGCGGGGCCAGCCGGGCCTGCCGGGTCTGCTGGGTCTGCCATATGGCGAGCCGCTGCGCGGCGTCGTCGCGCTGTTGCAGGGCAACGAGGCTGTCCCACGCGGCCACCGCAAACACCAGCACGCAGGCGCCCAGGGCCACCCAGGCCAGGCGCGGCAGCAGTGCCGGCCGGCCCGAGGGGTGCAGGAAGTCCGGCATGGGGATGCGGTCGGTGGCCGGCTTCATGGCGCTGTCGCTTCGAGCCGCAACGGGTCGATGTCGAACTGCGGCGCCTGGCCGCTGGGGCCAGGGGCACCGGCGAAGCTGCCGATATCGACGCCGCCCAGCCGATCGGGGACGCCGGCCTCGATCCCGAGCTCGGCGCGCAGGCGCTGCCACAGCGCCCGGGCCTCGTGGCCGCGGCGCTGGTGCACGGCCAGCACCTCGCCAGCCCGCTGCACCCGCAGCGTCGCATGCAGGGCGCCATCGCTGCGCTCGAGCCACAGCGAGTGCGACACCCCGTCGGCGGTCCCGGCCCGTCCGACCCAGCCAGCCCACCAGGGACCGACCGAATCCAGGCGCAGCCGGTGCTGGGCGGCGATCTGTTGCCAACGCTCCAACTGAGTGGCCGGCTGCAGGGCCCGGTCGTCGCTGCCGTCGCCGCTGATCCGGTGCCAGCCGACCACCACGCTGCCGCTGCCGTTGGCCGCCACCGCCAGGGGCCACACGGCTGCTCCGGCGCCGAACAGGTCGATCAGCGGCTGGCGCACTGCCGGCAGGCCGTCGCGAGGGGTGGCGGCGAGCACGGCCGTGTGCACCAGTCGCCCGGACAGCCACAGCCGGACCCTGCCGATGCCCTGTCTGGCCCGGTGCGCCAGGGCCTCGTCGACCGAGGCATGGTGCAGCGGCGGCTCGACATCACCGAGGCTCCCGCCCGCCACCGGCCACGACCATGCACCTTCGACACCCGCCAGCACATCGGCACGGCGCGAGCGCTGGCGGGTCAGGGCGTCCCATCGCCAGCGCCAGGAACGTCCGGTCGGCAGCGGCAACGAGGGCGACAGAGCCTCAGTCGACATCGCCCAACACCCGCTCGATCTCGGCCTGGCTGGTCAGGCCGCGCTGGACCGCGTCGCGCGCCGCGTCGCGCAGCGGCCGCCAGCCGGTGGCCAGTGCCAGCTCGCGCAGCCGGGCCTTGGGCGCACGGTCGGCGATCGCGTCGCGCAGCGGATCGTCCAGCACCAGCAGCTCGGCGATGGTGCGCCGCCCCAGGTAGCCGGTGTGACGGCAGTGCACGCAACCGACCGCCAGCCGGGGTGTTGCCGCTTGTGCGCCGGTGGTCGTGGGCAGGGCCGGTACCGCGCAGTGCGGGCACAGCACGCGCACCAGGCGCTGGGCCAGCACGGCGTTCAACGCGCTGGCCAGGTTGTACAGGTCCAGCCCCAGGTGCATGAAGCGCGCCAGCACCTCCAACGCACCGTTGGCGTGCACGCTGGACAGCACGCCGTGGCCGGTCAATGCCGCCTGCACGGCGATCTGGGCGGTCTCGGCGTCGCGGATCTCGCCGACGAGCACGCGGTCGGGGTCGTGGCGCAGCAGCGAGCGCAGCCCCCGCGCGAAGCTCAGGCCCTGGCGCTCGTTCACCGGCACCTGGACGATGCCGGCCAGGCCGACCTCGACCGGGTCCTCGATCGTGACCACCTTGTCGCGACCATCGAAGCTCTCGGCGATCAGCGCGTACAGCGTGGTCGTCTTGCCGCTGCCGGTCGGTCCGGTGGCCAGCAGCATGCCCTGCGGACGCAGCGCCAGCCGCCGCAGCCGCTCGGCCAGATCGGGCGCAAATCCCAGCGCCGCCAGGCTGAGGGCCGGGGCCTGCCCGGGCCGCGTCGCCCCGGCGCCTTCAGCGGTTGGCGACCGGTCGAGCACGCGGATCACGGCGTCCTCGCCATGCACGCTGGGCATCACCGACAGCCGGAAGTCCACCCTTCGGCCCGCGACCCGGGCCTGGAAGCGGCCGTCCTGGGGAAGCCGACGCTCGCCGATGTCGAGCTCGGCCAGGACCTTCAGGCGCGACACCAGCTGCGCCGCCAGGGCCGGCGAGGCGATCGCCGACACCGGCTGCATCACGCCGTCCAGGCGCATCCGCAGCACGGCGCCGTTGGCATTGCATTCGAAGTGGATGTCGCTGGCGCCGTCGCGCAGCGCGTCGTGCAGTGTGGCGTCGAGCAGGCGCACGGCCGGTGCCTGTCCGTCGGCTTCGCCACCGGTGCCAGGCTCGGCATCGGGGTCGACGTCTTCACCTTGCGGGCTGCCGTCGCCCATCAGCTCGTCCGGCAGGGCGCGCCAGTGCGTGGCGGCTTCGGCCAGCCACTGGTCGAGCTGCTCGGTCGTCGCGCGCTGGGTCAGCACGCTGGCGTCCAGCAGGTGTTCCAGTCGCTCGATCAGCGCGCTCGGGGTTTCGAGGTCGCTCGCGGCCCGCCAGCGCGCAAGCCCGGCGGCTGCTGCTGCGGTGTCTTCCAGCAGCACCAGCCGCCAGCGCCGGGCCAGAGGCAGCGGCCAGCGCGGGTCGGCGCACGGCACGGCAGCGCCGGGCACGGTCTCGTCGACCTGGGCACGCCTCACAGCACGCCCTCGGCCAGCTGGAAGATCGGCAGGTACAGCAGCACCACCAGGCCGCCGATGAGCCCGCCCATCACGAGCATCAGCGCCGGGTTCACGACCCGGGAGACCAGCTCGCCCAGCCGGCGCAACTCATCGTCGTGGAACGCGGCAGCCTGCTCCAGCATCTCGGCCAGCCGGCCGCTGCGCTCGCCAACCCGCAGCATGCGCCTGGCCACCGGAGTCGCCAGGCCTTGGGCCGACAGCGACGCCGACAACCGCTGGCCTTCGGCGACCGACTGCGCGGTGCCGGCCAGGGCCTCGCGCAGGCGAGTCGGCGCGCTGCCTTGCGCGATGCGCAGCGCCGCCAGCACCGGCACCCCCGCGCCAAGCAGCATCGCCAGCGTGCGGTAGAGCTGGGCCAGGGCCAGCACGCGCAGGCGCGGCCCCAGGCTGGGCAGCCGCCAGGCCAGGGCCTGCAAGGCGTCGCGTCCGGCCGGCAGTTGCCACAGCACCAGCGGCGCCAGCACGACCGCGGCGGCCAGCGCGAGGGTCACCAGCGGCTGGGCCGCGGCGGCCTGACCGGCCGCAAGCAGCCACTGCGACGCCAGCGGCAGGTCGCCGCCCCGGCCCTCGAGCAGGCCGGCAAAACGCGGCACGACGACGATCAGCAGGAACAGCAGCACCGCCAGGCTGGCCAGCACCAGCAGCGACGGATAGAGCGCCGCACTGGCGAGCTGGTGCCGCAGCGAGCCGACCCAGGCGGCATGCCGTGCGTGGTCGGCCAGCGCCTGGGGCAGCTTGCCGCTGCGCTCGGCCGCCGCAACACCGGCGATGAGCAGCGGTTGCGGCGCATGGCCCGCTTCAGACAGTGCGGCTTCGAGGGCCGGCGCCAGCGCCTGTCCGGCCTTCAGGCGACGCTGCACGCCGGCGATCCAGGCCGACGCAGCGCCCGCCTGTGGCTGCCGGGTCTGTTGTGACTGCTCGCGCAGCGCCGACAGCGCCTCGAGCATCGGGATGCCGGCGGCCAGCAGCACCGACAGTTCGTGGCTGAAGGCACCGCTGTCCAGCCGGGGCGCCATCAGTTGCCAGCGCAACCCAGGCGACGGCTCGGCGGCTTCACCAGCTGGTGATGTCGGCATCGTCGGCCTCGCCGCCGGGCTGGCCGTCGCGGCCGAAGCTCCACAGGTCGTAGTCCCCGTGCTCGCCCGGGCTGCGATAACCGTAGGCCCGACCCCAGGGATCGGCCGGCACGGCCTTGGCCAGGTAGGGCCCGTTCCAACGCGGCTCGTCCGCGGGCCGCGCCACCAGGGCTGCGAGGCCGGCGTCGCCTGGGGGATAGCGGCCGGTGTCGATGCGGAACTGGTCGAGTGCCTTTTCGAACGCCGAGATCTGCGCCTTCGCGACCTTGGCTTCCGAACGGCCGACCTGGGCAAACAGCCGCGGCCCGACGAAGCCGGCCAGCAGGCCCACGATGACGAGCACGACCAGCAGCTCAAGCAAGGTGAAGCCACGGCCGTTGCCGCGACAGGCGTGCCGCGGGTCAGGCGCGGCAGGGGTGGAAGGACGACGGGACACGGGAGGGCTCACGGGCGTGGCGCCAGGGCAGCGCCAAGGCAACCGGGGACAGGCAAGCCGTGCAGTCTGTTCGGTGCCCGTGACGGTTGCATGACCCTGATCCCTGCGGATCACCCCGCTGTCTCGGGGGGTGTGAGCCGAACGGATCATGCTCACGCAGCGTCGGGTCGAGGGGCCGGCGGTCACCCGTGGCGATTTCGCCACCCCTTGGCGACGCCGGTTTGTCACAGGCGGTTCATAACCTGAGGGGCTTTGCGAGGCCGCTGCGGCGGCTGTGCCGTGTCCCGACCCTTGACCTCCGTTGCCACCGCCACTGTGTCGTTGCTGCTCCTGGCCGCCGGCATGTTGCTGCTCGGTGCGTGTTCGGACACGTCGGGCGGTTCTGCGGACCGGGCGAGCCAGCGCATCGCCGAAGTCAATGGCGACGAGATCTCGGTGCATCTGCTGAACCAGTGGATCGGCCAGCAGGCGGCACTCGCCGGAGGGCCGCCGGCGGCCGCCGAGCTCGACCGCATCTCGCGCGCGGGGCTCGAGCGGCTGATCGAGCAGGAGCTCCTCGTCCAGCAGGCCCAGGCGGCGAAGCTGGACCGCGACCCCCAGGTCCTGCAGGCGCTGGCCCTGGCCCGGCGGGAGGTGCTCGCCCGGGCCTACGCCCAGCGCCTGGCCGCGTCGGCCACGCCGCCGCAGGAGGCCGAGTTGCGTGCCTGGTACGACGCGCGCCCGCTGCTGTTCTTGCTGCTCG
>JAJTGU010000157.1 GCA_021297985.1 Rubrivivax sp.
CGCGCGCGAAAACGGCTCGATGACCCGCGTCGCCGAAAAGACCGGCCTCGAACGCACCCACCTCTACCGCAAGCTCAAGCAGCTGGGCGTCGACCTCAGCCGTGGCAAGAACAAGGGCGGCAACAACGGCGGCATGGCCTGAGCCCACCCCGCGCCCCGGCTATACTCGCGGGCTCACGTTTTGGCCTGGTAGCTCAGTTGGTAGAGCAGCGGATTGAAAATCCGCGTGTCGGTGGTTCGATTCCGCCCCAGGCCACCACCCTCTTTCTGATTCCCCGCCGAAGCCCGTCCATGGTGATGGGCTTCGTTGTTTCTGGGGCACCCGGGTCGTGTGCCAGCGCGTGGTTTATGGGCACTGCCCCGAACTGCCGGCCTCTGCCCAAGCATCAGATCCGTGCCCAACCTTGCGGGCGCAGCCGACGGCGATATACGGGCAAGAAGTCCGGCATTTCGGTGTCGTCAGCGGATCCCTTGCGCCTAGGGGCAGTTCGCGTAGGGCGGTGGCCCCTGGTTGATGGAGCGCAGCCGCAGCTCGGTGCGGTATTCGATGAGGTGCTGCTGGGTCATCGTGTAGCCGGGGTCGAAAACGTCGCCCCCGACGTGGAAGTAGGGCTCGGGGCTGGTGTCGTCGAGTGTCGCCGAGGGGTCGCCCTGCACGCTCTTCCAGGTGGTCTTGCTCACCGGGCCAGCAAACAGCGAGGGGTCGATGACCACCGTCTGGCGCATCCAGAACCAGTTGCCGCGCACGCACAGCGTCGGCGCGACGTGCCAGCCCCAGAGCACGTGGCAAGCGGGGTGGTTGCGGGTGGGGGTGCGCAGGCGGCCGCGGATCCAGACTTTCTGGGGTTCGAGGCCCATCGCGATCATCAGGCGACACATCTCGTGGGCGCGGGCGAAGCAGCCGTCGTCGGGGTAGAGGAAGGGGATGCACGGGGCCGGGGTCGTCAACGGTGCGCAGCTCGTGGCCTGCATCTGGGCAAAGACCTGATTCGCGCGGCTCAGCGAGAGGCATCCGAACCACCACCAGGGCCACCAGGGCCACCTCCAGAAGAGCCAGAAGCGTTCGATCAGCCAGCGCAGGAACGAAGGCTCGCGTGGCGGCGGAACGTCCGGGAACGGCGGCAGCAGCGGGGGCAGCGGCCAGCCCGGGAGCGGCAACCGGATGTCGATGACACCCAGCCGGTCGTCCACCGTCACCAGCACCGGCGCTCGCGAGAGCAGGGCCTCGCGCAACACGCCCTCGAAGGCGGCGAAGTCGCCATGGCCGGCGGGCAGGCGCAGGCGGGCGTGCGAATGGTCCAGGCTCAGCGCCAGGTCGCCAGCCGTGTCGCGCTCGGCGCTCAGCACCCGGCCCAGGCGGGGCAGCAGCAGGCGCTGGATGCGGCCGGTGGTGGGGTCGGTCTCGGCATACACCAGCCCGCTGCGCTGGCGCAGGCTCTCCAGCACCTCGGCATAGGCGGGCGTGCGTGGGTCCTTCGGATCCAGGCGCAGCGGCGGCAGCCCGTCCAGGCTGACCGTGATGTCGACTTCGGCGCGGCGGATCTGCGCCGCGTCGTAGGCGGGCGCGAGGCCCCGCACGGGGGCGATGAAGGCGTTCGGGTTCGGCATCGGGGGCTCCGGCTGGCCGCGGGCTGCGGCGATTCAGGAGCGCAGTGGACGCCCCGCAGCGCGGCGACGCATCCCCCAAGGATGCGAACGTGTCACCGGTTTGTGGCGGCCGGAGGCCACGCCCCCTTCGCAATCTGCGACTTCGTGAAGGCGGACCTCCAGGTCAGCGGCCCCTCGCCATCCCCCTGACGCCCCCGTCGCCGGCGATCAGCCCTTGCGCCGACGAACGCGGGCGGCCAGCAGGGCCGCACCGAGCGCCATCAGCGCCAGGCTGCTCGGCTCGGGGACGGCGACCACGGCTCCGTCGCGGCCGACCAGGAGCGTGATCTCGTCGCTGTAGACGCGGCGTTCGGTGCGCACCAGGTTGTAGTTGCTGTCGAGCACCGGGAACAGGTAGACCGGCGTCAGCGTGATCTTCGCCAGGTACAGGCCGTCGTCCTGGTCCTGAAGGTTGACGACGTTGACCTCCAGGTGCCCGTAGTGCTTGCCGCCGGCCACCAGCTGCGGCACGCCGTCGACCAGCTCCCAGCGCTCGGCGGCGTCCTGATCGGCCGTCCACTGGCTGAACGGGTTGTACTTCAGCAGCGGGTCGTTCAGCGAGTTGCCGTTGCGCCGTTCGCCCCGGAGCCCGTCGCCGGCGACCCCGACGTCGTAGTAGGTCACGCCGACACCGTCGTTGTCCCCGTCGACCCAGCTTCGCTCGAACATCTCGCTGTGCCCGGACAGGACGGCGGCGACACCGTAGCGCTCGAACATCGCCTGGTACTGGCGCATCGGCGTGCCGCCCTGGCCACTGGTCAGCACGTGGTCCATCGGCAAACCATGCTCGCCATTGCTGTACGGGGCGTGGTGGAACTGCACGAAGACGATCTGTCCGTTGGCCCGCGCCTGGGCCAGTTGTTCCTGCGCCCATTGCCATTGCGGGCTGCCGGGATTGAAGTCCGCCAGGTCGGTGCCGCCGGCCGCCTCGTAGGCGGCGCGGTTGAAGTTGTTCTGGGTGTCGGTGCCCGGGCCGTTGTACTGCTGGCCCGTGGCCTTCTGGACGTAGTTCTGCGGGCGGTCGTCGGGCTCGCCGTTGGAGCTGTCCAGCGTGATCACGGTGACCGGGCCGTAGTCGACGCGGTAGTAGTTGTCGCGGTGCGCCGGCGTGCCGTTGGAAGGCGCGTCGAAGTAGGTGTGGTACTTGTCGCGCCCGAACTTCGGGCCGAAGCGGCCGTCGGCATCGGTGCCGTAGCCGCCGTTCAGCGCGCCGAAGTTCTCCCAGTTGCCCAGCGCCGGAAGGAGCGCATGGCGCGACAGGCCGCTGCCGATGTCGCCGGCGTTGTGGCGGAAGAAGCTGTCCCATCCGGGCTGGTAGCCCCCGCCTTGCACCAGGTCGCCCGGCATCATCAGGAAGTCGATGTCGCGGCTGGCCACGGCCTGCAGGTTGCGGCGGTAGCCTTCGTCTTCGGTCAAGGCGTAGTTCAGCACGCGCACGCCCGACAGTGTGCGGCTGCCGAACTTGCTGGCCCAGGCACTGCTGTTGGCGTCCGGCCGCGCCAGGCTGCCCGGTGCCAAGGCGCCAGGGGTCCACTCGCGCCGGTTGACCTGACCGAGCGGCTCGGTCTCCGAGTCGGACATCGCGACGAAGCGCACCGAGTTCCAGGCCTGCTTGCTGGGCGCGCTGCGGAACGTGGACTCGAACACGCTGCCGTTCTGCTCCACGGTGTAGCGGTACTGGGTGCCGGGCGTCAGCCCGGTGACGTCGACGCCGTGCTTCCAGTTGTCGTCGCTGCGCAGCCAGGAGCCTTGCACCAGGCCACCGATGACCTGGTTCTTCTCCGCCTGGGTGTAGGCGAGCACCGACTGAAGCGCCGGCGTGCTGGATGCGGTGAACAGGGCCTGGTTGCTGCCGGCCTCGAAGACCTTCAAGGTGCCGGCCCCGGCCTGCTCGGTGAACCAGGTGAAGCTCATCGACTCGCTGGAGGGGTTCTGCAGGTACGGATTGATGCGGAACTGGGCCTGCACGGGCGTCATCGCCAGCGCAGTCACCATGGCGGCACAGGCCGCCAGGACCGCGCGCTTCGAAGCAGGCGGCTGGAAAGGGGTCTTGGACATGCGGCTCTTCTCCTGGCTGTGATGGGGGTCGATCTCCTGATCGACGTTCAGCTTAGGAGTGGCGGATGACAGCGCCGAGAGGGCCTGGCGTTCCACCTGCGCCGAAATCGCCATGGTCACCCCACGGTCGGCCGGGGCTGCGCGGCCCAGTCGCTGTGGGCCTTCGCGAGCCTCCCGACCTGAGTCAGCCCTTGCCCGCTTCGGCCGGCAACACCCCGCGCTCGCGCAGGGCCGCCAGGCCGCGCTGCATCTGGGCCATGAAGTGGCTGCGCTCGGGCACGAAGGGCTGGCCGTCGGCGGCGAGCATGGTGTTGGCGGGGTAGACGCTGCCGGCGTATCCGGCGGCAAACAGCTCAAGCCGCTGTCGGGCCAGGGTGTTGGCCATGTTGGGTCTGGCCCGTGCGCGGCGCACGGCCATGACGTCGATCTCGGCGTTGGCGACCATCGACTCGCCGTAGCCGGCCTCGGCACGCACCTCGCCCTTGGGGTCGATGATCTTGCTCATGCCGTCGGTGCTGGCGGTCGGGAAGTCGAGCCCGGTGATGCCGGCGCTGTTGGCCGACACGACCCAGGCGATGTTCTCGACGGCGCGGGCGCGTTTGCAGATGTCCTTGGGCGTCAGCCGCGGGCTGCCGACCTCGCTGGTGGAGTGCAAGAACACCTCGGCCCCTCGCAGCGCCAGCGCGCGGGCGATCTCGGGATAGAGGATCTCCTCGCTGGCGATGCAGGCCAGGCGGCCGAGCACGGTGTCTGCGACCGGGAACACGGCGTCCAGGCCGTAGATCGAGAGGTAGCGGTCCCAGACGTCGTGCGGCGTCGGCGCGAACATCGACACCAGCCGGCGGTAGCGCAGGATCGTCGCGCCTGCGGGGTCGACGATGAAGCTGGCCTGGAAGTACAGGCCCGGAAAGTGGACGTCGGTCTCGTAGCAGTTGCCGCTGATGAAGACCGACTGCGCGACCGCGATCTCGCCCACGGCCTGGTATTCGGGCCCGTCGGGCGCCCAGGCCGCACGCTCTGCCCACAGCGGCAGCGCTTCGCCCGCCGGGTAGCTGGACGCGAAGTACTCGGGCAGCACGACGAGCTTCACGTCCGGCCCGACAAAGGCCTTGGCGGCGCGGATCTGGCGGCCCACGCGCTCGATCGTCGCGCGCATCTGGGCGCGGGCGCTGGCGGTGTCCGGCATGCCGTTCACCGCCGGGCAGGTGGTCTGCAGCGCGAGCGCCGTGTAGGGTGCAACCGTGTTCATGGGGGCGGGGCTCCGGGCAGGCCGTCGACAAGCTGGATCGCAAACTCGCCCGCGCCCTCACGCAGCTCACAGGCGGCGCGGTACTCGGGCGACTGCCAGAAGGCCTCGGCCGCGGCGCGGTCGGGCCAGACGCTGATCACGGTCTTGGGCTCCGGCGCGTCGGCCGGCCAGGGGCCTTCGAGCACCGTTGTTGCGCCGCCGAGCACGAGGTAGCGGCCACCGAAGCGCTGGACCAGCGCCGGCACCACGGCCGTGTAGCGGGCGAACTTCTCGCGGTCCGCAATGCGGGCGCGCACGATCATGTAGCAGGGCATGGCGCGATCTTGCCTCGTGTCGGCCTGGGTCCGGGGGTCACAGGCCGGTCAGTTCGACCAGTTCGTAGCGCGTCTGCATGTAGCCGCCGACACCGCCCTTCAGGTACAGGTAGTGGCCGTCCGCGGTGCACCACACGTCGTAGGGCGGATGCTCCTCGGGCAGCTGGCCGGCGGTGTCGACATAGCGGAAGTGCAGCGCATCGAAGCTGCCGGCCCCGACCGTGATGCGCTCGGCGCCGACGTATTCGATGCCGAAGCCGAGCTGGAACAGCATCGGCCCGGTGGCGCCGCGGTGGTCGGGCGAGGTCAGCATCAGGTTCGGGAAGAAGCGCCTGCCCGGGCCCTCAGCCAGCGGGTACAGGCGCAGGATCAGCGCGTCGCCGATGATCGGGTGGGCGCCCAGTGCGCGCAGCCGGCCATCGGTCTCGATGCGCTGGCTCACGCGGCCGGCGTTGCGGTTGTAGCCCTCGCACTCGGCCTGTGTGGCCGTGAATCGCATCAGGCCGGTGCCTTCGTGGCGGTCGCCGACGGTGATGCGCACCGAGCAGTCGATCGGGTGGCCTTCGCCGTCGAGCGCCAGCACCACGTCGCGGATGACATTGGGTGCGTCGTCGATCTCGCAGTGCGCATGCACGGTGCGCACGCCATCGGCCTGGTCGGTGACGATGAAGTACTCGCGCCCGCGTTCCTGGCCCATGCGCTCAGGCTTGGCGCTGGTGTAGCGGATGCTGCCGCGCAGCGTGCGGTGTCTGGGCACAGGGCGCTCCCGGTCGGTCCGGATTGACGAAAGTTGTCCGGACAACCAGTATACGACCCGCCTCGACGACAGACCAAGACGGAGCGATGCGATGGGCCTGGGGATGTACGAACTGCCGATCCTGAAGTGGCTGCACATCGTGGCCATGGTGTATTGGCTGGGCGGCGAATGGGGGGTGTTCCAGACCTCGTACAACGTCGTCAACCACCGCCTCGCGCTGGACGAGCGGCGGCGCCACATGGAGACCGCCTACCGCATCGACATCCTGGCCCGCACCGGCATCATCCTGCTGCTGCCGCTGGGCCTGCACATGGGCCACATCTGGGGCCTGCAACCGCTGGGCGGCGCCTGGCTGGTGGGCATGTGGATCGCCTTTGCCGGCTGGCTGGCACTGTGCTGGGCCGCGTTCTTCGCCCGCGAGACCGACCGCGGCATCCGCCTGACCAAGGCCGACGAGGCGATCCGCTACGTCGTGATCCCGGTGCTGTTCTTCAGCGCCTTGTTCTCGCTGCTCGGCCACGGGCCCTTCAAGGCCGAGACCGGGCTGATGTGGTACTCGGCCAAGGTGCTTGTGTACGCCCTGATGCTGGTCATCGGACTGCTGCTGCGCTTCATCATGCGCGAGTGGACGGTGCTGTTCCGCCGTCTGGCCACCGAGGGCTCGCCGCCGGAGGTCGAGCGCCAGCTGGAGAAGAGCATCGCCTTCGGCCGCAAGCTCGCCTACGTGTACTGGATCGGCATCCTGACGGTGGCGTTCCTGGGCGCGGTCAAGCCGTTCTGAGGCCGCAGCCTCAGCCCAGGGCGCCGCCCGACCGCAGCGCGGCGATCTGTTCGGCGCTGTAGCCGGCTTGCGCCAGCACGGAATCGGTCGACTCGCCCAGCGCGTCCAGATGCGGGTCGACCCGTCCGGGCTCGTCGCCGAACTTGATCGGGAGGCCCAGGTGCGGCTGGCCGGCGGGCTGCTCGACGCGCATGCCGCGCGCCGCCGCGTGCGGGCTGTTGACGGCCTCGTGCAGCGTGCGCACCGGAGCCCAGGCGATGTCCAGCGGCGCCAGGACCGCGGCCCATTCGGCCAGGCTGCGCGTCGCGAAGCGCTCGCGCAGGAAGGCGCGCACCGGCTCGTGGCCGGGGCCGGGCGCTTGCAGGGCCAGCGCAATCAGGTCCGGACGACCCAGCGCGTGCAGCAGGCTCTCGACGAACTTGTGTTCGCCACCGCCGAGCGTCAGGTGGCCGCCGCAGGCGGTGGCGTAGAGGCCATAGAACGCCGAGCCGCCCCAGGACCTTTCGTCCTTGGCCACCGGTGCGCGGTCCTGCGCAAACGGCGGGCCCATGACGTTGGGCGTCCAGGCCAGCAGGCTGTCGTACATCGCGATGTCGAGCACGTCGCCCTGGCCGGTGCGCTCGCGGCGCAGCAGCGCCATCAGGATGCCCGACAGCGCCATCAAGGAGGCCGCCATGTCCGATGCCGGGACGCCGGGCATCGCCGGGCGGTCGTCGGGCCCGAGGTTGACCGACAGCAGCCCGGCCTCGGCCTGCACGGCCAGGTCGTGTGCCGGTTTCGTCGCCAGCGGGCCGGTCTGGCCAAAGGCCGAGATCGAGCAGTAGACCAGCCGCGGGTTGATCGCACGCAGCGTTGCCGGCCCGATGCCCAGCCGCTCTGCAACGCCCGGTCGGAAGGCCTCGATGAAGACATCGGCCGTGGCCACCAGGCGGTGCAGCACCTCGCGCGCGGCGGGCTGCTTGAGGTTGAGCACGATGCAGCGCTTGCCGCGGTGCGTGTTGCGGAACCAGACGCTGTGGCCGTTCTGCTTCAGGCCGACCTCGCGCACCGGCTCGCCTTGCGGGGGCTCGACCTTGATCACGTCGGCACCGTGGTCGGCCATCATCATCGTCAGGTGCGGACCCGGCAGGAAGAGGCTCAGGTCAAGCACACGGATGCCTTCGAGCTTCATGGGCTTGCCACCACGCCGTCCAGCGGGCCTGCGGCCAGGCCCATCAACATCGGCTCATGACCGCGCGGCGCCATCGCCATCAGGCCGACCGGCAACCCGCCCGGCGCCACCGGCAGCGGCAGGCTGATGGCCGGTACACCGGCCAGGTTGGCGATGCTGGTCAGGTCGGCCGCATGGGCCGGGGCCGCGCGGCCCTGGGCAAACGCGGTCTGCGGCACCGTGGGCAGCAGCATCACGTCGCCCTGCGCCCACCAGCGCCGCACCTCCACGCGCGCGGCGGCCAGCACGCGCTGCGCCTTGGCGCAGGCCGCAGCCGGCTGGCGCTCGCACCACGCGAGCAGGGTGCGCAGTTCGGGCGAGAAGTTCTGCGGCTGGGCGGCCCAGTCGGCGGCGTGTTCGTGCAGCAGGTCGGCTTCGACCAGCAACAGGCCGCTGCGTCGGGCGCGGGCAAAGTCCCAGCACGCCAGGTCGATGCGCACGACGCGCCCGCCCTGTGCGGTCAGCGTTGCGATCGCCTGCTCGTAGGCGCGGCGCACCGCCGGCTCCAGCGCCAGCGCGTCCACGTCCGCCGGCACCATGAACACCAGCGGCCGGTCGGGCACTGACTTGGGCCGGTTCATCCGCGCATCGCCGCAGGCGGCGTCGAACACGCTGATGGCGGGCCAGACGAGC
>JAJTGU010000115.1 GCA_021297985.1 Rubrivivax sp.
GCAGACGCCAGCGCCGCCGACCCGGCCGCCAGCCCAGCAGCGGCCAGCAGCACCAGCGCGGCGATCATGGGGGCGCTCGACCCGTTGCGCGCGCTGGAAACCGACCCTGCGGCAGGGTCGGGCAGATCAAATGCACCCAGGCGTCGGGTCGGTGCGGGCCGGTCGGGGGTGGGATTCAAGGGGATGGCGACAAGGTGGAGGCGGGCACCTGCCCGCGGTCTCGTGTCGATTCGACCATATCCCGCCAATCTTGAGGCGCCCGCGATCAAGGGGTCGCTCAGGCCGTGAAAATCGACACGCTGGCGCCGCCATCAGCGGCCGCCGGGCGCGCCGCATAGACTGCGCGGCCGCTTCCTCTCCCCCTCCATGGCCGACCCCGAATCCGCAGCCCGAATCGCCGCCCGTCCTGCGGCCCAGTCCCCGCGTTCGCTTTCCGGCCTGCTGCCCTTTGTCCGGCCCTACCGCGGCCGCATCGCGCTGGCGGTGGTCTTCCTGGTGCTCGCCGCGGCCAGCACACTGGCGATGCCACTGGCCCTGAAGGCCTTGATCGACCAGGGTCTGGTCGCCGCCGAGCCCGGCGAGCGACTGATGGCGCTGCGCGAGTACTTCGTGCTCCTGTTCGGCGTCGGGCTGGCGCTGGGGGTGTTTTCGGCGGCGCGCTTCTACATGGTCAGCTGGCTCGGCGAGCGCATCACGGCCGACCTGCGCAATGCCGTGTACGCCCACGTCGTCCAGCAAAGCCCGGAGTTCTTCGAGACCACCCGCACCGGTGAGGTCGTCAGCCGGCTGACCACCGACACGACCCTGGTGCAGACGGTCGTCGGCTCGTCGTTGAGCATGGGCCTGCGCAATACGGTCATGGGCATCGGCGCGCTGCTCGCGCTGGTCATCACCAATCCCGCCGTCATGGCCCAGGTGCTGGGCATCCTGGTGCTGGTGGTGCTGCCGGCGCTGTACTTCGGCCGCCGCGTGCGCAAGCTCAGCCGCGCCAGCCAGGACCGGGTCGCCGACTCCAGCGCCATCGCCGCCGAGGTGCTGGGCGAGATTCCCGTCGTCCAGGGCTACGTGCAGGAGCGGCGCGAGGCCGAGCGCTTCAGTGCGTCGACCGAGGACGCCTTTCGCACGGCGCGCAAGCGGACCCTGGTGCGGTCGCTGCTGGTGGCCTTTGTCATCACCGCAACCTTCGGCGCCCTGCTCTGGGGTCTGTACCAGGGCACCGAAGCGGTCCTCGCCGGCCGCATCAGTGCCGGCCATCTGGGCCAGACCGTGATGTTCACGATCATCTTCGTCGGCGCGGTGGCCGTGCTGTCCGAGGTCTATGGCGACCTGCTGCGCGCCGCCGGTGCGACCGAGCGTCTGATGGAGCTGTTGTCGGCCCGCTCGCCGGTGGACGATCCGCCGTCGCCGCTGCCGCTGCCTCCCGCCCAGGGCGGCTCGGCGGTCGCATTCGAGCAGGTGCAGTTCCACTACCCGTCGCGGCCGCGGCAGGCGGCACTGGAGGGCTTCGACCTTGTCGTGCGGCCGGGCGAGACGGTGGCCCTGGTCGGCCCCAGCGGCGCCGGAAAGAGCACGGTGTTCCAGCTGCTGATGCGCTTCTACGACGTCAACGCCGGGCAGGTGCGGCTGGACGGCGTGCCGGTGCAGGCGACGAGCCTGGCCGCGTTGCGGTCGCGCATCGGCATCGTGCCGCAGGACAGCACGGTGTTCAGCACCAGCGCGCTCGAGAACATCCGCTACGGCCGCCCCGAGGCCAGCGACGCCGAGGTCCACGCCGCCGCGAAGGCCGCGTTCGCGCATGACTTCATCGTCGCGCTGCCCGAGGGCTATGCCACGTTCCTGGGCGAACGGGGTGTTCGCCTGTCGGGCGGCCAGCGCCAGCGCATCAGCATCGCCCGCGCGATGCTGAAGAACCCACCGCTGCTGCTGCTGGATGAAGCCACCAGCGCGCTCGACGCCGAGAGCGAGCGCATGGTCCAGGCCGCGCTCGAAGCCGCCATGAAGGACCGCACCACGCTTGTGATCGCGCATCGCCTGTCCACTGTCTTGTCGGCCGACCGGATCGTCGTGCTCGACGCCGGCCGCATCGTCGACATTGGCCGCCACGATGAACTGGTCGCCCGTGGCGGCCTGTATTCGCGGCTGGCGGCGATGCAGTTCGACCTCGATCCTGCGCAAGCCGCACACGCATAATTCGTGCGCATCCTTCCTGGAGAAGTCCTCATGCGCTCAGTCCGAGAGTCGCCCAAACGTGCCATCAACCTGTCGCTCAACGCCAAGGTCCTGGACATGGCGCGCGAGATGGACATGAACATCTCCCAAGTCGTCGATGCGCTGCTGACCGATGCCGTGATGAAGCGCTACTGGGAGCGCTGGCAACACGACAACGCAGCGGCCATCGCCGACTACAACGCACGTATCGAACGCGAGGGCCTGTTCTCGGACCGCTATCGCACCTTCATGCGGCCGGCCGGATCCAAGCGCGACGCTGCCTGAACGGCATGGCCCGCTTCGACGTGTATCCGAATCCGTTCGCCGCCGAGCGCAAGGAGACTCCTTTCCTGCTCGACGTCCAGAACGACCACCTCGGCCCGCTGGTCACCCGCGTGATGATCCCGCTGCGCGCGAGCAAGGGCTTCGGCATCCCCGCCCGGCGCTTGAACCCCGAGTTCGAGGTCAAGGGCATGGCCGTGGTGCTGGACACCGCGTCGCTGGCCCCGGTACCGACCGCCTGGTTGAAGGCGCCCGTCATGCAGGCCGACGGCTGGCGGGGCGATGTCACCGACGCCCTCGACACCCTCTTCGGAGCCTATTGAATTGAAATCCTGCGGCCTCGGCGCCTACGAATCCTTCCTGCAGCATGTGCTGGAGAACGGCACGCCCAAGGCCGACCGCACCGGCACCGGCACGCTCAGCGTGTTCGGCCACCAGATGCGCTTCGACCTGGAGCAGGGCTTCCCGCTGGTCACGACCAAGAAGGTCCACTTCAAGAGCATCGCGGTCGAGTTGCTGTGGTTCCTGCGTGGCGATGCGAACACCGCCTGGCTGCGCGAGAACGGAGTCACCATCTGGGACGAATGGGCCAGCCCCGACGGCGACCTGGGACCGGTCTACGGCGTGCAGTGGCGGGCCTGGCCCCGCCCCGACGGCGGGCACATCGACCAGATCGCCGAGGTCGTGCAGCAGTTGAAGGTCAACCCCGACTCCCGGCGCATCATCGTCAGCGCCTGGAACGTGGCCGAGCTGCCGAAGATGGCACTGGCGCCATGCCACGCGTTCTTCCAGTTCTACGTCGCCGATGGCCGGCTGTCGTGCCAGCTGTACCAGCGCAGCGCCGATCTCTTCCTAGGCGTGCCGTTCAACATCGCCAGCTACGCGATGCTGGTGCACATGCTGGCGCAGCAGTGCGACCTGCAGGTCGGCGAGTTCGTCTGGACCGGCGGCGACTGCCACATCTACAGCAACCACATCGAGCAGGTGAAGACCCAGCTCGCGCGCGGGCTGCGACCGTTCCCGACCCTCGAGCTGTTGCGCCGTCCGGACTCGGTCTTCGGGTACCGCTTCGAGGACTTTGCACTCGTCGGCTACGACCCCCATCCCGGCATCAAGGCGCCGGTCGCCGTGTGACCGCCGCATGGTGAACCTGACGCGGGCCCAGTGGCTGGGCCTGGCGGCGCTGACGCTGATGTGGGGCGTCAACTGGCCGATGATGAAGTTCTCGCTGCGCGAGCTGAGTCCGCTGTACTTCCGCGCGACGACGATGAGCGCCGGTGCGCTGCTGCTCTATGCCTGGTTCCGCTGGCGCGGCACGTCGATGCACATTCCGCGCGCGCACTGGGCGGCCCTGGTGCTGCTGGCGCTGCCCAACATCTTCGGCTGGCACCTGCTGTCGATCCTGGGCGTGCAGGCGCTGGCCTCGGGTCGCGCCGCGATCCTGGGCTTCACGATGCCGATCTGGACCGTACTGCTCGGTGCGCTGTTCTACGGCCAGGGCATGACGCGTCGCACCTGGATCAGCGTCGCCGCTGGCGTTCTGGCGGTGGGCCTGTTGATCGGCCAGGAAATCGGCAGCATCGCCGGCCGGCCGGCTGGCGTGCTGTGGATGCAGGGTGCCGCGCTGAGCTGGGCGCTGGGCACGCTGTGGATGCGGCGTACGACACTGCCGCTGCCCACCGAGGCGATCACGGTCTGGATGATGCTGCTGTCAGCGGCGGCTTTCTGGATCGTCGCCCCGATCGTCGAGCCCTGGCCGAGCTGGCAGTTCAGCGTTCCGATGTGGGGGGCCTTGCTGTGGGGCGCGACCGTCAACTACGGTATCGCCCAGGTCATCTGGTTCGGCATGGCACGCGACCTTGCTCCTCAGGCCAGCACGTTTGCGATCATGGCCGTCCCTTTGATCGGCGTGCTGTCGGCCACCCTCATCGTCGGGGAGATTCCGCGCTGGACCGACGGCCTGGCCGCACTGTTCGTCATGGCCGCGATTGCCAGCGCACTGTGGCCCCAACCCGCAAAGTGAACACACCACGATGCCCGTGACCTTGATCGCCGCGGTCGCCCGCAACGGTGCCATCGGCAAGGCCGGCGGACTGCTCTGGACCGAGCCGGCCGACCAGCGCCACTTCCGCGCCGCAACGCTGGGCCATGCCGTCGTGATGGGGCGCAAGACCTGGGACTCGCTGCCGGCGCGCTTTCGCCCGCTGCCCGGGCGACGCAACCTGGTCGTCACGCGGCAGCCGGGCTGGAGCGCAGCCGGCGCGGAAGCGTTTTCGACGCTGGACGGCGCCTTGCAAGCCGCCGATGCCGGCCGGTCGCGGGTCTACGTGATCGGCGGCGGCGAGCTCTACGCGCTGGCCCTGCCACATGCCGACGAACTGCTGCTGACCGAGATCGACGCCGATCTGGAGGGTGACGTGTTCTTCCCTCTCTGGGACCGGGAAGCGTTTGCCGAGTACCGGCGCGAGACGCATGCCGCCGCCGATGGCCCTGCCTTTGCGTTTGTGAGCTACCGCCGCCTCTGAAGGCCGGCAGCGAAGGCCGCCGGTTCAGCCCGGCGGTTCAGTCGCCCGGAGTTGCCGGCGCAGCCCGGCGAACATCCACGAGCGCTGAGCGACCAGCAGCGTGAACGGCCGGCGCTCGTGCTGCGGCAGGCCTTGGTCGGCCAGATGCTGCTGCGCGAAGTCCTGCGCCAGGCGTTGCAGCCGGTCGTCGAAGCGCTCGGCCGCTGCCGCCGACACCTGGCCATGCACCAGCATCAGCAGTTCGGCCGGCCCGGCAAAGTCGCCGGCAAAGAAGTCGGCCATGGCCTTGTCGCGAAAGTACTGCATCACCGGCCCGCCCGGACGCCAGCGAAAAGTCTTGTCGAGCTTCAGCCGATAGCCCAGCCGGCTCCCCAGGCGGTTGCCGACCTGGCCACGCAGTTCCACGACTCCCAGCCGGTCCAGCGCCTGCAGGCATGCAGCGACCTGCGGCCGGCTCAGTGCATAGGTGGCGGCGATCTGCTCCGGGGTCCAGTGGCTGAGCACGCTCAGCGCCGTCAACAGCAGCTTGGGGTCGGCCACCACGGCCTGCTCCTGCTCGAGGCTCAGCTGCTGGCGCGACGGTGCCGCCAACGCGATCTGGCGCGCCAGATCGGCAAAGTCCAGTCGCAGCACCGCCAGCACCTGGTCGATGCGCGCCAGTGTCATGTCGCCCTTGGCGAAGATGCGCTTGACGCTGCTTTCGGCCAGGCCCAGCTCGCGGGCCAGCTGGCCATAGGTGATGCCGGCACGGCGCAGCTCGGCCTTCAGTACATGCACCAGGGCCTGGCTGTTCGCGCTCATGGTCGGACTCCTGCACTGGTATCGGAAGACGATACCTGAAGTCTACGACGGCGCCACGCTCCCCAGGGCGATAGATACCGACTTGGACTACCGGCAGCATTCACTCCCATGTTGACCTTCACCCCTGAAAGCCGCCCCATGTCCCACCCCACCCCCGTTGCCATTCGCCAGGACACCCGTGCCTGGCGCATCCAGGTCTGGGTCTCGTTTGCCGCCGCACTGTCGCTGGCCGGCACCGGCCTGGCCTGGCTGCCAGGCGCCGAACTCGACCGCGCCTTCATGTTCATGGCCTATCTGTTCTGCATGTCGGCGGCCTTTGTCGTGGCCAAGCATGTGCGCGACAACGAAGGCGGACGCGAATCCGCCACGCCGATGTGGGGCGCCGTGGTCTGGGGCGGCTTTGCGCTGGCGATGGCGCTCACCGC